>JAILOS010000108.1 GCA_024690695.1 Oscillospiraceae bacterium
GGAGACGACCTCGTCGTCCACGTACTCGAGGACGCCCTTCATCGGGCCTTCGGAGGCGGCCTTCATGGCGGCGCAGATCTCGGCGTAGGTGGCGGCCTTCTCGAGACGGAAGGTCACGTCGACGACGGACACGTCCGGAGCGGGGATGCGCATGGACATACCGGTGAGCTTGCCGTTGAGCTCGGGGATGACCTTGCCGACAGCCTTCGCAGCGCCGGTGGAGGAGGGGATGATGTTGTTGTAGATGGAGCGGGCGCCGCGCAGATCCTTCTTCTTCGGGAAGCCGTCGACGATCGCCTGGGTGGCGGTGGAGGCGTGCACGGTGGTCATCAGGCCTTCGATGACGCCGAAGTTGTCATTGACGACCTTGGTGATCGGGGCCAGGCAGTTGGTGGTGCAGGAGGCGTTGGAGACAAACTGCATATCGGGCGTGTACTTCTCGAGGTTGACGCCGCAGACGAACATCGGGGTGTCGTCCTTCGCGGGGCCGGACATGACGACGACCTTCGCGCCGGCGTCGATGTGGGCCTGAGCCTTCGCCTTGTCGAGGTAAACGCCGGTGCACTCGAGCACGTATTCGACGCCCAGCTCGCCCCAGGGGATGAGGGTGGCGTCGCGGTAAGTCTTGTCGGAGAGGACCTTGACGACCTTGCCGTTGACGGTGACGGTGCTGTCCTCGTCGTTGCCGACGACTTCGCCGTCGAAGCGGCCGTGGACGCTGTCGTACTTCACGCAGTAGGCGATGTGGGAAGCGGGATGGCCGGGGGCGTTGATGGCGACGACCTCGATGTCGTCGGACTTGATGGCGGCGCGGAAAGCCAGGGAGCCGATGCGGCCGAAGCCGTTGATGCCGACTTTGATCATGTTTTGTATCCTCCAATTTTAAAAAAATTTTCCAGATCTGTATGCCGAGGGCGGAAATCTTTTCCCGCGATCAACAGTTAGATTGTAACATATACTATCTCTAAAAATCAAGATTTCATTCCGTTTTGCACAAGGAAAAAATGCCGAAATTTCAGCTTTTTCGGCGCGATCCTTCCCGGCGTACTTGTATATTTTGTCGATTTTTGATATGCTGACGTCGGGCGGCGGCGACCGCCCGTTTTCCGGCCGGGCTCCGCCTTCGCGGAGCTTGTCCGATCTATGACCATGGGAGGCTACCATCATGCTCCAACTTCCCTCAGACCTTCTTTCGCTCACCAACGAAGCGGCCGCTCTGGCGCAGAACGGCCGGCTGGTCTATGCCAACGCCGCGGCCCTGCGCCTTCTCGGCCCCGACTGCACGGGCAAAAGCCTGCGCGCCCTGTTCGGCGAAGAGCTCGCCGAAACGCAGGCCGCCGGCTTTGCCGCCGCCGTCTTCGTCGGGGAGAAGCACTGTCTGCTGCGCTCCAGCCGGACGGAGGGCTTTCAGGTCCTGTTCCTGTCGCGGCAGGAGCCGGACGAGAGCGTTTTCAGCGACGCCTGGCTGCAGTCCCTGCGCACGGGGCTGATGAATTTGAACCTCGCGGCCGAGGCCGGCCGCGCCGTCGCCGGAGAGCTGGCCCATCCGGAGCTGCTGAAGAGCTTCCGCGCGCTGACGAAGGAGTATTATTCGCTCAACCGCCTGCTGTCCAACGTGACCGCGGCCCGCGGCATCCTCCAGAACAGCCTCCCCGCGTCCTTCTGCTCCGTCGACCTCGGCGAGCTCTGCGGCGACGTGATCGGCAGCCTGCGCCTGCTGCGGCCGGACGTGGATTTTGCCTTCTCCTGCAGCCGGCGCGTGCTGCTGTGGGCGGATCCGGCGCTGCTGGAGCTGGCGGTGTTCAACATGCTGTCCAACTGTCTCGTCCACGCGGTCGGGCTGCGGCGAATCTTGCTGGAGCTGCAGAGCTTCAGCGACCGGGTGTATCTCAGCGTGCGCGACGACGGCGCGGGGATCCCGCCCGAGCGGATGAACGACGTGTTCCAGCGCTTCCGCAGCGGCTTTTCGCTCAGCGAGCTGCCCTACGGCGCCGGTCTCGGCCTGACCGTCGTGCGCGGCGTGGCGGAAAAGCACGGCGGCACGGTGCTGCTGGAGAGCCGCCGGGACGCGGGCACGCTGCTGCGCCTGTCCCTTTCGCGAGGGCCGCGGAGCGAAGCGGCGCTGCTGAACGAATGCCGGCCTTACGTCTCCGGCCCTGACCGGCTGCTGACGGCCATGGCCCCCTGCCTGCCCGACGAGTGCTTCTCGCCGCCGTATCTGGAATAAGGCGCCCGAAAACCGGGCGGCCGCAGACTTTTTCCTCTGCGGCCGCCCGGTTTTTTGCCGTTTTCTCTGTCGTTTCCGCCTTCTCCGGAAAATTTTTCTTGACAAGCGCTATACTTCGTGTTACGATGTATTCCGCGAAGGGAGGTATGACATGGACGTTCAACTCAAGCGCGGTCTGCTGGACGTGTGCGTTCTGGCCGCGATCAAAAACGAGGACTCCTACGGCTATCAGATCATCAAGGAGCTCAGGCCCTGCGTCGAGCTGTCCGAGTCCACCTTGTACACCATCCTGAAGCGGCTCGAATCGGCGGAGATGCTGACGGTCCGGAGCGCGGAGCACGGCGGGCGGCTGCGAAAATACTACCGCATCACCGACGCCGGCGTCCGGCGCATCGAGGAATTCAAGAGCGACTGGCAGGAGATCCTGTCGATCTACCGCTTCGTCACCAGGGAGGAACGACCGAATGAATAAGCAAGAATTTCTCGCCCGGCTGGAGCAGGCGCTCGCCGGGCTGCCGCAGGAGGAGCTCGCGGAGCGCCTCGGCTTCTACGGCGAAATGATCGACGACCGCGTGGAGGAGGGGCTGACGGAGGAAGAGGCCGTCGCCGGGCTCGGTCCCGTGGAGGAGCTTGCCGCGCAGATCGTGGCGGAGACGCCGATCACGGCGATCGTCCGGGAAAAGGTGCGGTCGCACCCGCTGCGCGCCTGGGAGATCCTTCTGCTGATCCTGGGCTTCCCGCTCTGGTTCCCGCTGCTGATCGCCGCTTCCGCGGTCCTGCTGTCCGTCTTCATCGTCGTTTGGGCCGTGGTCCTGTCGCTGTGGGCCGTCGTGATCTCGCTGATCCTCAGCGTCATAGCCTGCCTGGTCGGCGGCGTCGTGCTGCTGTTCACAGGCGGAGCGGCGCAGGGGCTTCTGCTCGTCAGCGGCGCGCTGATCGTCGCGGGCCTGTCGATCTTCCTGTTCTACGGCTGCAAGGGCCTCGTCAAAGCCGCGGTGAAGCTGATGAAGGCCACCGCGCGGGGCATAAAATCTCTGTTTCTCGGAAAGGAGAAAACGAAATGAATACACCTTCTAAAATCTGGCTGATCATCGCAGCCTGCCTGCTGGGGCTCGGGCTGCTCGGTTTTGTCTGGTCGCTGGCCTCCCACGGCTGGGATTTCACGGCCTTCGATACGACGGTTTACGAGTCCGAAACCTTTGAGATCGACGAAGCCTTTGAAAATATCTGTATCGACGCCGAAACGGAAGACGTGCGCTTCCTCCCCTCGGAGGACGGGCGCTGCCGCGTGGTGTTCAACGAGCCGAAGAACGTGCGCGGCGAAGCCGCCGTGGAGGACGGCAGACTCTCGGTCAGCCGCCGGAGCGAGGGAAACTGGAAGGACAGCTTCTCGCTCTTCTCCTTCCGCACGCCCTCGATCGAGGTCTATCTGCCGCAGGCGGACTACGGCTCCCTCACGGTGTTTGTGAGCACGGGCAAGCTTGAAATCCCGGAGGACTTCCGCTTTGCGGGCGTCTATCTCACGGCCAGCACGGGCGATATCGACTGCCGGGCTTCGTCCTCGGGCCCGATCAGCGTGAAGACCAGCACCGGCGACATCAAGCTCTCGGAGCTCTCCGCCGGCACGCTGGAGCTCTCTGTCTCGACCGGCAAGGTGGAGCTGCGCTCGGTCGTCTGCGCGGGCGATGTGAGCCTGCGCGTCGGCACCGGCAAGGCCCAGCTCAAGGATATCACCTGCAAAAGCCTCTCCTCCGAGGGCGACACGGGCGACCTGACGATGGAAAACGTGATCGCCGCGGAGAGCATCACGGTCCGGCGCGACACCGGCGACGTGACGCTGAAGCGCTGCGACGCGGCCGAGCTGACGATCAAAACCGATACCGGCGACGTGAGCGGCTCGCTGCTGACGCCCAAGCGCTTCATCGCGCGCACCGACACCGGCAAGATCGACGTGCCGGAGACGGACGGCGGCGTCTGCCGCGTCACCACGGACACGGGCGACATCCGCTTTACCGTCTCCTGATCCCGATACAAACGCAGCCGGCCCCCAACGGAAGAACTCCGTCGGGGGCCGGCTCTTTTCGCATTCTTTCGCATTATTCGCAGAAGGTCTCGCAGACGACGCGCTGCATCGGCAGATCGTGCGGCTCGCACGCTACGGCGTCGAGCTCCTGGCACGCGAAGCCGACGAGGACGCGCCGTGCCCGCGGACAGGCGGCGAGATAGCGGTCGTAGTAGCCGCCGCCGTGGCCGAGCCGCCGGTGCGCGCGGTCGAAGCCGACGCAGGGGCAGAGCGCCAGGTCGATCGTCTCCGGCGCGACGAAGGCCGAGCGCGCGGGATCGGGCTGACGCAGGCCGAAGGCGCCGGAGACGAGAGCCTCCGGGCTTTCGGGAACGCGGGCCTCCATCGTCCCCGGACCGGTGACGACCGGGAAGCAGACGCGCGTTCCCCGCTCCGCCAGCGCCGCGTGCAGCGCGGCGAGATCGGCCTCGTCCGGCGCGGCGCAATACGACAGTACGGTCCGGGCAAGAGCGAGCAGCGCCGCCGCTGTCTGGCGGCCCGCCGCGCCCTGAC
>JAILOS010000044.1 GCA_024690695.1 Oscillospiraceae bacterium
GGCACTCGTTGTTCTCGTCGTGTGCCTTCAGGCGGTAGGTGCGGCCGATGATCTTCTTGTAGACCTTGTGGGCCACGCGATCTTCCACGATCACGACCACGGTCTTGTCCATCTTGTCGGAAACGACCTTGCCCACGCGGACCTTACGGGAAGTAGTTCTCTCAGTATTCATGTTTCGTTACCTCCTCAGTTCTGCTTCTGGCGAAGCACGGTCTTGACACGGGCGATGTCACGGCGGGCCGCAGAAATCTTGGTGGGGTTGTCAAGATGATTGGTGGCATGCTGCATACGGAGCATGAACAGGTCCTTCTTCAGCTCGGCGAGCTTCTTCTCAAGCTCTTCGACAGACAGATTGCTGATGTCTTTTGCCTTCATCTTATTCACCACCATTCTCAGTCTCGGCGCCCTTCGCGACGATCTTCGTCTTGATGGGCAGTTTGTGGCTGGCCAGGCGGAGAGCCTCGCGGGCGGTCTCTTCGGGGACGCCGGCGATCTCAAACATCACCCTGCCGGGCTTGACGACGGAAACCCAGTACTCGGGGGAGCCTTTACCGGAACCCATACGGGTCTCGGCGGGCTTGGCGGTCACGGGCTTGTCGGGGAAGATCTTGATCCAGACCTGGCCGCCGCGCTTGGTGTAGCGGGTCATGGCGATACGGGCCGCCTCGATCTGGTTGGAAGTGATCCAGCCGGGCTCCTGTGCGGCCAGGCCGAACTCGCCGTAGGTCACCTCGTTGCCGCGGGTGGCTTTGCCCTTCATGCGGCCGCGCTGGACTCTGCGGTATTTCACTCTCTTAGGCATTAACATTAGTTGTTGCCTCCTTCCTTAGCGGGAGCGGCGGGACGGGGGCCGCGGTTGAAGCTGCCCTGACCGGCCGGCCGGCTGCCGTAGCCGCCCTGACGGCGATCGCCGCCCTGGCCGCGGTTGTCGCGGTTGTCACGGTTGTAACCGCCCTGACGGCGGTCTCCGCCCTGGCGGCGGTCGTCTCTGCGACGGCGCTCGCCCTGGGGCTTGTTCAGATCCATCGTGCGCGGGGTGGTGCGCAGGGTCTGGGAAAGGACCTCGCCCTTGTAGATCCACACCTTCACGCCGATCCGGCCGTAAGTCGTGTTCGCCTCGGCAAAGCCGTAGTCGATGTCGGCGCGGATGGTCTGCAGGGGGATGGTGCCCTCGTGATAGCACTCGGAGCGGGCGATCTCGGCGCCGCCCAGACGGCCGCCGCACTTGACCTTGATGCCGCGGGCGCCCATTCTCATGGCGCGGCCCATGGCGTTCTTCATCGCACGGCGGAAGCCGATGCGCTTCTCGAGCTGCTGAGCGATGTTCTCAGCGACGAGCTGGGCGTTCGTGTCGGGCGTGCGGACCTCGACGATGGAGAGAGCGACGGGCTTGCCGATCAGCTTCTCGACCTCGAGGCGCAGGCGCTCGATCTCCGCGCCGCCCTTGCCGATGACGACGCCGGGGCGGGAGCAGTGGATATAGATGCGGACCTTCGCGCTGTCGCGCTCGATCTCGATCGTGGGAACGCCGGCGGAATAAAGGGTCTTCTTCAGATACTCGCGGATCTTGTGATCCTCGACGATCAGATCGCCGACCTTGTCTTCTCTGGCGTACCAACGGGAATCCCAGTCCTTGATAACGCCTACGCGCAGGCCGTGGGGATTAACTTTCTGTCCCATAATTCTGCCTCCTTCCCTTAGTCTCTCTCAGCCACGCCGATGGTGATGTGGCTGGTGCGCTTGTTGATGCGGTAGCCGCGGCCCTGAGCCCTGGGCATGAACCTCTTGAGGATCGGGCCGGCGTTGGCGTAGGTCTCCGCAACGTAGAGCTTCTCGGGATCCATCTCGTACTTCGGACCCTCGGCGTTGGCCATGGCGCTCTTGAGCACCTTGATCATCAGCTCGCAGCCGGCCTTCGGGGTGTTCTCCATCAGAGCCAGCGCCACGTTGGCGTCCTTGCCGCGGATCATGTTGCAGATGATCTCTACCTTACGGGGAGAAATGCGGGCGTATTTGTGCTCCGCACGGGCAATTTTCTTTTCGTCCATGGTCTCTCCTCCTTACTTGCCGGTCTTGCTGCCGGCATGGCCGCGGAAGGTGCGGGTGGGCGCGAACTCGCCCAGCTTGTGGCCGACCATGTCTTCCGTGACGTACACGGGCACATGACGGCGACCGTCATGGACCGCGATGGTGTGTCCGACGAAGGACGGGAAAATCGTGGAGGACCGGGACCAGGTCTTGACGACCTGCTTGTTGCCGGTCTTGTTCATCTCGTCGACTCTCTTCAGCAGCTCGGGAGCGGCGAAGGGGCCTTTCTTAATGCTTCTGCTCATGAATCTTTCCCTCCTTACTTAGCGTTGCGGCGCTTGACGATGAACTTATCGGTTCTGTTCTTCGTCTTGCGGGTCTTGTAGCCGAGCGCGGGCTTGCCCCAAGGAGTAACGGGGCCGGGACGGCCGATCGGGGACTTGCCCTCGCCGCCGCCGTGGGGGTGGTCCACCGGGTTCATGACGGAGCCGCGGACCGTGGGACGGATGCCCATGTGGCGTTTGCGGCCGGCCTTGCCGATGTGGACGTTGGCGTGGTCGATGTTGCCGACCTGGCCGATGGTGGCGAAGCAGTCCAGACGGACCTTGCGCATCTCGCCGGAGGGCAGGCGCACGGTGGCCATGCCGCCTTCCTTCGCCATCAGCTGCGCGGCGACGCCGGCGCTGCGGACGAGCTGGGCGCCCTTGCCGGGATACAGCTCAATGTTGTGGATCACGGTGCCGACGGGGATGTTGGCCATCGGGAGCGCGTTGCCGGGCTTGATGTCAGCCGCGGCGGAGGCGAGCACCGCGTCGCCGTTCTTCAGGCCCACGGGGGCGAGAATGTAGCGGCGTTCGCCGTCGGCATACTCGACCAGGGCGATGAAGGCGCTGCGGTTCGGATCGTACTCGAGGCGGACGACCTTGCCCTCGACGTCGCGCTTGTCGCGCTTGAAGTCGATCACGCGGTACTTCTGACGGTTGCCGCCGCCCTGGTGGCGGACGGTGATGCGGCCGTAGCTGTTGCGGCCGGAGTTCTTCTTGAGAACCTCAAGAAGGGACTTCTCAGGCTTGACGTGCTTCTCGACTCCGTCGAAACCGGAGACGGTCATCTGACGTCTGGCAGGAGTAGTCGGTCTGTAAGTTTTGATAGACATTCTTTATTCCTCCTTAAACCATGCCTTCGAAGATCTCAATGTTCTTGGAGTCGGCACTGAGCTTGACGACGGCTTTCTTCCAGGAGGCGGTTTTGCCCATGGGGTAAGCGCCGGTGCGCTTGGCCTTGCTGCGGACGTGCGTGGTCGTGACCTTGATCACGGTCACGCCGAAGATCTCCTCGATCGCCTTGCGGATCTCGATCTTGTTGGCGTCCTTCGCCACCTCAAAAGCGTACTTCTTGATGTCCAGGTCTTCCATGGACTGCTCGGTGATGATGGGACGGATGATGATGTCGTACGCGGTCTTCATCAGGCGAACACCTCCTCGATCTTGGCAAGAGCGGCCTTGTCGACGACCATCTTGCCGCTGGTGAGAATCTGATAGGGGCTGAGGATGGTGGCGATGGTGGTGCTCACGCCCTCAATGTTGCGGGCGGACTTGACGACCTTCTCGTCCACGGCCTCGGTGACGACGAGGGCCTTGCCCTCCACGCCGACCTTGTCCAGGAAGGACTTGAACGCCTTCGTCTTGATCTCTTCGACCTTCAGGCCGTCGATCACGACGATCTCGTCCTCGGCCGCCTTCGCGGAGAGGGCGGACTTGAGAGCCAGGCGTCTGACCTTCTTGTTGAGGGTGTAGCTGTAGTCGCGCGGCTTCGGAGCGAAGGCTACGCCGCCGTGGTACCACACCGGAGAACCGGCATAGCCGGCGCGGGCGCGGCCGGTGCCCTTCTGGCGCCAGGGCTTCTTCGTGGTGTAGGAAACCTCGCCCTTCGTGAGAGCGCTCTGGGTGCCCTGACGGCAGTTGGCCAGGTGATTCTTGACGGAATCATGCAGGACGCTCTTGTTCGGCTCGATGCCGAAGATGGCCTCGGAGAGCTCGATCTCGCCGATGTTCTCGCCGGCCATGTTGAAAACCTTAGCCTTAGGCATTGTTGCTGCTCTCCTTTCCTTACTTGGTTCTCGCGCTGGCCTTCTGCGGGTTGACACGCGCGCTGGCCTTCTGCGGGTTGACGCTGATGCCGGCAGCCTCGCCCTTCTTGACGGGCTGAGTCTTGACGGTGTTCTTGATATAGACGATCCCGCCCTTCGGGCCGGGGATCGCGCCGCGGATCGCGATCAGGTTCAGCTCGGCGTCGACCTTGACGATATCAAGGTTCTGCACGGTGACCTGCTCGACGCCCATGTGGCCCGCCTGCTTCTTGCCCGGGAAGATCCGGGAAGGATCGGTGCTGGAGCCCATGGAGCCCGCGTGACGGTGGACGGGGCCGCCGCCGTGGCTGGTGGGCGTGCGGCCCTGGCCGAAGCGCTTGATCACGCCGGCGTAGCCCTTGCCCTTGCTGATACCGGTGACGTCGACCTTGTCGCCTTCCGCGAACACGTCGGCCTTCACGACGTCGCCGACTTCAAGTTTGCTGTCGTCCTCAAGGCGGAACTCCTTGAGATGCTTGACCATGCCCACGCCCGCCTTCTTCAGGTGACCCTGCTCGGGCTTGCTGAGCTTCTTGTCGGCCACTTCTTCGTAGCCGAGCTGGACGGCCTGGTAGCCTTCCTTCTCCTTCGTCATCTTCTGGACGACCACGTTCGGGCCGGCCTCGATGACGGTGACAGGAATGACCTTGCCCGCCTCGTCGAAGATCTGCGTCATGCCGACCTTCTTGCCGATAATGGCTTTCTTCATGTTATTTCCTCCTTCGGTTATTGGTTGCCTCGCATGGCCCGGGTCTTCCCCGCCCAGAGGCTGGCAACTTAACCCGCCCGCACTCGCAAGCTGCGGGCCCTGGGTTATTTCTTTTTTCTAACAGATGGGTTTCGCGGGGTTCGGCTCAGAGCTTGATCTCGATCTCGACGCCGGCGGGAACTTCCAGATTCATCAGCGCTTCGACGGTCTTCTGCGTGGGGCTCATGATGTCGATCAAGCGCTTGTGCGTGCGGCGCTCAAACTGCTCGCGGCTGTCCTTGTACTTGTGGACGGCGCGCAGAATGGTGACGACCTCGGTCTTGGTGGGCAGCGGGATGGGCCCGGAGACCTTTGCGTCGGTACGCTTGGCGGCCTCGACGATCGTTTCGGCGGCCTTGTCGATGAGCTGGTGATCGTAAGCCTTGAGGCGGATACGGATCATGTTCTTGCTGGTGCTTGCCATGTGTTTTTCTCCTTTTCGTACGTTTTTTCAGCGGCATTGGCTCCGCTTCGGAAAATGCGTACGGTTGAAACTTTTCCTGTACACACAACCGTGCGTATCAGACCGCGTCCGAAAAACAAACCGGCCAAGCTGGCCGGTCGATCCTCCGTACGCGCGATATACGCGTGTACCGGATGGGTTTCAGCCGCCCGATTGCGTATCGGATATGCTTCCGATACCGGACATACTCCACGGAAGTTACCTCGCTGCGCGAGCAATCTCCCGCTTCTTCGCATTTACGCGCGCTTTTCGCCGCACGCGCTTTGATAGTATAACCTGCGCTTCCCTGCTTGTCAAGCATTTTTTCGTTGAAATTGCAGAAATTTTTGAGTTATTTTTGTGCGAATTGATCGCTGCGCTCCGGCAGCGCCGCCGTCGCAGCCGCGGGCCCGCTTTGCAGGGGCGGCTGCCCGCTCGCGCGAACCTCGCGTCTACCCCGTAGGGGACGGCGTCCTCGACGTCCCGCCAGCGCAAAATCCTCGCCTCTACCCCGTAGGGGCGGCTATCAGCCGCCCGCTCGAGCGAGCCTCTCGTCTTGCCCGTAGGGGACGGCGTCCTCGACGTCCCGCCAGCGCAAAATCCTCGCCTCTACCCCGTAGGGGTGGGGCGAGGATTGCGAGCGGGCCGCCGGGGAGCGCGCGGCTTTACCGCGGCGTCACCGTCACGGTGGCGGCGTAGATCGAGATCGAGCCGAGGAGGTCCTTGCTGTTGTAGCCGCGGACAGAAAACTCCGTCGGAACGCCGCTGGCCAGATAACGGGCGGGGACCGTGACGGAGGTGCCGCTCGCGGTCAGATGGCTGCCCTCCTCGCCGATCCAGACGAAGCGGTCTCCGTCCCAGACATAGATCCGGTAGGCGCTGACGCTGCCCTTCACGAGCGGGGCTTCCCAGCTCAGCGTCACGCTGCCGTTGCTGTGCGCTCTCGCCGTCAGACCCGTCGGCCGCTGGCAGCGGGACACCTGCGAGACCGTCCGGCCGCAGGCGGATTCCCGCTCGCCCGATACGGCGCTGACCCGGTAGTAGAAGCGGGTGCCGGCGCTGCCGCTGCGGTTGTCGGTATAGACCGTGCCCGTGACCGGCGAGGCGTTGAGCTTTTCATAGCTGCCGTCGGCGCTGAGCGAGCGGTAGACGTTATAGCCCGCCGCGCCGGCGGAGGCCTGCCAGCTCAGACGCACGCGGCCCGTCGTGCCGTTGTTGTCGCAGACGACGACGCCGGGCGGCTTCAGCTGCGTGGAGCGCGAAACGGCGGCCGCCGGAGCCGAGTAAGTCGAGATCGAGCCCACGACGTTTTTGCTGTTGCAGCCGCGGACGGAGAACTCCGCCCTCTCGCCGTCGATCAGATAACGGGCGGGGACCGTGACGGAGGTTCCGCTCGCGGTCAGATGGCTGCCCTCCTCGCCGATCCAGACAGCGGTCTCTCCGTGCCAGAGATAGACGCGGTAGAAGCTGACGCTGCCCCTGACCAGCGGTTCGTCCCAGCGCAGCGTCACGCTGCCGTCGCTGTTCGCGCTCGCCGTCAGCCCGGTGGGCCGCTGGCAGCGGGACACCTGCGAGACCGCCTCTCCGGAGCAGTACTCCAGACCGCCTCTGACGGCGGCGACCCGGTAGTAGAAGCGGGTGCCGGCGCTGCCGCTGCGGTTGTCGGTATAGACGGTGTCCGTGATCGGCGCGGCGGTCAGCTTTTCATAGCTGCCGTCGGCGCTGAGCGAGCGGTAGACGTGATAGCCCGTCGCCCCGGCGACCGGCTGCCAGCTCAGACGCACGCGGCCCGTCGTGCCGTTGTTGTCGGTGCTCAGTCCTTTGGGGACGTAGGCGTCCGAGCCCCAGACGGCGTACAGCCTGGCGCTGATGTTGCCGGTGAACTCGCCGCCGGCGAAGTACTCCGGCTCCGCGGCCGTCTTGTCCACCGACCAGCCGAGGAAGCAGCAGCCCTTGCGGGTCGGGCGCTGCGACGAAAGCGTGAGCGTCACGTCGGGGATCTTGCTTTGCGCGGCGGGCGCGCCGGTGCCGCCGTTGGCGTCATAGCTGATCGTATAGCGCGCCGCGGCGGAGGGATCGACCGCGCGGATCGTGAGCACGCCGCTGGCGACGGCGTTCTTCGTCTCGTAGTCGATCAGCTCAATGACCATGTTGTAGGTCCCGGCCTTCGAGGCCGTGACCGTCAGCGGGATCGACACGCCGCTCCAGCCGCCCCAGGAGGTGGAAACGCCGTCCGGCCGATAGGCCGTGAAGCTGAGCTGACGGTAATAGTTCGTCGCCGTGAGGATCACGGTCCGGCTCTCCCCGGTGCCCGCCGTCAGATCGACGCGGCTGCGGTCGAAGTCGATGCGCGGCAAGTCCTCATTGAAGCTGGTCCCGCTCGTGGGATGCGCGGCGTTGAAATCGTCGGTGAGGTAGGGGGCGTTGCGCGTGTGGCTGGGGAAGCTATCCGCTCCGCGCAGATACCACGAGTAGTAGCTGCAGCCCTCGTCCCAGGTGGCGTCCATATTGTAATACAGATTGCCGACGCGAACAATGTTCCAGGCGTGGTCGCCGTTGTTGCCGACGATCACGCGGCAGTCCACGCCGACCTCCAGCAGCAGCCGGTACATCAGCGCGGCGTAGGCCGCGCAGACCGCCGTATGCTCGAACAGCGCGTTGTAGACCGTGTACTTCAGCGTGTAGCTGTCGTCGTACAGGCGGTCGTAGTCGTAGCGGATCGTCTCGGTCATGTAGTCGTAGACGGTCCGGATCTTCTCCAGCTCCGTCATGTCCTCGAGGCCGAGCACGTCGATCAGCCGGTCGATCTCGGTGTCGATCTCCCGCTCCTGCGCGGCGTTCGTCAGCAGCACCAGCGTCATCTCAAGCTCGTACCGATAGCCTCCGCTGACGCTCTTGCGGGTATACGTATAGCTCCAGCCGACGTACTGGGAGAGCAGATAGTCGCCCTCGGTCGGTACGCCGTTGTGCTGATAGGCGGCGTCAAAGGCGTTCCAAACCCGTTCAAACACCTCGCTGTCGCTGAGATAGCTCGAGGAGCTGAAGGTGATGGTCGCGTTCGCAGTCCGCTTCAGAAGCATTTCCTTGACCGCCCCGGAGATATCCGTCAGGCTGACGCAGAAATAGGCGGGCCGTTCCGCCTCGCGCGAGGCGTACAGCTCCTCCTCGAAAAGCGAGTCCTCCGTGAAGTACGCGGCGTAGAACGGGTTTACATAACTTCCTCTCCCCGTGCCGTCCGCCTCCGGTTCCTCTATACGGCCCCGGGCGGTCTCCTCGCTTTCGTCGAGCAGGAGCAGCTCTTCCCCGGCGGAGGGGAGCTCCTCCGGCTGCTCGTCAACGAGCTCAATCAGCGCGCCGTCGTCGGCAAAGGCGGTCTGCGGCAGCAGGGTAAGGCACAGAGCCAGACACAGCAGCAGCGACAGGCCTCTGACAGCAGTTTTTCTCATGGGTCGTCCTCCCCGTTCCTTTTTTTGCTTGTTTTTCATTATACCCGCGCCCGTTTTTTGCGTCAACACCTCATACGAAAAAAGGAAACGCCCGCAGGACGTTTCCTTTTTTCGTTCGCTTGTCGGCGCTCAGCCGGTGTATTGGAAGGCGCCGTCGTCGCCCATGTAATAGCGGACGCCGTCGACGGTGATCCATCCGGTCTGCATCGCGCCGGTCTCGGGGCTGAAATAGTAGCGCTTGGCGTTGAGCACGGCCCAGCCGGTCACCATCGTGCCGTCCGAGGGCTTGAAGAAATAGCGTTTCCCGGCGATGTTCGCCCAGCCGGTCACCATCGTGCCGTCGCTCTTCTTGAAATAATAGCGCTTCCCGGCGACCGTCGCCCAGCCGGTCACCATCGAACCGTCGCTCTTTTTGAAGTAGCAGCGCTTGCCGGCGATCGTCGCCCAGCCGGTGACCATCGTGCCGTCGCTCTTTTTGAAATAGTAGCGCTTGCCGGCGATCGTCGCCCGGCCGGTCACCATCGTGCCGTCGGCCTTCTTGAAGTAGTAGCGCTTGCCGGCGATCGTCGCCCAGCCGGTCACCATCGAACCGTCGCTCTTCTTCAGATAATAGCGGTTCTCGCCGAGCTTCATCCAGCCGGTCACCATCGTGCCGTCCTTTTTATAGTAGCGGAGCACGCCGTCCTCCGCCGTCCAGCCGACGAAGCGCCAGACCGCGTAGAGCGTGACGTCGCGGGTCACGGGATAGCTCTTGTCCGGCCCGTAGTCCGCGCTCTGCGCGTCGCGCTCCTTCGCCCAGCCGAGGAAGCGGTAGCCCCGGCGGGTCGCGATCGGGAGGCTGTCGATCAGGTGTCCGCGCGGGACGCGCAGTGCCACCGTGCCGCACACGCCGCCGTTCGGGTCGAAGGTCACGGTGCAGGGATCGCTGTCCTCCTCCACCTCGCAGAAGTAGAAGGAGATCGGCGTGGCCGCGATCTCCGCGGACTCCAGGGTCTTCCCGTCGGGCGAAAACCAGCAGCGCGCCGTGACGGAGATCTCCGCCTTGTAGAAGCCGCTCGGCAGCAGCCGGAAGGTCAGCGCGTTGTCGATGGCGCTGTCGGTGAGATTGAGGCTCGTTTTCCCGATCCCCTCGATCCGTCCCGGCGTGACCATCTCCCGGCCGTAGTCCAGCCCGCCGTAGATGCGGCCCTCGGCCGTCTCCAGTTCAAGATAGGCCGAGGTAATGATCCAGTCCACGTTGAGGCTTTCTCCCACGCGCAGCTCCTCGGGGAAGGGCTTGCCCGCGCAGGCGATCTCGCTGAGCGCCGCGCCGCTCTCGACCTCCGAGGCCCGGACGTAGGCCGTCCGCGCGTCCTCGGTCTTCACGCGGTACCAGTATTCGTCCGCGGTATTTTTATAGAGCGCGGTCGCGGTCAGCGTCTGTCCCGCCGCGGCGGGGGCCAGCTCCTCCGAGCTTGCGTCGGTCGCGGGCAGGCAGGGCTGGCTGCACAGCACGGTATCGCTCCGCACGGTCAGCGCAAGGTATGCGCTCCAGCGGCTGCAGCCGTTGACGTAGCTCTGCGGCCGGTACTTGACCCAGTATGTATTGCGGGCCAGCTCGCCGCGGATCACCGAGATCCGCGGATAGTCGGCCGGGCGTTCAAAATGATAGCACCAGGCATAGCCGGCCTCGTAGGCGCCCTGCTCGTCCTCAGCCGCGGAAAAAACCGAGTGCGCCACGTCGGCGTAGTCGTTCTCCAGCTCGTACTGCAGAAAGTGGAGCTGCCCGTCCAGCGTCCGGTAATCATAGCCGTTCTTGCCGCAGTAGTCCTGCAGCGCCGTAAAGCGCTCGGCGTGCCACTGGCAGATCCCGTAGCTCGTGCCGTTGTCGCCGTACAGCGTCGGGTCGAAGCCGGATTCGCAGTAAATATTCGCCAGCACGCCGCAGGCCGCGGCGGCGTTGACGCCCATCGTCTCCGTCAGAAAGCGGAAAACCCGGCCTTCGTTCTCCTCCGCCGGTTCGGCGGGAAGGTCTTCGGGGAGAGGCGGGAGCGCTTCGGTCTCGTCCTCCTCGCAAAAAACGATCAGCGGCGGCTCCCCGTCCAGCTCGATCAGCGGCGGCTCCTCCGGCTCCCCGTCGTCGTGATCGGCGCGCGCGGAGACCGGCAGCAGCGTCAGCAGCGTGACCGCGGCCAGCAGCGCCGCGAGCAGGCGGTATCTTTTTTTCAAGCGATCACCTGTCCTTTCGGTGTCCGGGATGCCCCTATCATAGCGTATTTGCCGAAAAAGTGCAAGAAAAGCGGCCATTCTTAAGAAATGCAGGGAGTATTTGACAGAATGTTACAGATCAAACAGCGTGATCTGGCTGGTCTCGGGCATGTCGCCCAGCGCGCCCATGCTCCTGAGCGCGTCCAGGTGGGCCTGCGAGACCTTCGGACAGGCCGTGCTGAGCTCCTCCACCGAGATGAAGGAGCGGTTCCCCTCGCGGCAGCGGGCCAGATCCTGCGCGGCAGCCTCGCCCAGACCGGAGATCGACACGAAGGGCGGGCGCAGCTGCTTCTCCCCCTCGGGGAGGAAGCGGGTCGCGTCGGACCGGTAGAGGTCCAGCGGCGCGAAGCTGAAGCCGCGGAGGTTGAACTCGTACACCGCCTCGAGCGTCACCACCAGATCCTCCTCGTTGGCCGTGAGGTCCTGCCGGCGCTTCATCTCGTTGATCCGGCGGCGCACCGATTCGGTCCCGCCGCACATCATCGCCGCGTCAAAGCCGCCCTTCTGGCTGCGGCGGTAGAAATAGGCGCTGTAGAAGGCCAGCGGACGGTGCACCTTGAACCAGGCGATGCGGAAGGCCATCATCACGTAGGCCACGGCGTGGGCCTTCGGGAAGAGGTAGGCGATCTTGCGCGCCGACTCGATCCACCAGTCGGGCACGCCCATCGAGCGCATCTGCGCCTCGGCGTCGCCGGGGAACTCGCCGCTCTTTTTCACCTTGCCCTTTCGCACGGCCTCCATCGTCTTGAAGGCCAGCGCCGGGCTCATGCCCTTGCCGATCAGCGTGATCATGATGTCGTCGCGGCAGCCGATCGTCTCGTTGACGGTAGCCACGTTGTTGACGATCAGGTCGCGGATGTTGCCGGCCCAGACGTCGGTGCCGTGGGAGAAGCCGGACAGGCGCACGAGTGTGTCGAACTGCCTGGGCTGCGTCTCCACCAGCATCTGCTTGGTAAAGCCCGTGCCAAATTCCGGGATGCCGATCGAGCCGGTCTGCCCGATGATCGGGTCGTCCGACGGCAGGCCGAGCACGGCGGGGCCGGTGAAGATCGCCATCGTGTCCGGGTCGTTGAGGGGGATCTCCTTGGCGTCCACGCCGGTCATGTCCTCCATCATGCGGATCATGGTCGGGTCGTCGTGGCC
>JAILOS010000060.1 GCA_024690695.1 Oscillospiraceae bacterium
AACGTGTATGCCGGAAATGCACCGGCGAATCCCTATGAGCAGGCCCTGGTGGACAACTGCATCGGGGAGTACGGCGTCTGCATCGACGATATCGGCGGAGGCAAGTTCCGCTATCTGATCGCGGGAAAGTACACGGGCGGAGCGGTACCGGAGGGAATGGTGGTCTACGAGTTTCCAAGGAATGAATGGGCCATATTCAATTGCATCGGTCCTAATCCTCAGACACTGCAGAGCGTGAACACCCGAATCTTCTCTGAATGGCTGCCCGGCAATCCGGATTATGAGCTGAGCGGAAATGCAACGGTTGAGTGGTATGACTGTATAAACGGAGAAATGACGGACCCGGATTATCATAGTGCAATCTGGGTACCGGTGAAGAGAAAAAAGTAAGCAAATTAACAATTACAGCTCTATACCGTAAAAAAGGAAGATGACCTGCACATGAACATGCAGATCATCTTCCTTTTGTTGCCAACCCTGCCAGCCAGATGCCCAAATCGGTTTTTTGATTAAAACTGTCTTATGAACACCCGGCTAAGGGGCGGCGGCTTTTTTCATCTTTGATGGTTTTCCCGCTGCGGAGCAGCTTTCGGCCGGGGCGCGGATCAGGCCTGCGTCGGCTTCGGCGCGGACTGCTGCGCCTGTTCCGCGTGCTCCAGATCCTCCAGACGCCGGAAGTACCGGGCATGAGCGGCCTCGCAGGCCTCGTTGAATTCAACGTCGTCGCCCCTGTGCAGGCTCTCAAAATACAGATGCTCGTGATCGGCCAGCTCCGGGTGGATCCTCACCACCGTAGCCACGCCCACGTTGGAGCAGACGGCGGCGATCCGGCGAAACTCGACGCCGAGATTGGAAAAGCTGCTGTCGGCGTACATGTTGCACTGGCCGAGACTCAGACGGCGCAGATGGTTGCGCCGGAGGACGGTGCTCAGCTCGTTGACAGTCTGCACCAGCGGCTCGATCTTGCGCGCGGATTTCTCGCTGCGGCTGTGGAAGGTGTGCTCGGTAAGCTCCAGGATCTCCCGAAGCGCGTCCTCGACCACGTGGAGCTCCCTCATGGCCGCGCGTGAAAAGCTCGTTCCGCTCTGCACCATCCCGGCGGCGACGTCCGCGATCCCGACGGCGTGGTCGCCCAGACGCTCGAACTCCGCGGTGACCTTATAGTACTGATTGAGGATCTGAACGTGGTTGTCGAGCTGCAGGTGCGGCAGGACCTCGACCAGATAGCGGCTGCAGCAGTCGGTGAGATGGTCGATGTTTTCCTCCTCGGCGAGGATCTCCCGATAGGCGCCCTCGTCAAACTGTTCAAGCAGCCCGAAGGCCTTCTCAATGTTCTCGCGGGCGGCCCCGAACAGCGTCAGCAGCAGATGATAGCAGCTCTGCAGCGCCAGCGCCGGCGTATTGACGAAGCTGGGGTTCAGCGCCTCCAGCTCGTCGCGGTACTTTTCCTCCCTCTCGGGCCCGGGCTCGTCTTTGACGATGCGGCGGCTCAGCTTTTCGTAGGTCGTCAGCATCGGAAACAGGCAGATGGAGCAGCCGAGGTTGAAGATCGTATTGGTGTTGGCGATCATGCCGGAATTGACCGTGCGCTCCCACAGCCCGTCCAGCAGGCCGAGGCGGTGCACGACGGTGACGACGACCAGCACGAGCACCGTTTCGCTGAGGTTGAACAGGATATTGACGATGCCCACGCGCCGGGATTCGGCGTTCGCGCCGATCGAGCAGACGATGGCGGTCGTAACGCAGTCGCCGAGGTAGATGCCGACGATCACGGCGTAAATGCCCTTGAAGGCCAGCAGCCCGGAGGCGGAAAAGGCCTGCAGGATGCCCACCGTGGCCGACGAGCTCTGCAGCACGAAGGCGACGCCTGCGCCCGTCAGATAGCCGAGGAAGGGGTTCTCCCCGAGCCCGGCGAAAAGCTGCTCGATCGCGCCGGACTGCGTCAGCTTGGCCACCGAGCCGGTCATGTTCAGCAGGCCGGAGAACAGGATGCCGAAGCCGATGGCGATGTTGCCGATCGACTTGGAGTTCTTGACGAAGTGCCCCATGATCAGCACGATGCCGATGATCAGCGCGATCGGCGCCAGGGTGGAGGGCTGGAAGAACCGAAGCCAGGCGGCCCCGGAGGCGTCGACGTCCAGCAGACGGATGATCTGTCCCGTGACCGTCGTGCCGACGTTCGCGCCGATGATAATGCCCAACGACTGGCGCAGCGTGAGGATCCCGGCGCCGACGAGGCCGGCGGTGATGACGATGGTGGCCGTGGAGGACTGGATCAGCGCGGTGATGAAAATGCCCAGGAGAAACGCCTTGAACGGATTGTTGGTCACCTTCTCCATCGCGCGCTTGAGCGCGCCGGAGGAGTTTTCCTTCAGGGAATCCCCCATCAGCCGCATGCCGTACAGGAACATGGCAAGCCCGCCGAGCAGGGAGATCACGTCAAATATATCCATAAAAAAGCCTCTGCTTCTCAGAATGGTCCCAATTGGTCAATTCTAAGTATATGGGCTCGGCGGATTTCCGTCAAGCCCTCCGAATAGACGAAATCCGCCCCTTCTCCGCCTCGTTTTTTGTCGCTTTTTCGCCGGGAGCCGCCGGCTTGCCGCGCCGCTCGCAAACCGGGCCGGAAAAGCAGCGCCTTTTTGACGCTCTTCTTCCCGGAGCTTCCGTCGCCCCGCCGGCTCCGCTCGCTGAGCGCGCAGCGGCGGCGTCCCCGATTTCTCCGCGTCTGATCGCCCGGAAGAATTTCTTTTTTCTTTAAAGTTGGGTTAAGCTTGCGCGCGTATGATGGCCTCAGAAACGAGGAAGGAGGTCATAAACAATGGACGCGACCTGTATTTTCAAGCGGATCGAGAAGAAGTATCTGCTCACCGAGGCGCAGCTTGACGCGCTGCTTCAAAGGATCGGCGCGCAGCTGAAGCCGGACGAGTTCGGCCGCAGCACGGTGCTGAGCCTCTATCTGGACACCCCCGATCACCGCATCATCCGCAATTCCATCGAGGCGGCGGATTACAAGGAAAAGCTCCGCCTGCGCAGCTACGGCACGGCGAGGGCGGATTCCACCGTGTTTCTCGAGCTCAAAAAGAAATACGGCGGCGTGGTGTACAAGCGCCGCGCGGCCATGACCCTCAGCCAGGCGGAACGCTATCTGCGGGCGGGGATCAAGCCCTTTGAAAGCCAGATCATGGCCGAGCTCGACTGGGCCATGCGCTTTTACGGGAGGCCGGACGCCGCGATGCTGATCGCCTGCGAGCGCGAGGCCTGGTTCGGCGAGGCGCATCCGGACCTCCGCCTGACCTTCGACCGGAACGTCCGCAGCCGCGAAAACGAGCTGCGTCTCGACCGGGGCTCCGCGGGGATCCGCCTGCTGCCGAAGGACACGGTGCTGCTCGAGATCAAAACGGCGGGCGCCATGCCCCTGTGGCTGGCGGACGCGCTGGACGCGGAGGGGATCCTGCCGGGCAGCTTCTCCAAATACGGAGCCGCCTATCTGCGCTCGCTGAAAGAAAAAAAGAACTCCGTTTCCATCATGGAAGGAGGAGAAAAACATGTCGTCAATCTTTAACTCGATCCTGACCGGGAGCTTCTCGGTCGGCCAAGTTCTGCTCTGCCTGCTCTTCGCGGGGCTGTGCGGCGGCGTCGCGGCGCTGGCGCTGCGGCGCGAGAGCAACGCCACCCGGAGCTTTCTGATCTCCCTGGCCGTGCTGCCGATCATCGTCGCCACGGTGATCCTGATGGTCAACGGCAGCGTCGGCACCGGCATCGCCGTCGCGGGCGCTTTCTCGCTGGTGCGCTTCCGCAGCGCGGCGGGCAGGGCGCGGGACATCACCGCGATCTTCCTGGTCATGGCCGCGGGCCTCGCCTGCGCGGCGGGCTACGTTGCGTTTGCCCTGCTCTTTACGCTGATCGTATCCGGTCTGATCCGGCTGCTCTCCCGCATCCCGATGAGCTGCGAGCGCTTTGCGCAGCTGCACATCGCCGTCCCCGAGTCGCTGCACTTCGCAGACGCCTTCGACGACCTCTTCGAGCAGTACACGAAGAGCCGGAAGCTCGTGAAGGCCAAGACCTCCAACATGGGGAGTCTGTATAAGCTGGATTACAAAATCGAAATGAAGGACCCCGACAAGCTGCAGGAATTTCTCGACGCCCTGCGCTGCCGGAACGGAAATCTGGAAATCGCCGTTCTGAACGAACCCGAAGGAGGAGAAGAATTATGAAAAAGACTTTGAAAATCACAGTGGCCGGCGCGCTTGCGCTTCTTTTGCTGACCGGCTGCGCCCTCGCCCCCGCGACCTCGGCGGAAACGCTCTCGCAGAGCTCGTCTTCCGGCGAAACCGTCCTGCTCTCCGGCGCTACGTCGTCTTCGAAAACGACGACGGCCACGGCCGGCTCGACCGAAATTGACACCACCGTCTCCGAGCGCGACGCCTCGGGCGAGTACGACGCCGCCGAAGCCCTTGCGCTCTCTCCGGACGGCGACCTGACGATCACGGAGGCCGGGACCTATATCCTCTCCGGCGATTATGAGGGCATGATCGTCATCGAGGCCGGCGAGGAGGACAAGGTCCAGCTTGTGCTGGACAACGCCGCGATCACCAACGAAAACGGCCCCGCGATCTACGTCCGCAGCGCGGACAAGGTCTTCATCACCGCGGCGGAGGGCACCGTCAACACGATCTCCGACGGCTCGGATTATGCGCTCACCGACGACGATACCACGCTGGACGCGGCGGTGTTCAGCCGGGACGATCTCACGATCAACGGCTCCGGCAAGCTGACGATCAACGGCAACTATAAGCACGCGGTCGTCTCCAAGGACGATCTCGTGATCACGGCGAAGGATCTGACCGTAAACGCCGAAAACGTCGGCCTGAACGGCAAGGACTCCGTCAAATTCTCCGGGGCGGCGGTCAGCATCACCGCCGGCAGCGACGGCGTCCGCTCGGACAACGGCACGGACGCGGACAAGGGGTACGTCTCCGTTGTGGATTCCACCGTTACCATCGTGTCCGGCAAGGACGGCATCCAGGCCGAGACGGTGTTCACGGCTGAAAACGCCGCGCTCAGCATCACTTCCGGCGGCGGCAGCGGCGCGCGCAGCGGCGACGCCTCGGAATCCTATAAGGGCATCAAGGCGGGCGTCTCGATCACGATCAACGGCGGCGTCTATACGATCGACTCCCTGGACGACGCGATCCACACCAACGGCTCGATCCTGATCAGCAACGGCACGTTCACGCTCCGGAGCCGGGACGACGGCGTCCACGCGGACGAGACGGCGGAGATCGCCGGCGGCACGCTGAACATCACGGCCGGCGAGGGGATCGAGGCCACCTACGTTCTCATCAGCGGCGGAGATATCACGATCGCGGCCTCGGACGACGGCATCAACGCGGCGCGCAAATCCTCCGCGTACACGCCGACCGTGGAGATCACCGGCGGCACGGTCACGATCACGATGGGCGCGGGCGATACCGACGGCGTCGACTCCAACGGCAATATCATCATCACCGGCGGCACGCTCTCCGTCAGCGGTCAATCCTCGTTTGACTACGACGGGACCGCGACCTTCACCGGCGGCACCGTGTACGTGAACGGTCAGCAGGTCACTACGCTCCCCAACCAGTTCATGGGCGGCGGCATGGGCGGCATGGGCGGCGGTCCCGGCGGGCAGGGCGGCTTCGGCGGCGGCCGCGGCGGCATGGGCGGACGGCGCTGACAAATCTCCCGCTCCCCCGCAGGAGCCGGCGTGCTCGACGGGGCGCGCAGGGAAACGGAGCATCGGCATAAATTTCGGGCGAATCCGCGATACGATCGCGGATTCGCCCGAAACTGTAAAAGGGCCTCGCCGGAAGCCTACGAAGCGGAGCCGGGGCAAGCGATTCCAAAGGGGGTACAGGCTGCCGATCGCGCAGCGCAAAGCGTTCGTCAATCGAGGAGCGCTCGAGGCGGTATAACTCTCAGCGTTTGTCTGCTGTCCGCATCGACCGGTCTGTTTCCCGTCAGTCTTTCCCGATCACGCCGCTCTTGACAGCGCGATCGGCAGGGACACTCCCTCGACGATCATCGAAACGCCGACGGCCTGCACCATCACGCTTAGTCTTTTCCTCCATATCATTTTGATTTCTTCTTTCTCGGTCCTCTCGGCTTTTATTCTGGACGGCGCTGTACACCATTGGAGAAATACTGATTCCTGTAGAAAACACAAAATCCGAACCCGTCTCCCACAGGGAAGAACCGGTTCGGATTTTGTGCGTTTGGTCCGAGTGTTCATAACGGACTCAAGCCCCCGTTTAAACCAAACCGGAGGATCCTCGTGAATCCTCCGGTTTGGAAAGGAAGAAGGAACTTACGGATATGGAGCTTTTCTGGCTCTTACGGAAACCAGGGAAGCGGAATGGAGTAAG
This sequence comes from Oscillospiraceae bacterium, assembly GCA_024690695.1. Next base: position 6,408 of record JAILOS010000060.1, read on the forward strand.
TTTCTTCTGACGTGGTACGGCTGACGGGATTCGAACCCACGACCTCCAGAGTCGGAGTTATCAGACGGGTATTGAAAAAAGCCTGTAACGGCGCGGGTTTCCGGGGTTTCGGAGGTTTTTGACCACTATTCTGGCAATTCCCGGAAAACCTTGATGCGACTGACTTTTCCGTAAATCGAGGGTTTGAAAAGAATAGTAGTCAAATAGTGGTCAGCATATTTTCTATGAGAGTTTTAAGAAGCGTACGCTTTTCCGTCTGTCCGCGCTCAACTGACTACGCCGGATTCCTGTCCCTCCGGCACCGGGAACAGGACGCGCAGTTCGAACCAGCCGTCCTGGGCCTTGACGGTCATCGAACCGTCGTATTTCTCCACGATGCTGCGGATGCTCTTCATGCCGTAGCCGTGATATTTGGCGTCCTTGGCGGTGACGGGCAAACCGTCGGCAAACTGCAGCTCGCCCTCGTAGCAGTTTTCCATGCGGATGCGGACGAAGCTCTTTTGTCTTGCCACGGACACATGGATCAGGCGCTTGCTCTCATCCGGAAGCTTTTCCGCGCTCTCGATGGCGTTGTCGAGGGCGTTTCCGAAAAGGACGCTCAAATCGGTGGGCTTCATAAAGCCGAGCTCCTTGCCGTCGGCCACGCAGGTCATGCTGATCCCGAGACTCTGGCATCGGATGGACTTGGCCGTCAGCAGCGTATCCAGCGCTTTGTTGCCGGTTTTGTTCTGGGTTTCGTAGCTTTGGATCTCCTGCTCCATTTCGTCCAGATAGCGCAGCTTGTCCTCCGAGGCAATTTCCGAGCGCAGGAGCTGGATCTGATGCTTCAGATCATGGTATTTCCGGTTGACAAGCTCCACGCTCTCAGCCGAGGTGCGGTAATTCTCCTTCTGCATATGCAGCAGCTTGTGCAGGTACTCCTTTTCCATGCGCACGCTCATGTCGCAAAGCTGCATATGAAACGCCAGCAGCATGCCGACGCCGCCCAGATCGGCCAGCGTGTGGATGGAAAAGATGCCCAGCACGTCATGCCCGCTGAACGGGGTGTCCGGGTCCAGATAGCTCAGATTGCTCAGCGCGAACACCAGCAGCCCCAGCAGGACGACGACCGTCAGCTCACGCCACGTGATCGTCAGGCTTTCGTTGTTCTCCCGATAGCGGCGCTCGATCAGAAAGGTCGCGCCGAAGACGATCGGGTGGACGACCAGGAGAAAGATGAGATTGATCCCCAGATTCAGAGGCAGATTCATGCTGGTCAGCCCGAAATAGAACAGCTGATATTCCAGCGAGGCCGCAAATTCGCCGAGAATGAAAATGCGCACGCTGAAATACAGCGCCTTTTTCCATGAGACCGCCGCGGACAGATAAAAGAAAGCAAAAATCAGCCCGAAGATCGTCAGCATGCTGACGGCGAAGAGCAGGTGCTCCACGCCGTCCGTCCAGATCATAAAAGCGCCCAGCACCAGCAGGAACAGCACGGAGACCCAGACCTGACGGCCCGGTGAATGGCGCCGCCTGTTCACCGCAAGGAAGACCAGCGCGCCGAGCCAGTAGGCCAGCGCGTAGAAGGCCCCGGGCGTATGGCCCAGATTCGCTCCCCATCCGCTCATTTACTTACCTCATTCATGTAATCGTTCAGCGCGTCCAGCAGCGCCTTTTTCCGGGCGCGGCTGACCTGAATGCGCTCGCCGTCGAGGATCAGATCGTTATTCTGCACGCCGTCCACATACTCCAGATTGACCAGATAGCACTTGCTGCAGCGGAAAAAGTGCGTGGAGCCCAACATCGCCTCCGCCTCGGCCAGCGTGCCGCGGGTGAGGATGCTGTCGCGCCGGGTGTGGTAGAGCAGGTCGTGATCCTGCACCTCGACGTAGAGGATCTTCGACACGTCCAGCTTCTGCACGCCGCCCTTGATCGGCACCGAGATATAGCGCCGCTTCCGGTTTTCCATGCGGGAGATCGCGCGGTCGATGCGCTGGGAGAAGGCAAAGTAGTTCACCGGCTTGAGCACATAGTCCAGCGCGTCCACCGCGTAGCCGCGCATGACGAACTGCGGGGTGTTGGTGATGAAGATGATCACGACCTCCTGATCCAGCTCGCGGATCTTCTCCGCGGCGGTCATGCCGTCCATAAAGCGCATGGCGATGTCCATCAGGATCAGATCGTAGTCCGCCTGATAGGCCTCGGTGATCTCGTCGCCGTCGGTGAAAACGGATACGCGGAAATGATGGCCGCTCTGCGCCTCATATTGCCTCAGATAGTCGAGAAATTCCCTGCGGTATTGCTCGTCGTCCTCTACCAATGCGACACGGATCACAGAGTCTCACCTCTTTTCTGTAGTATATCGGATTCTTTTCCCGCAGGCAAGTCCCCCGGGAAAATCAGTATTCTTCCTCCGTCACGGAAAACTCGCCGCTGTCCAAACGGATATGGATCTGCTGCGCGCCCATTGGAAAGGAGCAGTCCAGACTTTTGAAAAAGCGCGTCTGGGGCTTTACCTCGTACTCGCCGCCGCCGGGGCTTAAAGGCCGCAGACCGACGAAATAGCGCGAGAGCAGATAAATGGGGCTCGCCGCCCAAGCGTGACACAGGCTCTTGCCGTAGGGGTCGCCGTACATCTCGTACTGCCGCTCGAGGGGCTTTTCGGGGTCGTATTCCTCCCAGAAAGTCACGGCGCCGAGCCGGAGCATCCCGCCCCAATAGCTTTTGATCTGCGCGAGCACCTCGTCCAGCTCTCCGAGGCGACACATTGCCTCCAGCTCGAAGAAGCGGAAATAGGGCGTCGTGATCGCGGGCACGGCGGGATTGCGCAGCACGGAATCGGCGAGCACGGTTTTGCGTTCGTCGTCCGCAATGTCAAAGAGGATCGCGAAGATGTTCGCGTGGCGGGTCACGTTCCGCCGGCCGGAGCGGAAGGAGTCGATATAGGCCCGCTTTTCGCCATCCCAGAAGAAGATCTCAATCTGCTGAAGGAGTTCAGCACGCTCGCGCTGCCAGCGTTCCCCGTCCGGCGAGAAGCGCGCCATCACGCGGTAAGCCTCCGCCAGCAGCATCTGCAGCGCGCAGAGCGGGCCGTCGCGGTCGAAGTCGGCCCAGTCGATGAAGACCCAGTCCTTGCTCCGGCCCACGAGGAAGCCGACTTCGTCCCGCTGCGCCATGCAGAAGGCCATCAGGCTCTCCATCTGGGGCAGCATCGCGCGTAAAAAGTCCGCGTCGCCGTAGCTGTCGTAGTACGTTTCCACGCTCAGCACCCAGATCAGCGAGTAGTCGACGATCGTGTTGACGTGGGTCGTGACCGGGTCATTGCCGCGCAGGGCGATCAGCGTGCGCTTTTCGAGCTCCCGGTCGGCGGTCAGATAGCGGTTGACATAGAGGCTCTGCCATGCGTCGCCGCCCCAGATCCACTTGTCCCGCTTTACGCCGTCGAGCAGGAACACATCGGAGCAGAGCGAAAAGGTGTGCGCCGCGACGGCAAAGATGCGGTTCAGCTCCCCGTCGTCACAGGCAAAGCGCGCCTTAACGGGGATATCCACGTACTGGTGGATGGCCCGCACCGCGTAGTCACCCGGGCGACTGTCCGGGACGAAGGCATAGCGCAGGGCCTGTCGGGGCAGACGATGGGTCGTTTCGTCGGGCGCGGCGAAGAAATAGCAGTTGACGGTGTCCAGCGCCTCGGCGCGGGATTCGCCCAGATACACGGTCGGGCGGCCCGGGCCGAGCAGCTCCAGCGCCGCCGTTAATTCCGTTTCAAAAGTATAGAGCGTACCTCCGTTGACGGCTTCTTCCGCGATCGGCAGACAGACCTTTTCGGCGTAGGGCCAGACCGAGGGATCGCGCGCGGGGTCGGTGAAGCTCGGGCTGAAGGCGGCGCGCACCGGTTCGCGGTCATAATCCTCGACGATCCATCCGTCGTCGGAGCGGATCGCATCGCCCTGCACATAGACGGAGGGCACGCAGCCGATGCAGCCGACGTGGATGGAGATTTTATGCGTCCCCGCCGGGCAGGGGATTTCCGCGCCGAAGGGGTGCTTTTCCTCGTCGAGCTGCACGTAGCCGACGGCGCCGACGACGGCATAGACCGTGAAAACCGTGTCCTCGGTCAGCGTATAGCCGTGGCGAAAGGCGACGCGGTTCCGGAAGCCCTCGCTTTTCCAAAAGGCGGGCCAGCCGCAGCCGCGCTCGACGCGGGAGAAATTCTGTTTCATGGCGTGGTAGCGTTCAAAATCGCCGGGGTACCACAGCCAGTAGGTTGATTCAGTCATGGTGTCTGCCTCGATAAGCAAAGTTGAAAATTAGCGTCCTCCGCAAGCCTTCTCCTTGAGGAGAAGGTGCCCCGTAGCGCCGACCATTGGTCGGCGGCAATGATAGGACGCTCAAACGCCGATCAATGATCGGCGCTACGGGCGGATGAGGTGGAAAGTCACACCTCATCAGTCATCCGCCTCGCGGGGGATCGGCGGCTGACAGCTTCCCCTCAAGGGGAAGCCTATATGATCGGGATATCCACGCTTGCCGTCCTCTCGCCGTCCGTCGCGGTCACGCGGAGGACGCCGGATTCCCCGGCCCGGACGACGCTCTGCAGCTCGCCGAAATAGCTGGGCGCTTCCGGCTGGGCGAAATTGCCCTTGAAGCTGCAGCTTCCGTTGACCGCGCCCATGACGGTGCCGTTTTCGGCGGCGAAGCGGACGGTATGCTTTTCCATCGGCTTGATCTCGCCGTCCCTGTCCGTATAGCGGACGCGGAAAAAGACCATCTCGCCCGGACGGCAGCGTTCGGACTCGCATTCGAGCCGCAGCTCGGTCTCCGCGCCGGCGGTTTTCAGAACATCCCGGCCGATCTCTTTCCCAGCGGCGTCATAGCTCACGGCGACAAGCTCGCCGGGCTGATAAGACGCCGTGAAACGGGCGATGCCTTTTTTCGGGGTTTTGCCCGCGATCTTTTGTCCGTTCAGCAGAAGCTCCACCTGCGCGGCGCGGGCGAAGATTTCGATCTGCGCCGCCTCGCCCCCGCAGCCGGGCCAAGTCCAGCTTCGCTGGGCACGCGTGAGCTGCCAGCCGGTCATCGTCGGCTTTTCCTTTTCATAGACCGGGAATACCGCAAGACGCGGCCCCGGTTCCAGCTCGAAGGCCACGCGGGTGTAGTCCGCCTCGGCGTTCGGCTTGCCGGTCATGTCGACACGGCAGGTGCCGCCGCGCACGCGGTCCTCCGGCGCGCCGCTGGTGTAGTCGGCAAACTCGGGGCTCGAGTCGCCGCACTCGCCGATGTAGTCCCAGGCCGCCCAGACGAAGTCGCCCACCACCTGGGGCGTGGTCTTCGCGATCTCCCAGAAGTCGTAGGCGTCGCCGATCAGGGTCTCGGAGCCGAGGATCAGCCGCTCCGGGTACTTCCTCGCGTCACCCTTGTAGCGCCAGTTGCCGTAGTTGTAGCCCGCGATGTCCATCGCGGCGAAGACGTCCCGGGTCTTCCAGTCGCAGGGCGGCAGCGTCGCGCCGAATTTCATGAAGTCCGTTCCGATCTTGGCGGCGATCGTGTTGAAAAACTCCGAGCCGACGGCTTTTTTCTTCGGCTTTTTGGCGGCGGCGTCCTGGGCGGCTTTTGCGGCGGCCTCGGCGTTGGCCTTGGCCTTTTCGTCGCTGTAGACGCCCATGCCCATGGAAGATAGGAAGTTGAAGAAGATGTTGATGCCGCAGGTCACCGGCCGCGTCGCATCCAGCCCGTGCAGATACGCGGTGAAATCGCGCTGGAGCTGAATACCCTTCTCCTGCGCGCTCTCGGCCACCTCGTTGCCGGTAGAGTACATCACGACGCAGGGGTGGTTGAAGTCTTTGTCCACCATGTCCTTGAGGTCCTGCTTCCACCAATCAGTCACATAGCTGGCGTAGTCATGCTCGGTCTTGTGCATATACCAGCAGTCCACGTACTCGTCCATCATCAGCATGCCCAGCTCGTCGCAGGCGTCCAGCAGGTACTTGGAGCAGGGGTTGTGCGCGGAGCGCACGGCGTTGTAGCCCGCCTCCTTCAGGATGCGGATGCGCCGCCGCTCCACCTCGGGGTAAGTGCAGGCGCCGAGCAGGCCGTTGTCGTGGTGGATGCAGGCTCCGCGCAGCACAACGCGCTTGTCGTTGAGGGCGATCCCTTTTTTCGCGTCCCAGCTCAGGGAACGCACGCCGAAACGCTCCTCCACGGTATCGTTCCCGAAGCGGACGCGGGCGGTGTAGAGCTTCGGATGCTCCGGACTCCAGAGCTCCGCGCCGGGCAGCGTCAGCTCAAAAGGCGAGGCGCCGCAGGAGGAGGCGATGACCGCATCGCCGTCCAGAAGTTCCAGCGAAACCTCCCCGGGAACGGAGGTTTCCACAGCGACTCGGACGGTCGGCGGGTCGATGGACAGCGTTTCGATCCGCACGCCGTTGCGCTTGATGTGCTGTTCCTTGCCGCTCCACAGCCACACCGGGCGGTAGATCCCGGTGCCGGAGTACCAGCGGGAATTGGGCTGATCGGCGTTGCGGGCGATGACTGTCAGCTCGTTCTCGCCCTCGTGCAGGAAGGGGTTCAGCTCCACATAGAAATTGGTATAGCCGTAAGGACGGAAAGCGGCCTTTTCGCTGTTGAGCCAGACCTCGGCGTTGTGATACACGCCCTCGAATTCCAGCACCAGTTTCTGCCCTTGAAGCTCCGGCGGGATCGTGAATTGCTTGCTGTACTCATAGTCGCCGCCCTCAAAATAGCCGATGTTCCCCCCACCGAGGCTGCTCGGCACCCGGGCTTCAGTGCGCATGGCGTCGTAGGGCAGGGTCACGGCGACGGCCTCGCCCGCCCGGCTCAGCGGGCGGCAGATCCAGCCGCGGTTGAAATCGTGTCTCTGCATGGCAAAACCTCCCGTGTCTTTTTTCACAAGCTTACCATAGCATAAAACCGCCCTCGAATCAGCCCTTTTCCGTGAACGGTGCCGAAAGCAGCGCCATCTGTCGTTGCGTCAGGATCAATTGTGGTGTATAGTGATGGTCGATCACAAAAAAGGCAGGAACAAACTATGGCTTTGATTTCGATTATTGAGGACTTTCAGCCGCTGAACGACGAGCGCCTGCTGAAGCGCGCCGCTGAGCTTACGCCGTCGCTCCTTCGCGAGGAGCGCGAGCCGCTGCGTCTGCCCGGGCAGAGCCTCGGCAAGGGCGAGAGCACCGTGCTGGACTTCGGCGAACATCTGGTGGGGCGGCTGACGCTGTCGCTGTCCTTTTCCGGCAGCCATCCGGATGCGCCGGCTTTTTTGAAGCTGCGCTTTGCCGAGACGGCGCGCGAGCTGGAGGAGGATCTCCAAAACAATCAGGGCTGGCTGTCGCAGAGCTGGATCCAGGAAGAACAGCTCCACGTGGATCTGGTGCCCTCGGAGCTTGTACTCCCGCGCCGCTACGCCTTCCGCTACGTC
>JAILOS010000062.1 GCA_024690695.1 Oscillospiraceae bacterium
GCACCAGCTCGCCAAGTGGTCGGACGTGGACATCGTGGTCTACATCGGCTGCGGCGAGCGCGGCAACGAGATGACCGACGTGCTGATGGAGTTCCCGGAGCTGAAGGACCCGCGCAACGGCGAGCCGCTGATGAAGCGCACGGTGCTCATCGCCAACACCTCGGACATGCCCGTCGCGGCCCGCGAGGCCTCGATCTACACCGGCATCACGATCGCGGAGTACTTCCGCGACATGGGCTATGACGTCGCCGTCCTGGCCGACTCCACCTCCCGCTGGGCCGAGGCCCTGCGCGAGATGAGCGGCCGTCTGGAGGAGATGCCCGGCGAAGAGGGCTACCCGGCCTACCTCGCCTCGCGTCTGGCGCAGTTCTACGAGCGCGCCGGCGTCGTCGAATGCCTCGGCTCGGACGAGCGCCGCGGCTCCGTCACCGCCATCGGCGCCGTGTCGCCTCCGGGCGGCGATATTTCGGAGCCGGTCTCCCAGGCGACCATGCGCATCGTCAAGGTCTTCTGGGCGCTGGACTCCTCGCTGGCCTACGCCCGCCACTTCCCGGCCATCAACTGGCTGACCTCCTATTCTCTGTATCTGGACACGCTGCAGCCCTGGTATACCGAGCAGTTCGGCGAGAGCTACATGCTCAACCGCACCAAGGCCATGCACATCCTGCAGGAGGAGAGCGAGCTGCAGGAGATCGTCCGCCTCGTCGGCCAGGACGCCCTCAGCCCCGCCGACCGCCTCACGATGGAGACGGCCAAGATGCTGCGCGAGGACTTCCTGCAGCAGAACGCCTTCGTGGACGAGGACGCCTACTCCTCCTACGCCAAGCAGTACCGCCTGATGGCCCTCGTGCTGCGCTACGACGCGCTGTGCCGCGAGGCGCTGGACAAGGGCGTGAACATGAACGCGCTGTTCACGATCCCCGCGCGTGAAAAAATCGGCCGCGCCAAGATGGCCGACGCCGCCCATTTCGCGGAGGACTACGACGCGATCGAGGCGCAGATGAAGAACGAGATCGCGGAAGTGATTGCCGGAGGTGAAGACGCATGATCAAAGAATATAAGACGATCCGGGAGATCGCGAGCCCCCTGATGGTCGTTCGCGGCGTCGAGGGCGTGACCTACGACGAGCTGGGCGAGCTGGAGCTGCCCAACGGCGAGGTCCGCCGCTGCAAGGTGCTGGAGGTTGAGGGCGACAAGGCCGTCGTCCAGCTGTTCGAGTCCGCGCAGGGCATCAACCTTGCCCAGACGAAGGTGCGCTTCCTGGGCCATCCCCAGCAGCTCGGCGTGTCCGAGGACATGCTCGGCCGCGTCTTCAACGGCATGGGCAACCCGATCGACGGCGGCCCGGACATTCTGGCCGAGGCCTACCGCGACATCAACGGCCTGCCGATGAATCCGGCGGCCCGCGCCTACCCGGCCGAGTTCATCCAGACCGGCGTGAGCACGATCGACGGTCTGAACACCCTGGTCCGCGGCCAGAAGCTGCCGATCTTCTCCGGCTCCGGCCTGCCGCACGCGGCGCTCGCGGCGCAGATCGCCCGCCAGGCGCGCGTGCTGGGCGACAACGAGACCTTCGCCGTCGTCTTCGCCGCCATCGGCATCACCTTTGAGGAGTCCGAGTACTTCATCAACGACTTCCGCCGCACCGGCGCCATCGAGCGCACGGTCGTGTTCTCGAACCTCGCCAACGACCCCGCGGTCGAGCGTATCGCCACCCCGCGCATGGCGCTGACCGCCGCCGAGTATCTGGCCTTCGAGAAGGGCATGCAGGTGCTGGTCATCCTCACCGACATCACCAACTACGCCGAAGCGCTGCGCGAGGTCTCCGCCGCCAAGAAAGAGGTCCCCGGCCGCCGCGGCTACCCCGGCTACCTGTACACCGACCTGGCCACGCTCTACGAGCGCGCCGGCCGCCGCCAGGGCAAGAAGGGCTCGATCACGATGATCCCGATCCTGACCATGCCCGAGGACGACAAGACCCACCCGATCCCCGACCTGACCGGCTACATCACCGAGGGACAGATCATCCTCAGCCGCGACCTGCACCGCAAGGGCATCGTGCCGCCGGTGGACGTGCTGCCCTCGCTGAGCCGTCTGAAGGACAAGGGCATCGGCGTCGGCAAGACCCGCGAGGACCACGCCGGCACGATGAACCAGCTCTTCGCCGCCTAT
>JAILOS010000077.1 GCA_024690695.1 Oscillospiraceae bacterium
GCATTACTCACCCGTCCGCCACTAAGTTACAAAAGCAAGCTCTCGTAACTCCGTTCGACTTGCATGTGTTAGGCACGCCGCCAGCGTTCATCCTGAGCCAGGATCAAACTCTCAATAAATGGTATCTTAAAGCCTTCCGGCTCTAAAATCATTTCTTGATCGCTTCTTAGCTCTCAAAAGAATTCTTTATAGTCTTTTCAGACTTAAAAGCCCTTTTCTTGGTGCTTATTTGCATAAGCTGTTCTTACGTTGTTCAATTTTCAAGGTACATTCCAAGCTCTGCTCTTTCGAGCGACAGCTTGATTAGTATACCGCGGAGATCTTCGTTTGTCAAGAACTTTTTTCTTTCCGTGAGGGAAAAAACAAGCACCCGACAAAAACCCGAGGCACTCCTGAGGTGCTTGGCTAATATAGCATTGAATTTGCCTCTTGTCAACACTTTTTTGTTCCTTTTTTGAAGTTTTTTTCAGCCCTCAAAATCTTGTGGTCCGGCCGAAAAAACAGGCACAAAATACCGCGCCGCTCCGAGGCTTTCGGAGCGGCGCGGCCTTGCTGGATCAGGCTTATTTGCCGATGTACGGCAGCGGTTCTTTTTTATTGTTGAGCACATTTTTGATGCCGATGAAGGCCATAAACAGTGAAAACACGCTGACGGCCCAGCCGATGTGAAACCAGGAGCCGACGCCCGTAAGGATCGCGCTCCAGATAAACAGCCGCAGCCCCTGTCTGGCATGGAATTTGGTGAAATCGTCGTTCCCCAGCAGCAGCGGCAGCAGGAAGAGCGGCCCGATGTAGGACAGGATCGGCAGGATCTTCTCGCCGGCCAGTTCAAATTCCTTCTGCGCCTTGTTGGCGGCGTCGGAATTGACGAAATCGCGCAGCTTCTCGGCCGCCTGCTCAAAGCCTCTCTCCGTCTTGTCGTCGGAATCGGAATCGTCGACCTCATGCACCGTTCCGCCGATCTTGATGTTTTTCGTGCCGTCGGCGTTCACGACGACGTGGACCGCGTCGCCGATCTTGATGTTTTTCGTGCCGTCGGGATTGACCTCGACGTGCACGCCGCCCTCGCTCTTCTCCCGGCGCAGTCTCTCCTGCTCCCGGCGATTGCGCTCCTCCTGCTCCTGCTGGCGGCGGTGCAGCTCCTCCTGTTCGCGTTCGCGGCGCTGACGCTCCCGCTCGGCCCAGATCCGGTCGTTCTCCCGGCGCTCCGCACGGCGGCGCTCCGCCTCCTCGAGCTCGGAGCGCGCCGATTCTTCCCGCGCGGCCTGAGCCTGCGCGGCAGCGCGCATTTTTTCTTCTTTTTCCTTGTCGTAGCCGCAGGCCGGGCAGCTCGTCCAGCCGTCCGGAACGTAGGCTCCGCAGCGATCGCAGTATGCCATGGTCTCCTCCGCCTTTCGCGCCGCAAGACCGGCGCGCGCAGTTTACCGTAGTATTATATGATAAAGCGGCGCGCTTTGCAAGAGCGGAGCAGTCAAAAAATCAGGCGCAGAAGCGGTGGCGGCCGATCGTGACGATTGCGGGACGCGACCAGATCCAGGCGCTGGTGGCCGTGGCGGGGTTGAAATAGTAGATCGCGCCGCCGCTCGGGTCCCAGCCGTTGAGCGCGTCCTGCGCGGCGCGGTAGGCGCTCTCGGCGATCGGCTTGTTGAACTGTCCGTCGCTGACGCAGGTAAAAGCGCCGTTCTGATAGATCACGCCGGACACGGTGTTGGGAAAGGACGGGTGCCGCACGCGGTTGAGCACGACCGCGCCGACGGCGACCTGGCCGACGTAGGGCTCGCCGCGGGCCTCGGCGGAGATCAGCCGCGCGAGCAGATAGAGGTCGCCGGAGCTGTCCGAGCCCGCGGCTCCCCCGCCCGTCGGCAGACCGAGGGCCGCCAGAGTCTGCGGCCCGACCTGTCCGTCAGCGTTCAGGCCGTTTTTGCGCTGGAACCAGCGCACGGCGGCCTCGGTGCGGCTGCCGAAGACGCCGTCGACCGCGCCGTCGTAGTAGCCCCAGTTCTTCAGCCGCTTCTGGATCTCCGTCACCGTCGCGCCCGAGGAGCCGCGGCGGTAGAGCTCGGCGCTGGCGTTCTGCGCCAGGGCGATCAGCAGCAGGTTCACCGCGACGAGGATCGCCGCGGCTATCACGCGCCGTCTGGTTTTTTCGCTCATAAAAACATCCCCCACAAGCTGTTTTCGATAGCTTGTGAGGGATGCGGAGCTTTTATTCGTTCCGTTTCAAAACGGCGGCTTTGCCTCAGTCGTGCGCCTTGGTGCGGATCTCCTCGCTGATCTTCGCAATGAAGTCCTCAAGGCTCATCGCGCCGAGGTCCTCTCCCTTGCGGGTGCGGACGGAGACCGTGTTGTTCTCGACGTCGCGGTCGCCGATGACGAGCATATAGGGGATCTTCTGCATCTGCGCCTCGCGGATCTTGTAGCCCAGCTTTTCGGAGCGGTAGTCCGCCTCGACGGCGAGATCGGCGGCGGCGAGCTTTTCGGCGAGCTGCGCGGCGTAGTCGTGCGCGCGGTCCGTGATCGGGAGGATCCGCACCTGCTCGGGCATCATCCAGGTCGGCAGCGCGCCGGCGTAGCGCTCGATCAGGTAGGCCAGCGTGCGCTCGTAGCAGCCGAGGCTGGTGCGGTGGATGATATAGGGGCGTTTCTTCTGGCCGTCGGCGTCGGTGTACTCCATGCCGAACTTCTCGGCCAGCAGCATATCGACCTGGATCGTGACGATCGTGTCCTCCTTGCCGAAGACGTTGCGGTACTGGATATCCAGCTTCGGCCCGTAGAACGCGGCCTCGTCGAAGCCGATCGTGTACTCCACGCCGAGGTCGTCGAGGATGGTCTTCATCGTGCTCTGCGCCATCTCCCACTGCTCCGCCGTACCCTCGTATTTGTTGTTGGGGTTGGCGGGATCCCACTGGGAGAAGCGGAAGCTGCAGTTTTCCAGCATGCCGACCGTCTCAAGGCAGTACTTGGCAAGCTCCAGGCAGCCCTTGAACTCCTCCTCGAGCTGTTCAGGGCGGAGGATCAGATGGCCCTCGGAGATCGTGAACTGGCGCACGCGGATCAAGCCGTGCATCTCGCCGGAGTCCTCGTTGCGGAAGAGCGTCGAGGTCTCGCCCAGGCGCATCGGCAGGTCGCGGTAGCTGCGGGCGCGGTTAAGGAAGACCTGGTACTGGAAGGGGCAGGTCATCGGGCGCAGGGCAAAGCACTCCTTCGTCTCATCGTCGGGATCGCCGAGGATGAACATGCCGTCCCGGTAGTGGTCCCAGTGGCCGGAGATCTTGTACAGCTCGCGCTTGGCCATGAAGGGGGTCTTCGTCAGCAGATAGCCGCGGCGGCGCTCCTCGTCCTCGACCCAGCGCTGCAGAGTCTGGATGACGCGCGCGCCCTTGGGCAGCAGGATCGGCAGTCCCTGGCCGATCACGTCGACCGTCGTGAAGAACTCGAGCTCGCGGCCGAGCTTGTTGTGGTCGCGCTTGAGCGCCTCGGCCTGCCGGGCCAGATACTCGTCGAGCTCCGCCTTGCTGGGATAGCAGGTGCCGTAGATGCGCTGGAGCATCTTGCGGTTCGAGTCGCCGCGCCAGTAGGCGCCGGTGGCGGAGGTGAGCTTGATCGCGTTGCCCTTGACGCGGCCGGTGGAATCCAGATGCGGGCCGGCGCAGAGGTCCGTAAACTCGCCCTGACGGTAGAAGCTGATGACGGCATCCTCGGGGAGATCGCGGATCAGCTCCACCTTGTAGGGCTCCTCCCGCTCCTCCATGAAGCGCACGGCCTCCTCGCGGGGCAGCTCAAAGCGCTCGAGCTTCAGCTTCTCCTTGCAGATCCGGCGCATCTCGCCCTCGAGCTGCTCCAGGATCTCCGGCGTGAAGGAGAAGGGCGCGTCAAAGTCGTAGTAAAAGCCGTTCTCGATGGCCGGGCCGATGGCCAGCTTGACCTCGGGGAACAGGCGCTTGACCGCCTGGGCCAGGATATGGCTGGTGGTGTGACGGTAGGTATTTTTATAGGCGGGGTTTTCAAAAGTGTACAGATTCTTCTCGTCCATGGGGATCTCCTCCTTATTAAAAACAGGCTGCAAGGCGTCCGGCTTCAAACAAAAACACCCTCGGCGGCCGCATGGCCGTCAAGGGTGCGAAATCGCACGGTTCCACCTTGATGTTTCACTCGTTTGCGCGCGTAACGGGCGCGGCGCGGGGAGGCATTTCCTCCTCCCGGCTCGGGAGCGGTCGCCGCAAAGGCGCTTTCGGGGCAGCTTTCAGCCGGGGCTGCCCTCTCTGTGCGCTGCGTCTTTTGCGCGTTCTCCGTCAAAGCCTTTGAACAAGTGCATGATAGCACGCCCGCCGCCTTCTGTCAAGAAGCGGAAACGGCCGATTTCCGGGAAAACGCGACATTTTTTCCCGTTTTTTCCGAAGGCGGCGCGATTTCGGCCTCTGCGGACTTGTGAAACGCCCGGGGCTTTGCTATAATAGGGAGCGATCATAACCGCGCTCCCGGCGTCCGTCCGACGCCGGCGAACCCGACGAAGGAGACGAAGAGCATGAAATTAGGGATCGTAGGCCTGCCGAACGCGGGCAAGACGACGCTTTTCAACGCGCTGACCGGCTCGAAGGCCGAGACCGGCAGCTACACCGCGGCCGGCGCGAAGCCGAACATCGGTCAGGCCAAAGTGCCGGACGAGCGGCTCGACTGGCTGGCGGCATACTGGCACCCGAAAAAATACAGCCCCGCGACGATCGACTTCGTGGATGTGCCGGGCGTGAGCTCCGGCGGCAAGGGCAACGAGGTCTTTCAGGCCATCCGGCAGGTGGACGCGCTGGTGCAGGTCGTGCGCTGCTTCAACGACGAGGACGTGTTCCTCGAGCCGGCCGACGCCGTGCGCGACGCCGAGAGCTTCGAGCTGGAGCTGATCCTGGCCGACATGGATATCGTCGAGCGCCGTCTCGAGCGCGCGAAGAAAAACGCCAAGGGCGGCGACAAGAAGTACCGGCGCGAGGCCGAGATGTGCGAGGCGCTGCTGGCGCATCTGAGCGAGGAAAAGCCCGCGCGCGACTTCGCGTTCACCGACGAGGACAAGGACATTCTGGCCGACGGCGGGCTGCTGACCGTCAAGCCCGTGATCTACGCGGCCAACCTTGACGAGGCGGGCATGAGCCGTTACGCCGAGGACCCTAACTTCAAGGCGCTCACCGAATACGCCGCAAAGAGCGGCGCGGCGGTGCTGCCGGTGGCGGCGAAGTTTGAGGAGGACCTCGCGGAGCTCGATCCCGAGGAGGCGCAGCTGTTCATGGAGGACCTCGGCCTGACCGAGACCGGGCTCGACCGCCTGATCAAAACCTCCTACGCCCTGCTGGGCTATATCTCCTTCCTCACCGCCGGCGAGGACGACGTGCACGCCTGGACGATCGTCAAGGGGACGAAGGCGCCGAAGGCCGCCGGCAAGATCCACACCGACATCGAGCGCGGCTTCATCCGCGCCGAGATCGTCGCCTTCGAGGATCTGAAGGCCTGCGGCAGCATGGCCGCCGCGAAGGAGAAGGGCCACTTCCGTCTCGAGGGCAAGGACTACGTGATGCAGGACGGCGACGTGACCATGTTCCGGTTCAACGTGTAAAGCAAGCCTTTTCTTCGCCCGCCGCGTTTTCGGAGACGCGGCGGGTGTTTTCATCCTCCCTGACAAGAAAAAAGACTTGACAGCCGCGGCGGGAGGTGCTATACTCTGCCAAGCTGAAATGCTTGACAGAGAGGGAGGCGGCGCCGTGGAGAGCCGGATGATGCAGAGTCTGCTGCTCGATTTCTACGGCGAGCTGCTGACCGAGCGGCAGCGAAGCTGCTACGATCTGCACGTCAACGAAGACCTCTCGCTGTCCGAGATCGCCGAGCAGTGCGGCATCTCCCGCCAGGGCGTATGGGACAACATCCGCCGCGCGGAGAGCGCGCTGCGCGAGATCGAGGAAAAAACCGGGCTGATCCGCCGTTTTGAGGAAAACCGCGCGGCGCTGGACGCGATCTGCGTCCGGATGGACGAGCTCGCGGCCGCGTCGCAGGGCGAGAGCCGGCGGCTGGCCGCAGAGCTGGCGCAGGAGCTGAGAGCGCTCCGGGAAAAGGAACTGTAAAATGGCCTTTGAGAGCTTATCCGAAAAACTGAACGCCGCCTTCAAGCGGCTGCGCGGCAAGGGCAGGCTGACGGCCTCCGACGTGAAGGAGGCCATGCGCGAGGTGCGCATGGCGCTGCTCGAGGCCGACGTGAGCTACAAGGTGGTCAAGGACTTCACCAAATCCGTCACCGACCGCGCGGTCGGCACCGACGTGCTGGAGGCCCTGAACCCCGCGCAGATGGTCATTAAGATCGTCAACGAGGAGCTCTGCTCCCTGATGGGCGGCGAAACGCAGAAGCTGAACATCAGCTCGAAGCTGCCGAGCGTCGTGATGCTGGTCGGCCTGCAGGGCGCCGGCAAAACGACCAACGGCGCCAAGCTCGCCGGCTACATCCGCAAGCAGGGCAAGCGCCCGCTGCTCGCCGCCTGCGACATTTACCGTCCGGCCGCGATCAAGCAGCTCGAGACCGTCGGCGCGCAGCTCAACATCCCCGTGTTCCAGATGGGACAGACGAACCCCGTCGAGATCGCGAAGGCCGCCGTCGAGCACGCGAAGGCGCACGGCAACGACATCGTCCTCCTCGACACCGCCGGCCGCCTGCACATCGACGAGGCGCTGATGAAAGAGCTGCAGGATATCCGCGACGCGGTGCAGCCCGCCGAGATCCTGCTGGTGATCGACGCGATGACCGGTCAGGACGCCGTCAAGGCGGCCACCGCCTTCGACGAGGCGCTGGGCGTGACGGGCGTGATGCTCACGAAGCTCGACGGCGACGCCCGCGGCGGCGCGGCGCTGAGCATCCGGGCCGCGACCGGCAAGCCGATCAAATACGTCGGCGTCGGCGAAAAGCTCGACATGATCGAGCCCTTCCACCCCGACCGCATGGCCTCCCGCATCCTCGGCATGGGCGACGTGCTGACGCTGATCGAGAAGGCCGAGCAGAGCTTCGACGAGAAGAAGGCGCTGGAGGCGGCCGAGCGGCTGCGCGCCAACCGCTTCACCCTGGCCGACTACCTCGACCAGATGAAGCAGCTGCGCGGCATGGGCGACCTGGAGAGCCTGATGGGCATGATCCCCGGCATGGACGCCAAGGCGCTCAAGGGTGCGAAAATCGACGAGAAGGCGATGAACCGCCAGGAGGCGATCATCCTCTCGATGACCCCGGCCGAGCGGGAAAACCCCGCGATCCTCAACTCCAGCCGCAAAAAGCGCATCGCAGCCGGCTCCGGCGTCGCCGTCGTGGACGTCAACCGCCTGCTCAAGCAGTTCGAGGCGATGCAGCAGATGATGAAGCAGTTCAGCGGCAAGAACATGAAGAAGCTGCAGCGCAAATTCGGCCGCATGGGCGGCGGAGGCGGCTTCCCCGGCCTCGGCGGAGGCGGCTTCCCCGGTCTCGGCTTCTGAGCCGCCGCGCATTCCCTTTACAAGACCGGACGCGAAAGCGTCGGTACAATATGCAAATTCATACATGGAGGTGACTATACACAATGGTTAAGATCAGACTGCGCAGAATGGGCGCCAAGAAGGCCCCCTATTACCGCGTCATCGTTGCCGATTCCCGTTCTCCCCGCGACGGGCGCTTCATTGAGGAGCTCGGCACTTACGACCCGATGGCCGAGGGCGAGACCCTGAAGGTCAACGTGGAGCGTGCAAAGTACTGGATCGCCAACGGCGCTCAGCCGACCGACACCGTTCGCGGTCTGCTGAAGAAGCTCGAGGCCTGATAAGGAGAAACAACCCGGCATGAAAGAATTACTGACCTATATCGTACAGAGCCTCGTCGATCACCCCGACGAAGTCTCTGTGACCGAGCGCAAAGCCGACGGCGAGACCGTTTTCGAGGTCCGCGTCGCCGAAGGCGATACGGGCAAGGTCATCGGCCGGCAGGGCAGGATCGTCAAGCAGATCCGCATTCTCATGCGTGCCGTCGGCCAGAGAAAGGGCAAAAAGATCTCCGTGGATATCATGGACTGAAAAAGCAGAGAGCCGCGCGGCTCTCTGCTTTTTTTATGGCAGGCTGTTCTTCGTCTGTAAAAAACGGGAAAGCGGCTTCAGCTCTCCCGCACGCTGATGCGCAGCTTGTTGCGCGAGGCGACGGCGTGCTGCAGGTCCAGCACGTAATCAAGCTCCGCGCGGCCGCCGTGCTCGTTGAAGGCGGTGTCGACCCGCTGCGTGTTCATGCCGAGCTGCGTCAGGCCGAAGGGCGTTTCAAACGGGAAGTAGTTGCGCGAGCCCTCCTTGAATTCCATGCGGCTCGTCACGGCGCCGACCCGGTCGACCGTCACGCCCTCGGGTCCGATCTCGAGGCTGGTGCGGGTGCCGGGCAGGCCGGTGAGCTCGGTTTCCCAGTACCAGAGGCGGGCGCGCCCGTTTTCAAACGAGTACATCCCGTCGGTGCTGAAATCGAGGACGTCGCCGTCTTCCCGGTCGCAGTCGGTGAGGCTGTGCAGTTCGATGATGACTTCTTTTTCTTTCATAGGCTCTCTTCCGTTGGCATCAGCGGGGCCGACAGCGTCTCCGGCGCCTCGGCCTGCTGCAGAAACAGCGGCGCAAGACGCTCGAAGCGCTCGACCGGCCCGCTCGTCAGGCAGCGGAGGCGGCCTTCTCCGCCGCGCAGCTTCCGCTGTCCGAGCAATTCGTTCATCTGTCTGGCGGCGCAGACGCTGGCCTCGACCAGGCGCGCCCGCCCCTCCAAAATCCCGTCCAGCAGCGGGGCGATCAGCCCGTAGTGCGTGCAGGCGAGCAGCAGCGTGCGCACGCCGCGCTCCTTCAGGGGCTTGAGATAGGCTTCCGCGGCCTCGCGCAGCTCGCGGTCCTCCGCGCCGCAGCGGCCCGCCTCGATCAGCGGGACGAAGGCCGGGCAAGCCCGTGAGATCACCTCGCGGCCCGGGCAGGCCTCCCGCAGCGCGCGCTCGAAGGAGCCGCTGCGCACGGTGGCCTCGGTGGCGATCACGCCGATCGGCCCGGTCTCCCGCTCCGTGCGGATCTCGGCGACCGAGGCTTCGAGCACGCCGATCGCCGGGACCGGGAAGCTCTTCAGCAGCTCCGGGAAATTCGACGACACCGTGCCGCAGGCGGCGATGATCGCCTTCGCGCCGAAGGAGGCGACGAAGGCGAGGTCCTGACGGGCCATCGTCCTGAGCTGCGGGACGGAACGCCCCCCGTAGGGCGCGCGTCCGCTGTCGGCGAAGAAGACGAGGTTCTCCTCCGGGCACAGGGCGCGGAGGGCGCGCACGGCCGTCAGCCCGCCGTAGCCGGAATCGAATATGCCGATGGGTCTGGCGTCCACGGTCCATCCTCCCTCTCTTCGTCTTTTCGGCGTCCGCCGTTAACTGTTGCAGTATACCGCAATTTATGCGGCTTGACAAGTAAAAAATTATACTGGCAAAGCCGCCCTGTCGATGGTATAATAATATGGATTGAACAAATCCGCTTTCGGGCCGGGCGCCCGCGCGGAAAACCGGAGGTGTTGACCATGACGATTGATCTGACCGAAAAAGAATTCCGGCGTCTGCTGGACATGGTATATATCGGCAACTGGATCCTGAATTCCACCCGCGGCGACGACCGCTTCGAGGATTACGACCTGCTGCAGGAGAAGCTCTTCGCCCTGTGCAGCGGGCAGGGCATGCCCTCGCTGGTGCAGCGCTGGCACGGGCACGTCTTCCCCTCCCGCGCCTATGAGGACGGCGGCATCCACGAGGCGATCGCCGATTACGAGGACGCCGTGTTCTTCGACATCCTCGCCGAGGAGCTCGCCCGGCGCGACCTGGGGCTGGTGGAGTCCGACCCCGAGGATTTCACCGAGCTCAACGCCCGCATCGACGAGTATCTGGACGTGTTTGACAGCGACGGGCTGAACGCCGTCAGCGTGGATTTGTGAGGGCTGCGGGATGAACGACGAACTGACCCGGCAGGACATCAAAAAAATGCGCGAGGAGCTCGACTACCGCCGGCTCGAGCTGATGCCGGCGCTGATCGAGGAGGTTAAGCGCACCCGCGCCTTCGGCGATCTGAGCGAGAACTTCGAATACAAGGCCGCCAAGCAGGCCCAGAACAAAAACCGCAGCCGCATCCGCTACCTCGAGGGCATGATCAAGACCGCCCGCATCATCGACGACCGCTCGGGCGCTGACGAGATCGGCCTCTACGACCGCGTTGAGCTCTATTTGCCGGAGGACGACGAGGTCGAGACCGTGCAGGTCGTGACAACCGTGCGCTGCGACCCGCGCCGGGGCCTGATCAGCCTCGATTCCCCGATGGGAAAACAGCTCCTGGGCAAGAAGGCCGGCGACCGCTTCACCGTCACCGTCGACGAACGCTACAGCTACGAGGCGGTGATCCGCAGCGTCACGAAGGCCGAGGACGACGGCTCGGCTCCCCTGCTCTCCTATTGATATGAAGAGGACACGACTTTTTTGCCTCCTCGTCTCGCTGGCGGGTCTGCTGACGCTGGCGGTCGGGGCCGTGCTCTGGTGGCGCGGCAGCCATTATACGGCGCTCGGCCGCGCAGCCGCGCTCGTGAGCATCGCTCTGTTCGCGCTGCTGGGCCTGCGTTTTGTGCCGCAGTGGGCCGCCTTCTGGGGCGAAGAAGCTCCCGCGGCGCCCGACCCGGGCGGTGAACCGCCGCGCATGGCGCTGAAGATCGCGCTGGCGCTGCTCGGCTTCGACGCGGCGGTGCTGTGGCTCGCCTGGGTGCTGCGCGTGGCGATGGGGCATTACGGCGGCTTTGCCGAAACCCTGTCCTTCTGGAGATGCACCGACAGCCAGCATTATCTCGCGATCGCGGACGACTGGTACCTGTCCGAGGGCAGCCGCGACCGGCTGGTGCAGCTCGTGTTTCTGCCGGGCTATCCGCTGGCGATCCGGCTTTTCCGGCTCGTGACCGGCGATACGCTGACTGCGGGGCTCCTGTGCTCCGGCTGCTGCTTCGCCGGGGCGGGCGTGCTGTTTTACCGGCTGCTGCGCCTGGATCTTTCGCACGAGGCCGCGCTGCGCGCGCTGACGCTGCTGTGCCTGATCCCGGGCTCCTTCTTCTTCGCCGCGCCGATGAGCGAGAGCCTGTTTCTGCTGTGCTGCCTCGCCTGCCTGTACCTCGCGCGGAAGGGGCGCTGGCTCTTCGCCGCGCTGTGCGGGGCCGCTGCAGCCTTTACCCGCTCGCTGGGGCTGCTGGTGCTCGCGCCGCTGATCCTCGAGCTCGTCGCGGCCCGCCTGCGCGGGAAGCTCAGCGCGCGAGGCGCGCTCGCGGCCGCCCTGTCGCTGCCGCTCGTGCTGTGCGGCTTCGGCGCCTACTGCTTCATCAACTACCGTGTCTCCGGCGACCCCTTCCGTTTTCTGGTCTATCAGTCGGAGCACTGGAACCAGCGGCTGAGCTGGTTTTTCAACACCGCCGCCTATCAGACCGAGCTGCTCGCCCAGTCCTTCGGCAAGGACAAGGTCATGGCTCTCGGCCTGTGGCTGCCGAACGTGCTGGCCTGCTTCGGCGCGCTCGCCGTGACGGCCGCCGCCGCGCCGCGCCTGCGCGCAAGCTACGGCGCCTGGTTCATCGCGACCTACGCCGTCGCCGTCGGCGCGACCTGGCTGCTGAGCGCGCCGCGCTACCTCGCGGCGATGCCGGTTCTCCCGCTGGCGCTCGCGCTGCTTGCCGACAAACCCCGGCGGCAGACCGCGGCCTATGCCGTACTCGCCGCGCTCTCGGCGCTGTATTTCCTCGCCTTCCTGCTGCGCTGGCAGGTATGGTAGGCACAATTTGCAGAGTAAAACTATACAAGGAGGATAAAACCATGGTCAAAATCGACGTTTCCGGAGCGAGACCCTTCTTTGCGGGCGAGGGCCCGGACTTTGAGCGCGCCGCCGAAGCGCACCGCATCTTCGCCGAAAAAACCGGCGCCGGCGCCGACTTCACCGGCTGGGCCGAGCTTCCGCGCCGCGTCCGCGACACCGAACTCGACGCGATTGTCAAAACCGCGGAGCTGATCCGCAGCCGCTCGCAGGCGCTGGTGGTCATCGGCATCGGCGGCTCCTATCTCGGCGCGCGCGGCGCGATCGAGCTGCTGCGTCCCCTGCCCGCCGAGGGCGACCCCCGCGTGTTCTTCGTCGGCAACGGCCTTTCGCCCGACTATCTCCACGACGTGCTGACTCAGCTCGGCGACCGGGATTTCGACGTGAACGTGATCTCCAAATCCGGCACGACGCTCGAGCCCGCGGTCTCCTTCCGCATCTTCCGCGCCCTGCTGGAGAAAAAGTACGGCGACCGGGCCGACGAGCATATCTTCGCCACGACCGACGCGCGACGCGGCGTGCTGAAATCCCTCGCCGACGCGAAGGGCTGGCCCTGCTTCGTCGTTCCGGACGACGTGGGCGGCCGCTTCAGCGTGCTGTCCGCCGTCGGCCTGCTGCCGATGGCCGTCGCCGGCATCGACGTGCGCCGCGTGATCGCGGCCGCGATCGCCGAGTTTGAAGCGCTCGACCTGCGCTCGCCGGAAAACCCCGCCTGGCAGTACGCCGCCGTGCGCCAGCACCTCTATGAATCCGGCAAAACCGTGGAACTGCTCGCCTGCTACGAGCCGAGCTTCCGCTTCATGGCCGAGTGGTGGAAACAGCTCTACGGCGAGAGCGAGGGCAAGGACGGCATCGGCATCTTCCCGGCCTCCGTGGAATTTACCGCCGACCTGCACTCGATGGGCCAGTACATCCAGGCCGGTCCCCGGAACCTGATGGAGACCGTCGTGCGCTTTCGGGAAGCCCGCACGACGTGCCCGGTGCCCTTCGAGGCGGCCGACGCCGACGGGCTGAACTATCTCGCCGGGCGCGATCTGAGCGATGTCTGCCGCGTGGCCGCCGAAGCCGTCAATGCCGCGCATATCGAAGGCGGCGTGCCGAACCTCGTCGTCGAGGTCGAGCGCCGCGACGAGGAGGGCTTTGCCGCGCTGGTCTGCTTCTTCGAGCTCGCCTGTGCGATCTCCGGCTACATGTCCGGAGTCAACCCCTTCGACCAGCCGGGCGTCGAGGCCTACAAGAAGAACATGTTCCGCATGCTGGGCAAGCCCGGCGCGAAATAAGGGCCATGCAAAACGAAAAGGGGCTGTCTTTTGTGAGACAGTCCCTTTTCGTTTTTTTTCGTTCGTTTATTCCCCGCGCAGGATCCCGTGACGCTCGGCGATCGCGCGGGCCGTGCCCTCCCCCTCGCCGAGAGGCCGGACGTAGCCCTTGAGCATGCGCGCCTTCGCCTGCAGCGCCCGGGAATGGGGATCGACGTAGATCGTGCAGCGCACGCGGGCGTTCTTCGCCTCCTGCACGAGGTTCGCGCCGGGCGAATTGCCGTCGAAGGCCAGCAGCACCGAGGGGCGGCGCTTGAAGATCTCGGACGCAAAGCTCTTGTAAAGGCCGCTGCCGTTCGGCTCCACCGACAGCCGCAGCGCCGCGCCGCCGCGCTGCAGCCGGTCGCGCTCGGCGCGCGTCAGCCGGCCCGGCACGATGGCGAAAACGCGGAAACGTCCGCGGTTTTGCCGCAGCAGATAGCCCTCGCAGCCGCCGAGCCGGTGGCCGAGCACGAAAAAGCATTTGTCCGGGTCCGCCGTCTCCAGCAGCTCGTCGATCAGACGGCGGCTCTCCTCGCGCAGGCGCGTGCGGCGGCCGTCGCTGTTGAAGCTGCCGCCGGCCACGACGATCGGGAGCAGGCCCTCGGGCAGCTCCTCGACCTGCGAAGCGAGCGTCTCCGCGTCGACCAGCCCGCCGGCGCCGTGCCAGAGATCCGGCGCGACCGGCGCTTCGTCCGCAAGGCGCTCGCGCAGCAGCGCC
>JAILOS010000090.1 GCA_024690695.1 Oscillospiraceae bacterium
TTGCGGCTGGATTTGTGCCATGCTTCGTTTCGTCGGCACAAGCTTCGGATCGTCTCGCTTCCGCCAACTGTGGCGAAAGCTCGCTCCCTCCGCTGCGCCTCCTCTTCCCATCGAAGCGGAAGCGCTTCGATGGGAGCCCTGTCCTTGCCAATATATCTCCATTATTTGCTGCGGAAAGCGCCTCGCCTGACGCAAATCCATCTCGCAAATCTTTGTCTTCTTCTTATTAGGTTTTAGTATCAGATTGAACGCCGCACCCCAGACGAAAGATTTTACCGGGAGGAAGCATCATGCAGAAAGAAAACGCCGGTCTCTTCTCCCTGCCGGGCGCTCTGTACGCCCCCGGCGCGCCGGTCCTGATCCTGAGCGGCGTCCTGACGAAGGAAGAAACGACAAACCGCGTTCAGGCGCGGATCCGCTACCAGAACCTCGCGCCGAAAACGGTCAAGTCGATCACTGCCGTCGTCCGCCCGCTGGATACGGCCGGGCGGCCGCTCGGCGAGCCCCTTGAGAAGGTTTACCTCGATTTTGCCGCGCCGCAGGGGGCGGAATTCGGCGCCGACAGCCCGGTTGCTTTTCCCAACCCGATCACGCGCGCGTTCACCGTGGCGGTCCGGGAGGTCATCTTTGCCGACAACAGCATTTGGGACGGCTCGGACAGCGGGGACTGGGAGGCGCTGCCCCCGCCGGATAGTCTGGAGCAGCGGCTCGGCGATCCGGAGCTCGTCAGGCAGGTCCGGCTCGACTTCGGCGACGCCTGCCGCTATGCGCCCGCGGAGCACCGGGACCTCTGGCGCTGCGCCTGCGGGACCTGGAACCGGGACGGGCGCTGCTTTGTTTGTGGGAATCAAAAGGACGCGCTGCTGCCCTTGGACCTGCCGCGGCTGACCGGGGAGAAAGACGCGCGGCTCGAGGCGGAGGCGGCGGCACGGGCAGCGGAACAGGCCAGGCGGGAAGCGGAGGCGGCCGCAATAGCGGCGGCGCGGGCTGCGGAACAGGCCAAACGCGAAGCGGAGGCGGCCGCAAAGGCGGCGGCGCGGAAAGAGGCGGCTGCCAGGCGGAAAGCGGCGGCGGAAAAGGCCAAAAAGAAAGCCCGGAAAATCCTTCCCTTCGCCATCGTTCTGGTCGTGCTGGCGCTCGCGGCCGTGCTGGCCTTCAAGGTCGTGATCCCCGCCATCCGCTATGCCAGAGCCGTAGAACTGATGGAAGATGAAGAGTACGACGAGGCGATCGCCGCGTTCAAGGAGCTGGATGATTACAAGGACAGCCGAAAGCAGCTCAAGGCGGCCAAAACGGCCAAACTCGAGGCGGAGGAAGAAGCCGCCCGCCTTGAGGCGGAACGAGCGGCCGAGGAGGCCCGGCTCGCAGCGGAGGAAGCCCGGCTCGCGGCGGAGGAGGAAGCCCGGCTCGCGGCGGAGGAGGAAGCCCGGCTCGCAGCCGAAGAGGCTGCCAGGATCGAAGCGGAACGAGCGGCCGAGGAAGCCCGACTCGCGGCGGAACGAGCGGCAAGAATAACCGAAATGATTGAAAAGATGCCGCCCGTTACGCTCAGCGCCTCTTCATCCCACACGGTCGGCCTGAAGGCGGACGGCACCGTCGTAGCCGTCGGAAATAACGAGTACGGCCAGTGCGAGGTCTCCGACTGGACGGATATCGTCGCTGTTGCCGCCGGAGGCTGCCACACCGTCGGCCTGAAGGCGGACGGCACCGTCGTCGCTGTCGGACGGAACGATGGCGGCCAGTGCGAGGTCTCCGGCTGGTCGGATATCGTCGCTGTTGCCGCCGGATGGATACACACGGTCGGCCTGAAGGCGGACGGCAGCGTCGTCGCCGTCGGATGGAACAGGTACGGCCAGTGCGAGGTTTCCGGCTGGTCCGATATCGTCGCCGTCTCCGCCGGAGGATATCTCACCGTCGGTCTGAAGGCGGACGGCGCCGTCGTCGCCGTCGGGCTGAACGAGTACGGCCAGTGCGAGGTCTCCGGCTGGTCGGATATCGTCGCCGTCTCCGCCGGATACAACCAAACGGTCGGGCTGAAGGCGGACGGCAGCGTCGTTGCCGTCGGATCGAACGGGTTCGGCCAGTGCGAGGTCTCCGGCTGGTCGGATATCGTCGCCGTCTCCGCCGGATGGCGGCACACGGTCGGCCTGAAGGCGGACGGCACCGTCGTCGCCGTCGGATCGAACGATGACGGCCGGTGCGGGGTCTCCGGCTGGGTGCTCCGCGATCCCGGCTGAGGCGGCCGCGCGGACAAATAGAATCAAAACTCCGGCGAAGGCGAGGGTTTTCCCGTCTCCGCCGGAGTTTTCGGTTTTCATGCGCCGCGTAGCGCCGAGCATTGCTCGGCGTTCCGCAGCTCCCCTGAAAGGGGAGCCATAAGGACGGCGGGCGCTTCGTGAAGCGCCCCTACATGCGGAAAAGCCTTCCCCGCCGCAGCGGGGAAGGCTTGAGAGCGGGCGGCCGCAAGGTATACCATGTTGCTCTTGCCGCAAGGGCCGCCCCTACGAAGAGAAAGCTAAGGCAACACCACACAATTCGCCGAGAGAGAATTGTGCGGTGTTGCCCTAAGTTTCAGAATTTTTCGTCGAATTTGTAGCTGATATCCTGCTCGAAGCTGAGCTTCGGCTCGGTTTTGTCGAGCATGCGCCGGATCGCCGGGACGTGGTACAGGCACACGGCCGCCGCCGCAAACAGGCTCAGCCGCGTTGCGAGCGTGTCGTCGAGCATCAGCAGCGCCGTGACCGCCAGCACCAGCGCGCAGACCAGCGCGCCGAGCGAGTAATAGCGGCTGAGCCACACGACGGCGATCGCCGCGATCACGAGCGCGAGGCCCACGGACAGATCCAGCCCGAAGCCCATCAGGATCAGCGGGAAGATCGCGTGGCTGCCGCGGAAGCCGTAGGTCATCGGCCAGAGGCGGCCGATGATCAGACAGAAGCCGGCCAGCGCCGCCCCGACGATCCCGTGGCCCTTGATCGAGAACAGGCCGAGGCCGATCAGGATCGGCAGCAGGTCGAGCGCCAGCTCCGTCAGCAGCAGCTTCACCGCGCCCTTCCAGCCGTAGACGCGCCGGAAGTTGGAGATGAAGACGTTGCCGCTGCCGAGGCGGCGCAGGTTCTTGTGAAAGATGAAGTTGGAGGCCAGCACGGTGCTCTTCAGACAGCCGGCGAAATAAGCGAGAACGGCCGTGACGGCGGAAAAAAACCAGTAGATCATTCCTTCTCCCCCTTCTGCCGGATCACGATGCGCACCGGCGTCCCCTCCAGGCCGAAAACGGCGCGGATCTGGTTTTCGATATAGCGCTGATACGAGAAGTGGAACAGCTCGCGCGAGTTGCAGAAGATCACGAAGTTGGGCGGCTTGACGCCGGTCTGCGTCATGTAGTAGATCTTCAGGCGGCGGCCCTTGTCGGTGGGCGGCTGCACACGCGCCTGCGCGTCGGCCAGGACGTTGTTGAGAAGCCCGGTCGAGATGCGCATGCTGCTCTGGTCGTTGACGAAGTTGATCAGCTCGAACAGGCGCTCGATGCGCTGCCCGGTGAGCGCGGAGATGAACAGCACCGGCGCGTAGCTCATGAAGCTGAGATCCTGCATGATCTGCCTGCGCTGCTTCTCCAGCGTGCCGGTCTCCTTCTCGACGAGATCCCACTTGTTGACGACGATGACGCTGGCCTTGCCGGCCTCGTGCGCGAGCCCCGCGATCTTGGTGTCCTGCTCGGTGACGCCGTCGCGCGCGTCGATCAGGATCAGGCAGACGTCAGCCCGCTCGATGGCCATCTGCGCGCGCATCACGCTGAACCTCTCCACCCGCTCTTCCACCTTCGACTTGCGGCGGATGCCGGCGGTGTCGATGAAGGTATAGCGCCCCCAGGCGTTCTCCAGCACGGAGTCCACCGCGTCGCGGGTCGTGCCCGCCACGTCGCTGACGATCACGCGCTTCTCGCCGAGGATGCGGTTGATCAGCGAGGACTTGCCGACGTTGGGCTTGCCGATCACGGCGACCTTGATCGTGTCGTCCTCCTCCTCGTCCTCTTCGGCGGGCGGGAAGTGCTTCAGGCACTCGTCCAGCAGATCGCCCGTGCCGTGGCCGTGGATGGCGGAGACGGCGATCGGGTCGCCGAGGCCGAGCGAATAGAACTCGTAGAGCGCGGGGTCCTCGGCCCCGGTGGAGTCGGCCTTGTTGACGGCCAGAATCACCGGCTTTTTCGCGCGCAGCAGCATATTCGCCACGTCCTCGTCCGCGGCGGTGACGCCGGTGCGGATATCGGCGACGAGCACGATCACGGTCGCGGCGCCGATGGCGATCTGCGCCTGCTCGCGCATGAAGAGAAGGATCTCGCTGTCGGTGCCCGGCTCAATGCCGCCGGTGTCCACAATATCGAATTTGCGGCCGTTCCACTCGCACTCGGCGTACAGGCGGTCGCGCGTCACGCCTGGGGTGTCCTCGACGATCGACAGGCGCTGCCCGGCCAGGCGGTTGAACAGCATGGATTTTCCTACGTTGGGCCGCCCGACGATGGCGACCAGCGGTCTTGACATACGATCACATCCTGAAACTTCGGAATCATTCAAAATGAGCTCGGAATCGGTTCGGCTCCTCGCTCAAAACGCCTCGCTGTGCGGCGTTTTTCGCTCGTCCGTCACGATGTGGCGGACGAAGGGGACGGGCTTTGCGAGCTCGGTGCGGAAAAAGTCTGGATAGAGCGTGCGCTCCGTATCCGTCGAAACCCACTCCAGATGCTCGCCGCGGCCTTCCGCCGCGACGCCGTCGCAGCGGGGCTCGAAGTCCGCCGGGGTCTTCATATAAAAATAGAAATCATACTCGTGGATCAGCTTGCCGCGCCTGGCGGGCGAATCGTCGAGAAAGAAGTTCTCGTGGAAAAAGCCCAGACGCTCGACCTCCAGGCAGCTCCCAGTCTCCTCCAGCACCTCGCGGCGCACGGCCTCCTCCGCGGTCTCGCCCAGACGGATACGGCCGCCGACGGTGTAGCACCAGCGCCCTTTGTCGTTGCACACCAGCAGGAGCTTTCCGTCCTTTTCGATGATCGCGCCGACGCGGACGTTGACGAAGCCGTCTCCGACCGGCAGGCAGAGATCCTTTTCCTGTGTCATGGTCTATCCTCCCCGTTCCGGTTGTAGCGGTAATATTCCGTGGCCTCGCCCGCGCGCGGCAGCCGCGGCTGCGGCAGATGCTCGCCGGAGATCGCGTCCCAGAGGGCGAAGCCGTCGGCCTCGGTGGGGTAGATCGGCAGGCCGAGCGCCTCGACCGCCTGCTCGAGCGTCACGTCGTCGAGGAAGTCCATCTCCTCGCGCCGCAGCATGTTCTGGGAGATAAACAGGCGCTCCCCCAGATCCTTGCCGCGCAGCTGCGCGATCAGATCCCCGCCGGTGATCAGCCCCGCCACGGTGATGGTGTGGCCGAAGAAGTCGTTTTCGATCGCGTAAACGCGCCCGTTCAGACCGGGCCGGCTCTCTCTCGCCAGCGCCAGCAGCCGCTCGAAGAAGGGGGCCGCCGCGACGCCCGTGGCGATGGAAAAGGGCACGCCGTCCGGCTCCTCCGAGAGCTTCAGCGCCGAGCGGAACTCGGTCTCCATCAGGCGCAGCATGCCCACGCCGTTTTCAAGCTGGGTGTGCTCCTCGTAGAACTCGTCCGGCGGCAGCTCGCGCCCGGCGGTCAGGTACATTTCGTCGCCGCACCAGAAGATGCGCGTGCCGTGCTTTTTGACGCACGCGTCGCCGAAGGCCGTGACGAGGTCGATCGTCTCCCCCGCGTGCCCGGGCGTAAAGGGCTCGAGCGGGTACAGGCCCTCGCGGAACCGCGTCACGCCCAGCGGCACGATCGACACGCTGCGCACGCCCGGGGCCATCGCCTCCAGATCGCGCATCGTGCGCAGGAGCTCCTCCCCGTCGTTGAGGCCGGGGCAGCAGACGATCTGGCAGTTCATCACGATGCCGTTCGCGGCGAAGCGCCGCATCACGTCCATCGTCTCGCCCGCGCGCGGATTGCGCAGCATTTTGCAGCGCAGCTCCGGGTTCGTCGTGTGCACGGAGACGTTGATGGGGCTGACGTGCAGGGCGATGATGCGCTCGATCTCGCGCTTCGAGAGGTTCGTGAGCGTGATGTAGTTGCCGAGCAGGAAGCTCAGCCGGGCGTCGTCGTCCTTGAAGTACATCGTCGGCCGCATTCCCTTCGGGAGCTGGTCGATGAAGCAGAAGACGCAGTTATTGGCGCAGGAGCGCGGCGTGTCCATCAGGTAGCTCTCGAAATCCAGCCCCAGGTCGCCGCCCTCGCGCTTGTGCACGCGCAGACGGTGCTCGCTGCCGTCCGGCCGGCGCAGCAGGATCTCCGGGTCGGGGTCGTAGGCGTAGAACTTGTAGTCCAGTACGTCGATGATCCGGTTCCCGTTGATTTCCAGCAGCTCGTCTCCGGGCTGCGCCCGGTGACGCAGCGGGCTCGTCGCGTCGATGGATTTGATGACGTTTTTCATAAAGCAATACTCCGTCAGAACGCACGCTGAGCAGGGCGCTCTCGGAGACGCCGGGCCCGGCGAAGCGTGCAGATTGGCGAGCGGATTTTTTGTCCGGCGAAGGCGAAAAAACGCAGGAATACTTTGTGTCTTTCAAGTTTTTGAGACAAAGCCGGGCGGAAAATCAGCCGTCAGGCTGTGCGCTTCGGCGGGCCCGGCGTCTCCCTAAAAAAAGCAAAAGGAAGAGCGGCGTGACGCCTCTCTTCCTCAAGCCTTTTCACTTGCTTTCCTCAACGTTGATGACGACACGGCCTTTGTACTGGCCGCAGGCCTTGCAGACACGGTGAGGCATGCAGAAAGCGCCGCAGTTGGGGCACTTGATGATGCCGGGGGCTTCGAGCTTCCAGTGGGAAGAACGACGCTTGTCACGTCTTGCTCTCGATACTTTTCCTTTCGGGACCGCCATGATGACACCTCCTGATAACCGCTGTTTTGAGCAGCTGTAGTAATGATGTTATTTATCCAAAAGCTGCTCAAGCACAGCCAATCTTGGATCAATTTCTCTCCCGCATCCGCAGGGGCCGAGGTTGAGATTCTTTCCGCAGCGCGGACAGAGACCGCGGCAGTCCTCCCGGCAGAGGACCTTGCTGTCCATGTCCAGCACGAAGAAGGTGACGAGGATCTCGTCCAGGTCGACCTCCGTGCCTTCCAGCGGAAAGAGCTCGGGATTCTCCTCGTCCACCTCGTCCACGAGCGCCGCGCGCAGCTTCGTGCGCTTGTCGCTGACGAACTCGGCGCCGCAGCGGTCGCACACGCACAGGAGCTTTGACCGCAGCTCGCCCTCCAGCCGGAGGACGCCCGCCTCGTTGAGGACGCGGCCGACTGCCTTCGGTTTCTCCAGATACGCCCGGACCGACGGGAAATCGAGCCCCTCCGTGTCCAGCTCCGCCTCGAAGGGAAGGGACGCGCCGGGCCTCTCGAAGATCTCCTGCAGATTCAGCCGCATAGTCTCACCTCAAACAATCGCTTTAGTATTATAGATGCTTTGTCAGGGCTTGTCAACAGAAATTTTATCGTGTATAATCCAAAAAGAGCCTTTTTCCAAGACATTTTTTTGAGGAAAACGCCATGAAGGAACTGGAAATCAAAAGCAACGACGCCGGACAGCGCCTCGATCGCTTCGTCGGCAAGGCCGTGCCGCTGCTGCCGGAGTCGCTGCTGCAGAAATATATCCGCCTCAAGCGCATCAAGCGCAACGGCCGCGCCGCCAAACGGGACGAGCGCCTCTGCGAGGGCGACACGGTGCAGCTCTATATCAACGACGAGTTTTTTGAAAAGCCGCGGGAGGAAAATTCCTGGCTCAAGGTGGGCACGCCTCGCCTGAGCGTCGTCTACGAGGACGAAAACATCCTCCTGTGCGACAAAAAGCCCGGCGTGCTGTGCCACAGCGCGGGCGTGTGGGATTATAACACGCTGATCGCGCATATTCAAGCCTATCTCGCGCAGAAGGGCGAGTGGCGGCCGAAGGAGGAAAACGCCTTCGCCCCGGCGCTGTGCAACCGCATCGACCGCAACACCGGCGGCATCGTGATCGCCGCGAAAAACGCCGAGGCGCTGCGCATCCTCAACGACAAGATCCGCGATCGGGAGATCGACAAGCTGTATCTCTGCGCCGTGCAGGGCCGGCCGAAGCCCCCGGAGGGGCGGCTGGAGAATTTCCTGTTCAAGGACGCGCAGAAAAACCAGGTTTTTGTCAAAACCCGGCCCGAGCCGGGCGCGAAGACCGCCGTCACCGAATACCGGACGCTGTGCACGAAGGGACCGCTGAGTCTGGTGGAGTGCCGCCTGCTCACCGGGCGCACGCACCAGATCCGCGTGCAGATGGCGCACGCGGGCTGGCCGCTGCTGGGCGACGGAAAATACGGGCGGGAGCGCTTCAACAGGGACTTCGGCGAGAAGGGTCAGGCGCTCTATTCCTACAAGCTGCGCTTCGACTTTCCCACCGACGCGGGGATCCTCAACTACCTGCGCGGCAGGGAATTCCGCGTGGAGAAGATCGACTTCGCCGAAAAATATTTCGGGATCGAAAAGCTGGAGTTCTGACATGGATATCATCATCAAGCCCATGGAAACCGGGGACGAGATCCGCGGGAAGGCTTTCGTCCACTGGAAAGGCTGGCAGGAGAGCTACCGCGGGATGGTCGACGACGGGTATCTGGACCGCATGACGCTGGCCCAAACGGAGGAAAAAGCCTTTCGCTGGCGCGACGGCATCCTCGTCGCGAAGGACGGCGCGCGCGTCGTCGGCTTCGTCGGATACGGTCCGGCGCACGGCGAGGACGGCGCGGGCGAGGTGTACGCGCTCTACGTACTGGCGGAATACCAGCATCGCGGGATCGGCTATGCGCTGCTGCGGCGGGCGCTGGACGGGCTGGCCGGCTGCCGTGTCATCCATCTCTGGGCCTTCGCGGAAAATAAGAAGGCGCTCCGCTTCTACGAGCGCGTCGGCTTTCACCCGGACGGCACGGAAAAGGAGATCGTGCTCGGCGCGCCGGCGCGGGGCGTGCGCCTGACGCTGGCGAGAGAGGAGGCCTGCCCATGACCGTCATCCCCTACGACGACAAGTACCGCGACGACATGATCTTCATGGTGCTCGAGGCGAAGGACGCACTCGGGCGCGTGCCGCGCCTGAACGAAGATCTGCTCGCGGTGAAGGAAAACTATCTCGACCGGGGCTGCGGCTTCTGGCTTGCGCTGGATGAGCGTGACCGCGTCGTCGGCTGCGTCGGCTGGGCGCGCCACAATACCGGCGAGGTCTTTCTGCACCGGCTCTACGTCAAGCCGTCGATCAAACGCCGGGGCGTCGGCTCGGCGCTGCTGGAAACGGCGGAGGCCGGGATGCGCGCGGCCGGGGTGCGCGAATGCCGCGTCCATCTCGGCGAGCCGCGGGAGCAGTGGTTCGAGTCCTACGCCTTTTACCCGAAGCACGGCTACGTCGAGTATCAACCGGGGTATATGGCGAAAAAGCTGTAAACGCCCGTGACCAAAGGCCCCTTGCCTGAAGGGGGCTTTCGAAAGGAGAATCCGCTATGCTGACCGTCAACGATTTATCCATGCAGTTCGGGCCCTCGGTGCTGTTTTCGAAGGTCGACCTGCAATTTACCGCCGGCAACTGCTACGGCATCATCGGCGCCAACGGCGCCGGCAAATCCACCTTCATCAAGATCCTCTCCGGCGAGCTGGAGCCCACCGGCGGCTCCGTGGTGCTGGAGCCCAAGCGCCGCATGTCGGTCCTCAAGCAGAACCAGAGCCTCTATGACGACTGCCGGGTGCTG
>JAILOS010000093.1 GCA_024690695.1 Oscillospiraceae bacterium
GCCTCCTCGGCGGCGGGCCCGGGCTCCTGCGCGGCGTCCGGCTCTCCCAGCAGCGCCTTGAGCAGGAGCGTGTTCTGCTCGAGCAGCGCGTTGTTCTGCGCGAGAAGCTGCGCCCACGCCTCGCCCGGGATCGCCGCGGGCGGATTTCCCCGCGCAGCCGCGGGGGCGCTCTTCGGCGCGGCGGAGGCCGCCCGGGCGCCGGCTTTTTCCTCGCGCTTCATTTTCTCCAGATAGTCCTTCGGCGCGCGGGACTGGATGTATTTCTTGATGACCCGGTGCAGCTCCTGCATCTCGATGGGCTTTGCCACGAAGTCGTTCATCCCCGCCTCGATAAACTGGCCCCGCGCGTCGCTCATGGCGTTGGCGGTCAGAGCGATGATGGGCACCTGCTTGAAGTACTCCCCGTCCAGACTGCGGATCAGGCGGGCCGCCTCGATGCCGTCCATCTCGGGCATCATGTGATCCATGAAGATTGCGTCGTAGCGCGTTTTCTTGACCATTTCGATGGCCTCGAAGCCGCTGCTGCTGACGTCGATCTGCATGCGGTAGGGCGACATCAGCCCCCGGGCCACCTGGAGGTTGGTCGTGTTGTCGTCGACGACCAGGATCCGGGCGAAGGTCAGGGGAACGATCTGCGAGCGGTCAAAGCTCTCTTTCTTGATGCTGCTGACGATCTCCTCCCCGTTGAGGGCATTGATGAGCTGGAGCGTGATGAGCGGGAGCTGAAGCTGCTTGTAGTCCATATAGGCGCTGTCGGCCAGCTCGTCGCTGTCAAGGACCAGCAGGATGTTGCCGTGCCGGAACATGAAGTTCAGCTTCTCCTGCACGGGGCCGAAGCTCCTCCGGCGGATGAGCACGTGGGTCATCCCCTCGTACTCGCGGATCTTGTCCGCCTCGCGGCAGACCCGGTACGACAGGCCGAGGTTCTCCGCGGCCGTCGAAAGCCCCTGCAGCAGGATCTCGTTCTGTTCGCAGATCAGAAGGCGCACGCTTTTGTCCCGGATCTCGCCGAGCGGAAGATAGCGCGGCACGCGCTGGATGACGCGGACGGAAAAATCGCTGCCCTGTCCGTAGACGCTGGACACGGTGAGATCGCCGCCCATGAGGCGGGCGAGGTTGCGGCTGATGGCGAGCCCCAGACCGGAGCCGGTGGTGCCGCGGTTCTTGCGGGTGTCCACCTGGCTGAAGCTGTCGAAGAGCTTCCCGAGGTCCTCCTCGCGGATGCCGATGCCGCTGTCGCACACGTCGAAGCGCAGCTCATACCGGTCCTCGTCCATGAACTCGCCGCGCACGCGCAGGATGATATAGCCCTCGTGCGTGAACTTGACGGCGTTCCCGAGCAGATTCATCAGGATCTGCTTGAGCCGGATATCGTCCCCGATAAAATGGTTCGGCAGCTTCGGGTCGATATCCATCATGAAATAGACGCTCTTGCCGGCCAGCCGCACCGAAATCACGTTGCTGATATCCATCAGCAGAGAGGGGAGCATGTACTCCACCTCTGTGATCTCGAACTTGCCCGTCTCGATCTTGGAGAAGTCCAGGATGTCGTTGATGATCCCGAGCAGGCTGCTGCCGGAGTTCTGGATCGTGCTGAGCGAGCCGAGCACGTCCTCCGGAAGATCCTTGCGCAGCAAAACCTCGCTGATGCCGACAATGGCGTTCATCGGCGTGCGGATCTCGTGGCTCATGTTGGCGAGGAACGCGCTTTTGGCGCGGCTGGCGGCCTGGGCCTCCTCAACCGCGTCGAGCAGGCGCTGTTTGGCCTTTTCCTCTTCCTCGACGTCGGCCGCCAGCAGGAGGATCTGGTCTTCCTCCTCGCGGAAGAAGGAGCATTCGATCCGCTTCCAGGCGGGAGCGCCCTCTTTTCCGCGCAGGCGACAGCGGATCCGGACCTCTCCCTCCAGCCGCAGCGCGGGGAGAAGCGCTTCCGGGAGCAGGCGGGAGAGAGCCTCCCTGTCCTCTTCCGCGCAGGCTTCACTGTCCATCAGCGTCCGGACGCCCGCAGCGAAGTCGTCGGCGCAGGCGTTCAGAATCGGGCCGGGACGCGCGCCGTCGAGCAGCGGCCGGGTATGCCGGGTGCGCACGTCGATCAGACAGCTCTCCTCGTAATGGCGGTCAATGGTATAACGGCAAATTCTCTCGAGAACGGCCGCTTTCTCGCGGGCGCGCAGCAGCTCGTCTGCGCGGTTTTCTTCGCCTTTTTCGTTTTTCAGGGAGGAAGACGGTTCCATAACGCTGCTGCCTCTCCTTCCAATCAGATTTCTTAATACATCATTATACCGCGTTTTCCCTCTCTTGTCCACAAAAAACAAATATCCGCCCGCAAGCGCGGGCGGATATTTGTTCAAAGCTCAGCTTCCGAGCTCCTTTTTGATCTCCTGCACGGCGTTTTTCTCGAGGCGCGAGACCTGCGCCTGCGAGATGCCGAGCTCGCGGGCGACCTCCATCTGCGTGCGTCCGTCGTAGAAGCGCAGCGCCAGGATCCGCCGCTGCCGCGCCGAGAGGCGCCGAACCGCGTCGCCGAGGGCGATCTGCTCCAGCCAGTGCTCGTCGCTGCTGCGCGCGTCGCCGATCTGATCCATCACGGTGGCGCTCTCGCCGCCGTCGCTGTACACCGGCTCGTAGAGGCTCACCGGCTCGCACACCGCGTCCATCGCGAACACGACCTCGCAGCGGGGGAGGCCGAGCTCGGCGGCGATCTGCTCCACGCTCGGCTCGCGGCCGTCCAGCGCGGTCAGCTTCTCCTTCGCCTGCAGGACCCGGTAGGCGGTGTCGCGCGTCGAGCGCGAGACGCGCAGCGCGCTGTGATCGCGCAGAAAGCGCCGCAGCTCCCCGGCGATCATCGGAACGCCGTAGGTGGAAAACTGCACGTTCTGGCTGAGGTCGAAGGCGTCGACGGCTTTGATCAGACCGATCACGCCGACCTGAAAGAGGTCGTCCATGCTCTCGCCGCGTCCGGCGAATTTCTGCACCACCGACAGCACCAGCCGGAGGTTTCCGGCGATCAGCTTTTCCCGCGCGGACGCGTCTCCCGCGCGCGCCTTCTCCATGAGCGTTCTCGTCTCGGCGCCCTTGAGCACCGGCAGCTGCGCTGTGTTGACCCCGCAGATTTCGACCTTTCCCTGCATAAAAAAACGCCACCTCCGAAAACGAAAGTGGACATAGTATTTCCCGACGCGCGGAAAATCATTCTTTTGATAGGCCCGGCGGCCGTCTCGTCCGGCGCCGGGCGGGACAGACAGGCGCCTTGGCGCGGCTCGCGCGTCCTTTCTCCCGCGGCCTTTTTCGACCGGCGCGCAGCCTTTGCTCCCGCGCCGCACAAAAAACCAAAAACGCCTTGCGGAGCGGACGGAACTGTGCTATAGTTGCCGAAGAAAATGACAGAGTAGGGAAACCGCGTCTTGCGATTCTTCGTCAGGAAAAATCGCATCCAGTGCCGGCGGATGGGATGTCGCCGCCGGACGAAAGCCACAGGCTGCGGTGGTTTCCCGCGTCCGCTGTCACGGGGAGAGGCGGCCTCTTTTCCGCGACTGTGGAAGGGGGGCTTTTTTATGCAGATGGACGAGCGGGCCGAGCTGCGGCGTCTCACGACCTCGGCGCTGCTGATCGCGCTGGACGTGGTGTTCACGCGCGTGCTGGCGATCAACACGCCGCTGATGAAGATCGGCCTGGGCTTCGCGGCCGCGGCGCTCGCGGCGATGCTGTACGGCCCGGCCTGGGCGGCGATGACCGCCGCGCTGGGCGATCTGGTCGGCGCGCTGCTGTTTCCGACAGGCGCCTATTTCCCCGGCTTCACGCTGACCGCGGCGCTGACGGGGCTGCTGTTCGGCCTGTTTCTGTACCGCCGGGAGAAGAGCTGGCTGCGCGCCTTTCTGGCCGCGCTCACGAACTGCTTTTTCGTCACGCTCGTGCTGAATACGCTGCTGATCGCGGTTTTCTTCCGCTCCTCCCCGGCGGAGCTCGCCGGCGCGGATCTCGAGCGCTTCCTGCAGCTGACGGATCTGCGCGCTCTTCTGGCCGCGCGCGTCCCGCAGTTTTTCATCATGCTCGCCGTGCAGACGGCGGTGCTCTGCTTTCTGCAGGCCTCCCCGGCGCTCCTGCGGATGATCCGCGAAAAAAGTGCCGGAAACGAGTAAAAAAGCCTTGACAAGCGGGGAGGAATCCGCTATATTAATTGAGCGCTCCAAAGACAGCAGGTGGCTCCGGCCGTAAATCCTGCCGAGGACATCAACAACGACCCCCGTGGAATTGATTGTTTTTGTGCCCTTTCGTCTTTTGGCGGAAGGGTTTTCTTTATGAGCGTGAATCATCCGTGTGGAGGTGAAAAAACACACATGCCGAACGCAAAGGTTCTCAGCGAAAAGCAGGCGATCGTCGAAGCGCTGGCCGAACGCATCCAGAAGGCGGGTTCCGGCATCCTGATCGACTACAAGGGCATCACCGTAGCCGAGGATACCGAGCTGCGCACCGCGCTGCGCAAGGAAGGCGTCGATTACACGGTCGTCAAGAACACTCTGACCAGAAAGGCGCTGGACAAGCTGGGGATGAACGATCTCGATCACGTCCTCAACGGCACCACCTCGCTGGCCACCACCGAGAAGGATCCCATCGCTCCTTTCAGCATCCTCACCGATTTCAGCAAGAAGCTCAACGACCGCTTCAACATCAAGGCCGCCTTCGTCGAGGGCAAGGTCCTGAACGAAAATGAGATCGCGCAGATGACCGAGCTGAAGAGCAAGGACACCCTGTACGCGAAGGTTCTTGGCACCATGATCGCACCCATCACCGGCCTGGCCGTCTGCCTCGGCCAGATCCTGGAGCAGAAGGGCGGCTCCGTCGAGTCTCCCGCTGCCGAAGCCGCGGAATAAGATCCGCAGGACACAAAGATTTTAATGGAGGAAATTACAATGAGTGAAAAAATCGCTGCCCTGATCGAAACTGTTAAGGGCCTCACCGTTCTCGAGCTCAGCGAGCTCGTCCATGCTCTGGAAGACACCTTCGGCGTCTCCGCCGCCGCCGTCGCCGCCGGCCCCGCCGTCGCTGCCGATGCTCCCGTTGTCGAGGAGCAGACCGAGTTTGACGTTGTCATGACCAGCTTCGG
>JAILOS010000101.1 GCA_024690695.1 Oscillospiraceae bacterium
GGGGAAGCTGAACCATGAAACTGACAGAACCTGCCATCGAATATGCTCAACAGATTCAAGCATATAGAAAAGAATTTCTTGACTGCGGAGATTCTATGGACGGTACAAGCTCGCTTAGACGCTTTGAGAATTCGCAGGAATGGATTGAATACATCAATGCACATAAAGACCCCTTAACCGGTCCTGACGGGCATGCCCCCGCATCGCAATTTATCTTCATACGTGAAGAGGATCTTAAGATCGTCGGAATGATTAATATCAGATTCAGATTAAATGAGTATCTGGAAAAGTTTGGAGGACATATCGGATATTCCGTCGCCCCCAGTGAGAGACGAAAAGGATACGCGACGCAAATGCTTAATCTCGTCCTGTCGGAGTGCGCAAAACTCGGCATTGGCAGAGTGCTCATAACCTGCGTGCAGGGAAATGAAGGAAGCAAGCGAACGATCCTGCATAACGGAGGCGTTTTCGAATCCACTATATTTGATCCGGAGGATGACTGCTGGCTGGAGCGATACTGGATCGACCTATCAAGATGAGGTTTTCCGGTTTGCCGATGCGGTCACAGGAATGTCTTTTACGCGGTCTTTCTATGCTTTGGCGTCCTTTTACGCGGTCTTACACATCAAAGAAACCTTTTTGTCTACCAAAGGAAAAAGAGGTTTTCTACGCATTTGGGACAAAAAAACGATTGGTAGAATAAATTCGGTAAATCCGGATTTGAGGAGGCTTAAAATGACAGGCAGATACGAACTGAAAAACAAAGGGATAAGACTTGAAAAGGTGAATGACAATAACTTCGTTGATCTGATGGAGCTTGAAGTTGCTGAATCGCAGAAAGATTACGTTGCTTCGAATACGGTGAGTATGGCTCAGGCTTATGCCGTCAATGCAAGCGGCAGATTTGTTCAGTGTTTCGGTATCTACGATGGCGACACAGCGGTCGGATTTGCGATGATCGGACATCATTCCGAAGAATACAACGGTATGGCGGAAATATATCGCCACAGCTATTATCTTTGGCGATTTATGATCGATCACAGATTTCAGGGAAAAGGATTCGGAAGGGATGCACTGAACCTTCTTTTGGACTATGTTCTATCGTTTCCGGATGGAGAGGAAGACACATGGAGTACATCATACGATCAGGAAAATGAAGCAGCCAGGCATCTGTACGCCTCATTTGGATTTGTGCCGAACGGTGAGAAAGACAGCGATTATGAAGATGCGGAGGAAGTCGCTGTGCTGCCGCTGAAATGAGCTTTTCAGCAAAACCGAACAAGTTGACAAATACCAGTTTGCCGAGCTCCGCTGCTGGTGTGCTTTTGGGCGATTTTTTATGCCCGGCGTCCTTATAGGCGGTCTTAACCATCAAAAGAGCCTCTTTTGTCTTCGGGCAAAAGAGGTTTTTCGTTGATCGGCGCTTCTGCAGATGCTATAATCGGACACGGAACAGTCTTCATGCAGAAGGAGTGTGCGTCTATGATCGTTTCGGTCAACAGTCTCGATCTGTTTTACGTTCAAGGCGGCGAGGGGCGGCCGCTCGTGATGCTGCACGGCAACGGCGAGGACCACGGGATCTTCGACGAGGCCGCCGCGGTGCTGGAAAAAGACTTCCGCTGCTATCGCCTGGATTCCCGCGGACACGGACAGAGCACGCAGGTCTCCGAGCTGCACTACGCGGATATGGCCGACGATCTGATCGGCTTTCTCGAGGCGCTCGATCTGCGCGACGTCGTGCTCTACGGCTTCAGCGACGGCGGAATCGCCGCGCTGCTGGCCGCGGCGCGCTGCGAGCGCGTTTCCACGCTGATCGTCAGCGGCGCGAACTGCACGCCGCAGGGCGTCAAGCTGTGGCTGCGTCTGCTGTTCCGGCTGGAGTACCTGCTCCGGCGCGATGCGAAGATCGCCCTGATGCTGCACGAACCGCAGATCGGCGAGGCGGAGCTGCGCGCCATCCGCGCCAGAACGCTGGTGCTGGCCGGAAGCCGGGATCTGATCCGCGAGGCCGAAACGCGGCGCATCGCCGAAGCGATCCCCGGCGCGGAGCTGCGCATCCTTCCGGGCGAGACGCACGGTAGCTACATCGTGCACAAGGCGGCGATCGGCGAGATCATCCGCGATTTCGTCCTGGGCGCCGGCGAAGAAAGGAGGAGCCGAAATGATTGAAGCCTGGAAACTGGCTATGCTGGAGGACTACGGGCTGATGGACACGAACACCGGCCTGATCAACCGTGTCGCGCGGAGGCTGGCCGAAAGCCCCAACGATACGATCGGGGCGGACGAATTCCGCCGGACCTGCCTGTCCTGCGGCGTCGATCCGGACTCCTTTACACAGAGCGATCTGGATCAGCTGCAGCGGAAGCTGAACGAACTGACATGAACAGAGACGAAATCCTCTCGACGCTGCGCGCGTTTCCCTATGATCCCGGCGAATACTGGCTCGTCACCGGCGCCGCGATGGTGCTGTACGGGATGAAGGAAGGGACGCAGGACGTCGATCTCGGCTGCAGCCGGCTCCTTGCGGATCGCCTCGAGGCCGAAGGCGTTCCGTTTCGCTTGACGGACGACGGAAAGCGCTGGTTTTGCTACAGCGGCACGATAGAGCTCTTCGAAGGCTGGCAGGCGGGCGATTGCCTGTCTGTCGGGGGTTATTCGGTCGTGTCTCCGTCCGCCCTGCTGCAAATGAAGCTCTCCCTCGGCCGGGAGAAGGACCGGGCGGATATCGAGGCGATCCGGGCCTGGCTTGCCCGGAGGAAAGGAGCGGAAACGCCGTGACGAAGGACGAACTGATCCGGCTGGCGGCTGAGCGCTATGACACGGAGCCGGAATACCCCTGGGACGACGAGGCTTTCATTTTCCGGCACCGCGGCAACCGCAAGTGGTTCGGCGTTGTGATGCGTATCCCCTACAGGCGGCTTGGGATCGAGCGCGAAGGTCTCGTCGATCTCGCCGACTTCAAGTGCGGCCCGCTGCTGATGGATACCTACCGGGCTCTCCCCGGCTTTCTGCCGGGCTACCACATGAACAAGGACCACTGGATCACGGTGCTGCTGGACGGCTCGGCCGAGGACGAGGCGGTGCGTGAGATCCTTGCGATCAGCTACGACATGACCGGCCCGAAGCTGAAGGTGAAAAAGAATACGGAAGCAGCCGAAAGAGCGCGCTGACAGAAATCAGCGCGCTCTTTCATGCTCTTTTTACCTTTTTCCGCCTACAGCGTATCGGGAGAGAACTCCAGCACCTCGTCCCCGTCTTCAATACTCCCGGCTTGTTCCGTCGGGCAAACGGCCCGGATGGCTTCCGTCGTGCTGGCATAGGCCTCCATCATGGCGGCGTGCCCGGCCAGGATCTCGCTTTCCGCTTCATTCAAGGCCGCGGTCTCCTGCGTCTGCGCCAGAAGGGACAGCTCGTCCGCGCCGATCATCCTGGCCGTGCTTTTGAGGGAATGGGCGTAGATAGCGTAATCGTGCCAGTCCTTCGCGTCAAAGCAGGCGCACAGCTTCTCACGCTTGTCTTTCTCGTTGGAAACGAACTCCTGCAGAACCGAACGGTAAAAGCTCTCGTCGTCCTGACAGTAGCGCAGTCCTTCCGAGCTGTCGATCCCCGCTCCGTTCAGCGCTTCAAGGCCGGTGTTTTTCGACTCCGGCGTTTCGTTTTCGGGCGTTTCCCGCTGCCGGCTGATCTTTTCGGCCGGCAGATAGCGCATCAGCATTTTTTCGAGCGCCTGACTGTTGATGGGCTTGGTCAGATAGTCGGTGAAGCCAAGCGCGAGATAGCGCTCTCTGGCGCCCACGACGGCGTCGGCCGTCAGACAGATAAAGGGCGTTTCGCGGTTTGCACCCTGCGGCTGCTCCTTGATCCGGTTCATGGCTTCCGTGCCGTCCATCTCCGGCATCCGCTGGTCCATGAGGATCAGATCGTAGGGGATCGTCTCGGCCAGCGACAGCGCCTCTGCCCCGCTCGTAACCGTGTCGATCTCGATCTCCGTCTTGTTGAGGAGATTGGCGACAACCAGCAGATTCATGCGGGTGTCGTCCACGACGAGGATGTGCGCTTCGGGCGCATGGAAGGATTCGCGGTAGGCCTTCGTTTCTTCCATGCTCTTCTCGAATTTCTCGCGGAAGTCGCCCACGGGTTCGAGAGACTCGATCTTCTGCGGGAGCGTAACGATGAACTCAGAGCCCTCGCCGTAGACGCTCTCGACCCGGATGCTGCCGCCCATCATCTCCAGCAGGTTCCAGGTGATCGCCAGGCCGAGGCCGGTTCCTTCAACCGTGCTGTTGTGCGGGAGATCGACCCGGGCAAACTTGACGAAGAGCTTGTCCATGTCCTCGGGCTTGATGCCGATGCCGCTGTCTTTGACAGAGATCCGAAGAACGAGCCGTTCCCGGTCCATTTCGGCTTTTCGGACAGAAAGCCTGATGCTGCCGGTATTGGTATACTTGACGGCGTTGCCGAGCAGATTCGTCACGATCTGGCGGACGCGAAGCTCGTCTCCGCACAGGCCGTCCGGGATCGTCTCGTCCACGTCGGCGTAAAACTCGAGTCCTTTGTCTCTGGCCTTGAAGGCGATCATGTTGCTCACGTCGTTGAGCATGCTGCTGAGCTTGTACGGCGCCTCCACAAGCTCCATCTTGCCGGACTCGATCTTCGAGAAGTCGAGAATGTCGTTGATAATCGACAGCAGATTATTGCCCGCGCTTTCGATATTGCCGGAATATCCGCAGATTTTGGAAAAGACGGCGCGAATCGCGTCGCGCTCCTTCGGCAGCAGGTCGCGCGCTTCGAGCGCTTCGCGCAGGATCATCTCGTTCATGCCGAGCACCGCGTTGATCGGCGTGCGGATCTCGTGGCTCATGCTGGTCAGGAAGTCGGTCTTGGCGGCGTTGGAATGCTCGGCAATCAGCTTGTCCTGTCTCAGTTTTTCACTCTCTCTGGCCTTCTGCCCGAAGCCGACGACCAGAATAATCGCGATCGAG
Organism: Oscillospiraceae bacterium; assembly: GCA_024690695.1. The sequence goes on from JAILOS010000101.1 coordinate 4,983, forward strand.
AACAGCACCAGAACGGCGGAAAAGACGAAGAGCATGACCGCGATGATGGAATAGGGGTCGGCCCCCTCCGCGCCGGCCAGACCGGCGGCGATTTTGTTGCGGGTCCATACAGCCAGGAAGTATCCGCCGAAGCAGCAGACGAACACCAGCAGAATGTAAAAGGGCGGCAGCAGCGAGCGGCCCAGGCTGCGTTCGCTCCGTCCCTTCGGCGTTTCATCCCGGTAAGTCCTGGAGATGGCCCAGGCGAGCAGAAGCGGCATCGCGAACGCGATAATGCAGAAATAGTAGTAGGGATGCTGCGCCGCGCTGGGCCAGTCAAAGCAGGAGCTCGTCCACATCGTGTACTCGCAGAAGATGAACAGCAGCATCACCGCCGGAATGTAAGGCTTCTGCGCGCCGTCAGCCTTGTTTTTCCGATAATAGACCAGGCTGTTGATGCTCAGCACGGCAACGGACGTGCACATGACGCTTTGCCAGATGTTGTTGAGAATACCGCCGAACTGGATGTAGAGGATAAACTGCGCAATATTCAGCGGGATCGGGATCAGGCAAAGCGGGGAGAAAAAGCCCTTCTCCTTCTTCCGAAGCGCCAGCAGATGCAGCAGCAGAGCCACATAGGAGATATCCCAGCCGAAATAGGCGAAGAACGACGAGACGTTCGGATCCTCACCCATCATCAAGGTATAGGCTCCCCAGTAATAGTTGCTCAAGAGATTCCCGAGCAGGAAGGCGATCGCATAGACCCAGTCCTTCCGAGGCCTGCGGACATATCTGAACAGGCAGATCACAAGTCCGACCACGTTGATCGTAATCGCATATAGATTCAGGACTTGCTCAAGCCACATAAGGTATCCTCCTCTGATCTGTCTGCATCCGAACGGACGCTGCGGACGTGCAGCTTTCCCGGCTCTTACGCTGACCGGGGAAGCGGAACGGAGCCGCGTTCTTCTGACGCCGTGGTGCGGGCATGGGGACTTGAACCCCAACGCCTTTCGGCACAGGAACCTAAATCCTGCATGTCTGCCAATTTCATCATGCCCGCATATTCGTTCCCCGGCTGCAAAAAACCCTGTTGCTTTCGCAACAGGGTTTTTTTGGAGCGGGCAACGAGGCTCGAACTCGCTACCTCCACCTTGGCAAGGTGGCGCTCTACCGGATGAGCTATGCCCGCATCAGCAACGGGACTATAATACCATATTTCCGCTGATTGTCAAGCATTAAATTCATTCCGTACGGGGAGTTTTTTCAGCCCCCTCCGTCCGGACCGGGATCCTCCCCCGGCTGCTCGCCGGGCTCCTCTCCGGGCTCTTCCCCCGGTTCCTTGCCGGACTCTTCTCCCGCTTGCTCTCCGGGCTCTTCTCCGGGTTCTTCACCCGGTTCCTCCCCGGGCTCCTCCCCCGGTTCCGGCTCCTCCTGCCGGTTTTCCGGCAGCTCGTAAGGCGCGCCGGGCAGCTGCCAGTAGCTCAGCGTCCCGCTGCAGATACTGTAGGAGGAGGTGTCCCAGCGGTATTTCAGCCACATGCTCGCGTCGTCCAACAGGAAGCCCTCGGCCATGCCGTCGCGGATACAGCCGCTGACGTCCACGTGATAGTGCTCGCCTTCGATCTCGATGATGTTCCAGCAGTGCTCGCGGGTCTGATACTGTCCGTAGACGATCACGCAGGGGATGCCGTAGGCGTCGCAGAGATCGACGTAGGCCAGCGCCAGTCCCTCGCTGTTCGCCTCTCCGGCAATCAGCGCATCATAGATCGTATTGAGTCCGGAATCCTCCGCGATGCGGCAGTTTTCCGTCAGATAGAGGCATAACTGCAGCGCGGTGAGCACGGCCTCCTGCCCTTCCGGAACGTCCAGATCCTCCGGGTCGAAACGGCTGAGCGCCTCTTTTCTGCGCAGGATCTCCTCCCGGTCGAGGCCGTAATCGATCAGGATCTCATACAGGCGCTGTCGGCCGCTGCCGCTGTACATGTACACATCCGGGTCCGGCTCGCCGGCAGCGCAGCTCGGGTGCTCGCGGTAAACGCGAACGGCCAGCGACTCCATCGCGTCGGCGCTGTAGGTGCTGTTGCCGATCAGGATCACGATGCGGTTTTCGTTGTTCTCCATCGCTTCGGCGAAAATCGTCTCCAGCCCGGCGGCATAGTTGAGCTGCAGGATCCCGTCCACCTTCATCGCGGTCGGCGCGTATTCGAGGCGGATCGCCGCTTCCTCATGGGCGACGATTCGCGAGATCTCATAGCTCGCGTTTTGTACGCAGTAGGCCCAGAGCGCGTCCTCGCGGTGCATCTGGCTGCAGGCCTCGTCCAGGTCTTTTTTCGCATCGCCCCGGTATTCGGAGTCGAAAACGATCGTTCCCCGGGTCTCGCCCGCGTAGACCATCGAAAGCAGCGCCGTCTGCAGCTCCTCATAGTCTTTTACCGTGACTTCTCCGCCGAAGGAGCGCGGTTCCGGCTCGTTCGGCTGATAGTCCGTGACGTTGACGTATTCCTTGCTGAACAGCGTACCGCAGCCGGCCAGCAGCAGCGCCAGCAGGCACAGGGCGGGGAGGGCAATCCATTTCTTCACGTCGTTCCTCGCTTTTCTCTCCGCGGAGCCGAGGCTCCGCGTCTTATTCGTCCATCAGACTGAGCTGTTTCTCCTCCCGGTCCTCGCTGCGCAGCAGCGCGCCCGCGGCGGGCAGCGAACGGACCCGATAGCGGGAAACATTCGTGATCCCGCTGTCCGGGAGGAAGACCGCCCGGCTGAGCCGGCGTCGCGCCTTCAGCGCCATGACCGCCACGCCCTGCGTGCTGCGGACGGTTTTCGGCTGCAGAAGCGTCGTGCTGAAAACGAGCGCGCGGCCGTCGTCGGCAAAGCAGGCGACGTCCTGCTCGCCTCGCAGCAGCAGCGCCGAGCAGACCGGGCTCTTGTCCGAGCAGGCGTTGATCAGCTTCTTCCGGCGCGTCTTCGTCTCGTAGGCCGAGAGCGGCACGCGCGCGACGCGCCCGTTGGCGAAGAAATACAGCAGCTCCCCGCTGTAGTCGTCCGGGTCGAACATCGTGATCACGTTTTCGCCCTCGTCCATCTCCAGCCGCGTCGGCAGGTACTGGCCGAGCGAGGACGCCTTGCTCTCCTCCAGCTCCGCGATCTTCACCTTGTACATCTGCTGTTTGTCGGTAAGGATCAGCAGCTCCCCGCGGTTGGAGGCCTCCAGGCTGACGTTCAGCCCGTCGCCGTCCTTGAACTTGTGGTCGCTGCCCATGCGCAGCGACTGGGCCGTGATCTTTTTGAAATAGCCCTCCCGCGTCAGGAACAGCGATACCGGATAGTCCGGGACCTCCTGCTGCTCGTCGAACTCCTCGATTTCGTCGGCGTAGACGATGGTGCTGCGGCGCGGGGCGACGAACTTCTTATTGATCTGCTTGAGCTCGTCGACAATGATGCTCTTGATGCGCCGCTTGCTCGACAGCGTCGCTTCGAGCTCCGCGATGTCCCGCTCCAGCTCCTCGGATTCCGCGGTGCGCTTGAGAATATATTCGCGGTTGATGTTGCGCAGCTTGATCTCCGCGACGAATTCGGCCTGCGTCCGGTCGATGCCGAAGCCCATCATCAGGTTCGGAACGACCTCGCTCTCCCTCTCGGTTTCGCGGATAATATGGATCGCCTTGTCGATATCCAGCAGAATCTGCGCGAGGCCCTGCAGCAGATGCAGCTTCTCGCGCTTTTTCTGGAGCTCGTGGAATACGCGGCGGCGCACGCACTCCATGCGCCAGGCCGTCCACTCCTCCAGGATCTCGCGCACGCCCATCACGCGCGGATTGCCGGCGACGAGGACGTTGAAGTTGCAGGGAAAAGCGTCCTGCAGCGTCGTAAGGCGGAAGAGCTTCTGCATCAGCTTGTCCGGGTCGGTCCCGCGCTTGAGGTCGATCGCAAGGCGCAGACCGCTCAGGTCGGTCTCGTCGCGCATGTCGTTGATCTCGCGCACGCGCCCGCTCTTGATGAGCTCCGCGACCTTGTCGATGATCGCCTCCGAGGTCGTCGTATACGGGATCTCGTAGATCTCGACGATATTCTCCTTCGGCAGATGACGCCATTTCGCGCGCAGTTTGAAGCTGCCGCGTCCGGTGGAATAGATCGTCTCCATCTCCCGCCGGTCGTAGACGATCTCGCCGCCGGTGGGAAAGTCCGGCGCCGGCATCGTGGCGAGAAGATCGCAGTCCGGCTCGCGCAGGAAGCGGATCGTGGTCTCGCAGACCTCGTTAAGATTAAAGCCGCAGATCGTGCTGGCCATGCCGGCGGCAATGCCCGTGTTGGCGGACACCAGCACGTTGGGAAAGGCTGTGGGCAGCAGCGTCGGCTCCTGCATGCTGCCGTCGTAGTTGTCCGTGAAGTCCACGGTGTCCTTGTCGATATCCCGGAAGACCTCCGAACAGATCGGCGCGAGCCGCGCCTCGGTATAGCGCGAGGCTGCGTAGGACATATCGCGTGAGTAGACCTTGCCGAAGTTGCCCTTCGAGTCCACGAAGGGCGTCAGCAGCGCCTCGTAGCCGGCGGACAGGCGCACCATCGTCTCGTAGATCGCCGCGTCGCCGTGCGGATTGAGCCGCATCGTCTGGCCGACGATATTGGCGCTTTTCGTGCGCGAGCCGCCGAGCAGCCCCATCTTGAACATCGTATAGAGCAGCTTGCGGTGCGAGGGCTTGAAGCCGTCGATCTCCGGGATCGCGCGCGAGACGATCACGCTCATCGCGTAGGGCATGAAGTTCGTCTCCAGCGTGCGCGTGATCGGCTGCTCCACGACGGCAGCCTTGAGCCCGACGACGTTGGGATTATTGGGTCTTTTCTTTTCGCTTTCCGTTTTTTTCGCCATCTTTTACGCTCTTTCTCAGGAAATATCGGCCATATCCAGGTACTGGCAGCCGAATTCCGCGATAAAATCCTTTCTCCCGTTGAGGTCGTCGCCCAGCAGCAGGTCAAAGACCTCCGCCATGTGCGCGGCGTCCTCCGGCATCACCTTGATGAGCCGCCGCGTGTCGGGGTTCATCGTCGTCATCCACATCATGTCCGGGTCGTTCTCGCCGAGGCCCTTGCTGCGGCTGATGACGGCCTTCGCGCCGCCGAGCTTGTCGAGGATGGCCGCTTTTTCGCGGTCGGAATAGGCGAACCAGGTCTTTCCCTTGCTCTCGATTTCGTACAGCGGCGATTCGGCGATGTAGACGTAGCCCTCGCGGATCAGCGTCGGCACCAGGCGGTAGAGCATGGTGAGGATCAGCGTGCGGATATGGTAGCCGTCCACGTCCGCGTCGGTGCAGATGATGACCTTGCTCCAGCGAAGGCTGTTCAGATCGAAGCTGCTGAGATCCTTCGTGTGCTTGTCCTTCACCTCGACGCCGCAGCCGAGCACCTTCAGCAGGTCGGTGATGACGTCGCTTTTGAAGATGCGCACGTAGTCGGCCTTCAGACAGTTGAGGATTTTGCCGCGCACGGGCATGATGCCCTGAAACTCGGCGTCGCGGCTGAGCTTGCAGGCGCCGAGAGCCGAGTCGCCCTCCACGATGTAGATCTCGCGCTTCTCCGGGTCGCGGCTCCGGCAGTCGACGAATTTCTGCACGCGGTTGGCGATGTCGATGCTGCCGGAGAGCTTTTTCTTCATCCCCTGCCGCGCCCGCTCGGCCGTCTCGCGGCTGCGCTTGTTGATCAGCACCTGCTCGGCGATCCGGTCGGCCTCGGGCTTGTTTTCGATGAAGTAGATCTCGAGCTTCTCCTTGAAAAACTCCGTCATCGCCGTCTGGATAAAGCGGTTGTTGATCGCTTTTTTCGTCTGGTTCTCATAGGAGGTCTGCGTGGAGAAGCAGTTGGTGACCAGGATCAGGCAGTCCTGCACGTCCTGGAACTTGATCGCCGTCTCGTTTTTCTGGTATTTGCCGAGCTTTTTGATATAGGCGTCGATCGCGGAAACGAAGGCGGATCTCGCCGCCTTGTCCGGCGCGCCGCCGTTTTCCAGCCAGGAGGAGTTGTGGTAGTACTCGATCGCGTTGACCTTGTTGGAAAAGCAGAAGGCCGCGGAGAGCTTGACCTTGTACTCGGGCTTGTCCTCGCGGTCGCGCCCCTTCCGCTCGGCCGAGATGAAGAAGGGCGCGGTGAGCGGAGCTTCCCCCGCGAGCTCCTGCACATAGTCGCGGATGCCGTTTTCGTAGCGGTACTCCGTCGTCTCGAACTGCTTGCCGTGCTGGACGCGCAGCCGGAAGGTGACGCCGGCATTGACGACCGCCTGCTTGTGCAGCACCTCGCGGAAATACTCGACCGGGATGTCGATGTCGGTAAAAACCTCGCGGTCGGGCCGCCAGCGGATCGTCGTTCCGGTCTTTTTCCGGTCGGCCGGCTGCACGGACAGCTCCTCGCCCTTCTTTCCGGCGACGACGCCCTTTTTGAAATGCAGATCGTAGCGCTTTCCGTCGCGCCAGACGGTCACGTCCATGTACTCCGAGGCGTACTGCGTCGCGCAGGAGCCGAGTCCGTTCAGGCCCAGCGAGTATTCGTAATCGCCGCCGTCGGCGTTCTGGTACTTGCCGCCGGCGTAGAGCTCGCAGAAGACCAGCTCCCAGTTAAAGCGCTTCTCGTTGGGATTCCAGTCCAGCGGACAGCCGCGGCCGAAGTCCTCCACCTCGATGGAGCGGTCCTCATAGCTCGTCAGCGTGATCAGGTCGCCGAAGCCCTCGCGCGCCTCGTCGATGGCGTTGGAGAGGATCTCGAAAACGGCGTGCTCGCAGCCGTCGAGCCCGTCGGAGCCGAAAATGACGCCGGGGCGCTTGCGGACGCGGTCGGCGCCCTTGAGCTGGGAAATACTGTCGTTACCGTAGGAAACGGGGGTTTTTTTCATGTTCTTTTTGCCTTTCGGGAACCATATCTTGTAGTGGAAGCCGGATAAACCCGGCGCATATTAACTTATTTAGTATATCGCAACTGTCGCCGTTTTTCAAGTCTTTCCTCCCCGGACGCGCCCGGAACGCGCCAAAAGCGGGCCGTGTTTCCACAGCCCGCTCCCGCGCCGGATATTTTCTTTTTCCCGGAAAACTCTCCGAGCGCTTGACAAGAGGCCGTTTTGGTTGTATTTCTATATGCTGAGAAAGGTCTCATGCATCCGGAGGCTCTCTGTCTCTCGTCTCCCGGCGTCCTGTCCGGGTTTAGTTTGTGTCGTCCGCCCGGGTTTACTACGGTAATTATTTGAAAGGGATTCTATGGATTATTCTTTTTTTGCCCCGTATATGGGCACGACGCTGCTGATCGGCATCGTCGTACTGATCTTCGTGCTGCTCAGGCCGATCAGGCGGATCTTCAAGTTTCTGATCCACGCGGCGATCGGCTTCATCATGCTGTTCGTTTTCAATTATTTCGGCGCGGAATTCGGCATGGTGCTCGAGCTCGACCTGCTCAACTGTCTGGTCACCGGCTTTCTCGGGATCCCGGGATTGCTCGGGCTGATCGTCTATCATTTCCTGTTGTAAATACCCTGTCCGGAACATGGAAAAGGGCAGCCTGCCGCTCTGTGCAGGCTGCCCTTTTTCCGTTTCCTTCCGTCCTGTTTCATCCGTTCCCGTCCTTGAGCCGCGCCAGCAGCGGCGGGAGCTCGGCCAGCTCGCGGATCTCATAGTCCGGCCGGATATCGGGACGGCCGGGTTTGCCGTTGTAGTTGAGCCAGCAGCTCAGGATCCCGGCGTTGATCCCGCCGCGGATATCCGAGGTCAGGCTGTCTCCGACGATGATCGCGCGCCCGGGATCAAAGCCCGGGATCCGCGCGAAGCAGGCGTCGAAATAGGCCTTCTGCGGCTTGACCGCGCCCATACGCTCCGAGATGAAAATATCTTTGAAATACGGCGCGATCCCGGCGCTGGCGATGCGGCTGAGCTGCACGCTCTCCACGCCGTTCGAGGCCAGATACAGGTCGTAAATCGGCGCGAGCGTGCGCAGCAGCTCCTCCGCGCCCGGCACGAACCAGTGGCCGATATGCAGCAGCTGCTCGTACCGCGCGTTGGCCTCGGCCCCGTCCAGATCCAGTCCGAAGGACCGAAACAGCAGCTCAAAGCGCCTCACCAGCACCTCGTCGCGCGTCAGCAGCCCTTCCTCCAGCTTCTCCCAGCAGGCGACGTTGAAGGCGTTGTAGCTCTTCAGAACCTTCTCCTCCGGTTCCACGCCCCGCTCGCGCAGCGTCTGTGAAAGAGCGATGCGCTCGGCCTTTGTAAAATCCAGGATCGTGTTGTCCAGATCCAGAAAAACGCTCCACTTTTTCTCCGGCATCTCTGTCTCTCCCCTTACAGGCGAAGCTGCTTGATCGCCTCCGAAATCTCCTCAAAGCGCATGCTGCGCGAAGCCTTTACCAGCACGGCGTCGCCGGGACGCAGCAGCTCCGGCAGCGCGCGGATCAGCTCCTCCCGGTTATCAAACCAGCGTCCGCGGCTTCCGGCGCCCTCGGCCGTACAGGCGGAGAGCGGCCCGCAGGCGGCGACCAGATCCGCCCCGCTCTGTGCGGCGTATTCCCCGAGGCGGCGATGCAGCTCGCGCTCCCCTTCGCCCAGCTCCAGCATATCGCCGAAAATGCAGACGTGACGGCCGGGCAGCTCCAGCAGCGAATCCACGCCGCTGCGGGAGGAGTCGGGATTGGCGTTGTAGCAGTCGTCGATCAGCGTGACGGAGCCGGTATCCGTAACGGCGGCCCGTCGGCCGACCGTCTCGTAGGACGAGACGCCGGCGGCGATCTCTTCGTCGCTCAGGCCGTAATACAGGCCTGCGGCCGCGCCGGCCAGCGCGGCATAGACCATGTGCCGGCCGAAGGCGGGGATCCGGACGGCGATGCGGCGGCCGGGCGCTACGATCTCGCAGGCGGTCGTTCCGTCGGGCAGCGGCTCGACCTTCTCCGCGCGGACCTCGCAGCGAGCCGTGAGCCCGTAGGCGATCTTCCGCTGACGGCAGGGCATCATGAACAGGCGCTCGTCGTCGCCGTTGACGAAGACCGGCGCCTCCTCCGGCAGAAAGTCCAGCATCTCCGCTTTCGCGCGGCGGACGCCCTCAAGGTCGCCGAGAAACTCCAGATGCGCGTGGCCGATCACCGTGTACACAGCCGCCGTCGGCCGGGCGATCCGCGCCAGCTCGCTCATCTCGCCGAAGCCGGAGATCCCCATCTCTACGACGGCCGCCTCATGGCGCAGTCCGATGCGGGAAACCGTCATCGGAACGCCGATCTGGTTGTTGAAATTTCCCTCCGTCTTCAGCACCCGGAAGCGCTGCGACAGGACGGCATAAAGCATCTCCTTGGCGGAGGTCTTGCCGACGCTGCCGGTGACGCCGATCACCGGGATCGAAAGCCGCTCGCGCCAGGCCGCCGCGATCGCCTCGATAGCGCGCTGCACGTCCGGGACGAGGATCAGAAGGCGCTTCTCCCCTTCCGGCGCCCGCTCGGCCAGGCAGCAGGCGGCGCCGCGGTCGAGCGCCGCGGTGATGAAGCGGTGTCCGTCGGTTTTTTCGCCGCGGTAGGCCGCAAAAAGGTCGCCCGCTTCGACGGCGCGGCTGTCGATCACGATCCGGCCGAGAAAACGCTCCGCGTCGCCAACGCCGCTGAGCGCTCCGCCGCAGGCCCTCGCGGCCTCGCGTATCGTCATGCTTTCCATGCATACCACCTCGCAAATTCTTCTTGAGTATAGCATATGCCCCACTTCGGCGCAAAGATTATTTTGCTGTTTTGAAAAAATGTAGTGCAAGGACGAAAAGTCTGTGATATAATACCTCTCTGTTAAAAACAGTATTCTTGCTAAAGGATTGTATGCCATGCCTTACGTAGTGGTGGATCTGGAATGGAATCAGGCGATGAGCTCCAAATCCTCCGTCTTCAACAAGCTCCCCATTCGCCTGCGCGGGGAGATCATCGAAATCGGCGCCGTCAAGCTCAACGACGACATGACGCCGGGCGAGGAATTCACGATCGACGTCAAGCCGTTCTATTTCCGCCGCATGCATTATAAAGTCAAAAAGATCACCGGCTTCGACAAGGAGCGTCTGGCCCGCGGCGTTCCTTTTCCCGACGCGGTGGAACGCTTCCGCGCCTGGTGCGGGGACGACGTGACCTTTATCACCTGGGGCTGCGACGACCAGGGCATTTTCGAGCAGAACATCATCATCCACGACCTTGACTGGGACTGGATCGCCGGCTGGATCAACCTGCAGATGATCTATAACGTGCAGACGGGGCTGGACAAAAACCAGAAATCCCTCGCCAGCGCGATGGAGCACTTTGAAATCGAACAGACCCGCGTCGCGCACGACGCGCTGGGCGACGCCTACAACACGGCCCTCGTCGGCAGCCGGCTCGATCTGAAGGAGGGGCTGCGCACCTACGACGACGCCGGGCGGATCCTGGCCGAACGGAGCCCCAACTACAAGCCGCCCGTCGAGGCCGCCGAGCCCGACACGCTGCTGCACGAAAGTCTCGAGGGCTTTGACAGCAAGGCGGCCGCCTTTGCCGACGAACGGCTCACGCGCTTCTGCTGCCCGGTCTGCGGCGCGCAGCTCGAGGGCGTCAAATGGGTCAATCAGGGCGACCAGCGCTATATGAATCTCTTCTCCTGCGAGGGGCACGGCGATTATCTCGTCCGCGCGCGCTTCCGCAAATACGCCGACAGCGAGACCTGGACGGTCAATAAGCTCGTGTATGAAGCGGACGACGACCTGAAGGAGTTCTACAAAACCAAATCCATGCAGGTGCGCCGCCGCGGCCGCGGCCACGCTGCCAGAAAGAAACGCCAGTCGTGATCGACCGGCGTTTCTTTTATCTATTTTGTTGTTTACCAGGACTTCGGGTAATCGCCGAAGTATTCCCGCATCGTCGCGTCCGAAACGCCTGTCCACTGCTGGAGCTCCAGCAGCCAGGTAGCCGTGCGCTGCTCGCCGAGGCGGCTGCGCTGCCGGTCGAGGTTGAGCCGATACTGGTCAGCGCTCTCCCGCCAGCGCCTGAGGTCGCGCTGCGCTTCATCCCCGAGCTCGTCGAGCAGCTCGTCCATCGTCTGCAGGACCAAATCGCTGCTCAATCCGTTTTGATAGAGCCGGGCGGCGCTGCGCAGCAGCGTTTCCTTGAACGCCGGACTGTTCAGCAGATTGCTGGTGACCTTGCCGATCTGATATTCGCGGTTGAACAGATCGCCCCAGTAGGCGTTGTCGTTGGTCATCGCAATATCCAGGTCGAAAAAGGCGATGCGCCAGCGACCGTCGGTCGCGTCCGAGCTGACATAGCGCAGGTTCCCCGAGGGGTCGAGGTTGTTGAAGTAAGCCTCCAGGGCCATCCATTCGCAGAGCGAGTCCATATCCAGAACGCTGCAGGCCCATTCATAATTTTCCGGCTGCGACATATCCCGGTAGATCAACTGGTTGATGATATTCAGCGCCTCTCCCGTCTTGATCGGCGCGCGCAGGATCGTCACGCTGTCCTCCGTTCCGCCCAGATGGTCGGCCACGTACTTCTCCGAGTAGGCCTCCCGCAGCGCGTAGGCCCCGAAGTAGGAACCGTTGATATACAGCGCACAGTACCGGCTGTCCAGCGCCAGCGGCTCCTCCGTGACCTTGTTGGCCACCAGAGAACCGAGCTCGTCGCGCAGCATGTGCATTCCTTCCGTGTCGCCGCCGCGCAGAACGATGGAATGGAACTCCGTTATGCCGTTGTGGAAAAGATCATAGCTCAGATCGCCGCCATAGCGGTCTTTGAAAATCAGCTTATAGTTCTTTTTCTGCCAGAGCTCCCGCGAGCTGGCCCCGTGGAGCTTGATCGCGCAGTCGGCCGCAAAGCCCCCCCCGTCCTCGAAGAAGGAGACGTGCGCGTCCCGCGTGTCGTCGGAGGCCCAGTTGGTATAGATGCCGTAAGGCCCGAAAAGCGCGTTCGGCTCCGTCACCAGACTCACCACCGGCAGCTGATGCCCTTCGTTGAGGATATAACTGAAGGTGGCGTGATCGCTCACGACCTTGCCTTCCTCTATGCAGACGGCTCGGAGGACCGTCGTCCCGGTCAGCGTAAGGGGGCCGGTATAGCGTTTGCTGTCGGCCGTCGGAATGGAGCCGTCGGTCGTATAATAGATCGTCCCCTCGCCGTTTAGCTCCACGCTCAGGTCCCCGACGCCTTCATAGACGCCTTCCGCAGGATAAGCCGCGGGCTCGGCCGCTATGCTCCGGTAGCCCTCCGTGTTGTTCTTTTCGGGGCTGGGCGTCTTGAAATAGAAGAAGCCCGCTTCGCCGTCCATGCGGCCGCAGCTTCCGCGGTAAGGGAGATCGTGCAGGTACACGGCGTCGGAGAGCACGCCGTCGGCCTGGCTGAGGAAGAGCGTCTCCCCTTTGGCGCTGAGCGCGAAGGGAGCGTGGCAGTAGAACTGGTTGTTCAGCGTCCCGTCGCCGGAACAGAATACGATAAAGGTACCGCCGGCGGCGAGCTCCAGATCCGGCAGATGAAACTGAAAACGGTCGTCCGCGTCGTCCGACAGATAATAGTCGCTGAGCCGCAGCGTCCTGTCGGACACGTTTTTCAGCTCCGCCCAGTCATAAAACATATTGTGCTGCAGGGCGTACCAGTCGTTGGACAGGACAGCCTCGTTGATGACCAGCGCTCCATGCGTGTCGTTCGCAGCGAGAAAAGCCTCGCGGCCCGCCTCATTGTTCGGATAACCGGGCGTGGGAAAATCACAGAGAACGGCGCCTTCCTCTTCCCAGATCACGCTCTGATCTGCGCCGCAGTCGGAGTAGCTCCGGCGCCAGAGCTCCTGTCCCTCGGGAGAGGACAGCAGCAGCGTCTCTCCGTCGCTGTTGAGCGAAAAGTTCGTATGCAGCTCGCCCTCCCGGCGGTCTTTGCCGGAGCAGAAGACGATCAGGCGCTCGCCCGGCTGCAGAACGACGGCGGGAAACTGCCATTTTTGAGGATTCTTCTTTTCGTCGGAGAGCCAGAAGCCCTCCAGACTGCGCTCCTCCTCGCCGTCGTTTACGAGCTCGATCCAGTCGGGGAAATCCCCGTCGGCGTCCTTCAGCGCAGCCTTGTTGGAGGCCATGAGCTCCGACAGCCGCGCCGGGGCTTCGGGAATCGGCTGCGGCACGGTCTGCGGCGTCTTTTCAGGCTCTTCGGAGGAAACGGCCGTATGCTCCCGAAGCTCTTCCATTTCGGACAGAAGCACCGGAAGCCTCTGCCTCAGCACCGCAAACAGCACGGCCAGAAGCAGAAGCAAAACCGGGAGCATCACGATCCACTTTTTCTTCATACGGCGATCCTCTTCTCTTTGCCCGAAGCAAGACGGACAATAACCCATAATAATACGAATACATTATACACGAATCGGGGAAAAAGTCAAACGCGGCCGACAAGATCGGCCGCGTTTTCGAAGGCTGCATAAATACCGGATCAACCGTTATTTTCGGCAAACCACGCTCTCGCCCGCTCCATATCCAGCCGGATCTGGGCGCTGAGCGCGCCGAAATCGGCGTATTTCCGCTCGTCCCGCAGGAAGGAGTAAAACTCCACGCGCGCCTGCCGCCCGTAGAGATCGTCGGCGTAGTCGAGCAGGTGGCTCTCCACGCTGAGGCGGCCCTCGTCGCTCACCGTCGGCCGCACGCCGACGTTCGTGACGGCGATATGGCCCTCGGTCTCGCCGGCGAGATAGACCTTCGCGGCGTAGACGCCGCGCCGCGGGACCAGCACGCCCTCCGGAAAGCTCATGTTGATCGTCGGCGTGCCGAGCTTGGTGCCGAGGTGGTAGCCAGAATGCACGGTATCGGTGAGAAAATGCGGATGCCCGAGGCGGCGGTTCGCCTCCTCGATCTCGCCCGCCAGCAGCAGCTCGCGGATGCGCGTGGAGCTGACGATCTCGCCGTCAAGCTCGACGGCGGGGATGATATCGCAGCCGACGCCGCGTTCCGCGCAGTAGTCCCGCAGCTTATCGGGCTTTCCCTCGCCGCGGTAGCCGAAGCTGAAATCGTGTCCGACGACCACCCAGGCCGCGTGCAGCTCCTCGATCACGGAATCGGCAAAATCCCGCCAGCTCATGCGCATGACGCGCTGGTTGAAGTGGATGAAGATCACGTTGTCGATGCCGAAGAGCCGCCGGATCAGATCCTCACGGCCGAGCGCGCTGTTGATCAGCGGCACGTCTTTTTGAAAAACGAGCGTGTCGGGATGCACGTCGAAGCTCAGCACCGAGGGCATGACGCCGAGCTCCTCCGCGCGCTGCTTCGTTTTGCGCAGCAGCGCCGCGTGTCCGATGTGCACGCCGTCAAAAAAACCGAGCGCGATGGCTCTTTTGGATTCTGCCATGTTCAGCCTTGTACCTCAAAAAAACTTTTTTCCGTCCGGAGCCTTTCGTTCTCCGCGCGGGCGAGGGCGAGAAACGCGCCGTCCTCCGCGTAAAGCCGCAGCAGTCCGTCGGGAACGCCCGGCGCGTCCGCTTCGGCGCCGCAGCGGATGCGGCGTTCCGCTTCGCCGCTGACCGTCGTCGGCGGGTATTCGGAGAAGAGCGAATCGACGGGGAGCAGCAGCTCTTCGGCCGAGCCCATCTCCGCGGCGGCTTCGATCTCGGAGACCGTATGCGCGGCGGAAACCGCGTACTGCCCGTGCTCCACGCGCCGCAGCGCGCTCATGCAGGCCCCGCAGCCGAGCGCCCGCCCGATATCGTGGCAGAGCGTGCGGATATAGGTCCCCTTGGAGCAGCGGACATCGAGCCGCCAGCTCTCCCCTTCGCCGCCGAGCAGCTCAAGGGCGTCGATGCGGACCGGACGGGGCTCGCGTTCGACCTCGCCGCCGCGGCGGGCGATCTCATACAGCTTGCGCCCGTGATGCTTCACGGCAGAGTACATCGGCGGGATCTGCTCGATCTCCCCGGTGAAGCGGCGCAGCACGGCGCGCAGCTCTTCCTCGCCGACCGAAGCGCGCTCCCGGCGCAGCGGAGTCCCCCAGATATCCTGCGTATCCGTCGTCAGGCCGAGGCGCAGCTCCGCCAGATAGCGTTTCTCATGCGAAGACGCGTATTCCGCCGCGCGGGTCGCCCGGCCGACGAAAAGCACGAGCAGCCCGGTCGCCATCGGGTCGAGCGTGCCGGCGTGGCCGATGCGCTTTTCGTGCAGCACGCCCCGGAGCTTGGCGACGACGTCGCTGCTCGTCCAGTCCTGTTCCTTGTCGACCAGCAGGATGCCGTTCATTTCCAGACCTCGTCGATCACCTGCAGCAGCAGCTCGCACGCCTTCTCCGGGGGCGCGGCGATGTTGCAGCCGGCGGCCATCGCATGTCCGCCGCCGCCGAAGACCGCGCAGAGCGCGCTGGCGTCGAAATCCGGCCCGGAGCGGACCGAGACCTTGCTGGCGCCGCCCGGCCAGTCGCGGATCGTGATGCTGACTCGCTGCCCCTCGGCGCGCCCGGCGAGACCCGCCAGGTCGTCCAGATCGTCCTCGGTCGCCCCGGCGCGCTGAAGCATCTCGTCCGTGACGAGCGCGACGACGATCTGCCCCTCGCGGTAAAAGCGGAGGCTGTCATAGATCAGCCCCTCCAGCTTCAGCCGGGCGTGGGAGACGCGGCGGAACAGCAGCTGATTGAGCTGCGCGGTGCGGGCGCCGAATTCCACCAGCTCGGCCGCCGCGCGAAAGGTCTTTGCGTCGGTATTGGCGTACTGAAAGCAGCCCGTGTCGGTGGAAACGGCGATGTAGAGGTAATTGGCCTCCCGCGCCGTCGGCCGGCCGTGCAGCTCCTTGATCAGCGCCAGCACGATCTCCCCGCAGGAGGAGCGATCCGCTTCGATCAGGCACCTGGCCGCAAAGCGCTCGTTGGACGGGTGGTGATCAACGCACAGATCCACCTTGCCGGAAAAGCCGCGCGGAAACATATTTTCGGACGCGACGTCCACAGCGACGCAGCAGTTCGGCTGAAAGCCCTCCGGCTCGAAATAATCCTTCACGAAGGGGCGCAGCTTCGCCGTCACGCCGTCGTTCGGATAGAGCCAGGCCGTCTTGCCCATTCGCCGCAGCGCCGAACAAAGCGCCGCGGCGCTGCCCACGGTGTCGCCGTCCGGCGTGCGGTGGGTCAGGATCCGGTAGCCGTCATGCTCCGCGAGATACCGGACGCATTCCCTGAGCTTCATTTTTCCTCATCCTCATCCGGCCGAACGTCGAGCGAGCGGAGCATGCTGCTGATATGCGCGCCGTATTCGATGCTGTGGTCGATCTCGAAGACCAGCTCCGGCGTATAGCGCAGCTCGAGGCTCTGCCCCAGCTCGTGCCGCAGCCAGCCGGCCGCGGATTTCAGGCCCTTTTTGAATTCCTTCTCGTCCTTCATGCCGAGGACCGACAGCCAGACCTTCGCATAGCGCAGGTCGCCGGTCGTCTCGACGCGGGTGACGCTGATCATCCCCTGCTGTACGCGGGGGTCCTTGATCTCGCGCAGATGCGCGGACAGAACGCGCTGGATATCGTCGTTGGTTCTTGCCAGTTTATTGGAAGGCATTTTCCGTTCCTCCTACAGCGAGCACGGGCGCGTACAAACGCGCCCGCAGCTCCTTTTCGGTCAGTCCTTGATCTGCTCCATCACGAAGCACTCGATCACGTCGCCGACCTTGATGTCGTTGAATTTTTCGACCTGCATGCCGCACTCGTAGCCGCTGGCGACCTCTTTCACGTCGTCCTTGAAGCGGCGCAGCGAAGCCAGCTCGCCCTCGTGGACGACGATGTTGTCGCGCAGGACGCGCACCTGGCAGCCGCGCTGAATCTTGCCGTCCGTGCAGTAGCAGCCGCAGACCGTGCCGACCTTCGAGACCTTGTAGGTCTCGCGGACCTCGGCGTGGCCGATGACGACCTCCTTGAACTTCGGCGCGAGCATGCCCTTCATGGCCGCCTCGATCTCGTTGATGCAGTCGTAGATCACGCGGTACATGCGGATGTCCACCTTGCTGCGCACGGCGCTGTCGCGCGCGGCGTTGTCCGGGCGGACGTTGAAGCCGACGATGATCGCCCCGGAGGTCGCGGCCAGCATCACGTCGCTCTCGTTGATCGCGCCGACGGCGCTGTGAATGACCTTGACGCGCACCTCTTCGTTGGAGATCTTCTCCAGCGAACTCTTGACCGCCTCGGCCGAGCCCTGCACGTCGGCCTTGACGATGATGTTGAGCGTCTTCATCTCGCCGGCCTGGATCTGGTTGAACAGATCCTCGAGGCTGACCTTTTTGGCGGTGCCGGGCGCGCTGCCGTTCTGCGCGACGCGGCGCTCCTCGGCCAGCTCTCTGGCCATGCGCTCGTCGCTGACGGCGTTGAAGATGTCGCCGGCGCTGGGCACCTCGCTGAGGCCGGAGATCTCCACGGGGGTGGAGGGGCCGGCGGAGGTGACCCGCTGTCCCTTGTCGTTGATCATGGTGCGCACGCGGCCCACAGCGGTGCCGGCGATGATGATGTCGCCCAGCTTCAGGGTGCCGTTCTGCACCAGGACGGTCATGATGGGGCCGCGGCCCTTGTCCAGACGGGCCTCGATGACGGTGCCCTTGGCGGCCCGGTTGGGATTGGCGCTGAGCTCCAGCACCTCGGCCTGGACCACCAGGTTCTCCAGCAGGTCCTCGATGCCCATACCGGTCTTGGCGGAGATGGGTACGATGATGGTATCGCCGCCCCACTCCTCGGAAACCAGGTCATACTCGGTGAGCTGCTGCTTGATGCGCTCGGGATTGGCGCCCACGGTGTCCATCTTGTTGATGGCGACCACCACGGGGATCCCGGCGGCCTTGGCGTGGTTGATGCTCTCCACGGTCTGGGGCATGATGCCGTCGTCCGCGGCGACCACCAGGATGGCGATATCCGTCACCATGGCGCCGCGGGCGCGCATGGAGGTAAAGGCCTCGTGGCCCGGGGTGTCCAGGAAGGTGATGGGGCTGCCGTTGATCTCC
>JAILOS010000106.1 GCA_024690695.1 Oscillospiraceae bacterium
AGAACACCGCCATCTTCTTCGGCCTGTCCGGCACCGGCAAGACCACCCTGTCCACCGATCCGAAGCGCCTGCTGATCGGCGACGACGAGCACGGCTGGGACGACAACGGCGTGTTCAACTTCGAGGGCGGCTGCTACGCGAAGGTCATCAACCTCGACAAGGACTCCGAGCCCGATATCTACAACGCGATCCGCCGCGACGCCCTGCTCGAGAACGTCACCGTCGACGGCGCGGGCAAGATCGACTTCGCCGACAAGAGCGTCACCGAGAACACCCGCGTGTCCTATCCGATCGAGCACATCGAGAAGATCGTCAAGAAGGTGCGCCCCGTCTCCTCCGGCCCGGACGCGAAGAACGTTATCTTCCTGTCGGCCGACGCCTTCGGCGTGCTGCCGCCCGTGTCCGTGCTGACCCCGGAGCAGACGAAATACTACTTCCTGTCCGGCTTCACCGCGAAGCTCGCCGGCACCGAGCGCGGCATCACCGAGCCGACGCCCACCTTCTCCGCCTGCTTCGGCCAGGCCTTCCTCGAGCTGCATCCCACCAAGTACGCCGAGGAGCTCGTGCGCAAGATGGAAAAGAGCGGCGCGAAGGCCTATCTGGTCAACACCGGCTGGAACGGCACCGGCAAGCGCATCTCGATCCGCGATACCCGCGGCATCATCGACGCGATCCTGAACGGCGACATCCTGAACGCCCCGACCAAGACCATCCCGTACTTCAACTTTGAGGTCCCGACCGAGCTCCCGGGCGTCGATCCCGCGATCCTCGACCCGCGCGACACCTACGCCGACCCGGGCGTCTGGGAGGAGAAGGCGAAGGATCTGGCCGCGCGCTTCGTCAAGAACTTCGCCAAGTACGAGACCAACGAGGCCGGCAAGGCCCTCGTCGCCGCCGGCCCGCAGCTCTGAGCCGGAAAAAAGCATATTCAAAGCCCTTCTGTCATACAGTTTGGGGCGGATCTCTCCCACGCGGAGAGCTCCGCCCCAAACTGTATTATTATGGCGGTTTCAGCAGCATGGAACCGCGTTTTCACTATTTTTTTACATTTATTTATTGACTGTCTTGAAAAATAATGATATAGTATTTTAGGTTTAATATAGCCTTACTGTGTATAAGTATAACTGCGCTCATTTTGCAGCGCCCACAGGGGCGCGCGGCAGCTTTGATGATATGGAACGGCCCGCCTTTTGCGGCGGACAATGGAGGAATAAAAAGTGCGGACGAATCGGAAAAAATCTGGCTTCACCCTGGCGGAGACCCTGCTCGTTGTAGCGTTGGTCCTCGTTCTGGCAGGGCTGGCGTTTATTGCCGTAATCAACTATTTGCGAGGGCTGCGGCAGCTCGAATTCGACGGGACGGCGAAGGAGATCTTCGTCGTCGCGCAGAACCATCTGAGCCTCGCGAAGAGCCAGGGCTACCTCGGCCGCGCCGAATTCGGCACGGAGGAAGAGGACGACAGCGGCAACGGCACGGGCGTCTACTACTACGTCGTCAGCGGCAACGATCGTTCCGTCCTGGGTGACGACAGCGCGCTCGGCCTCATGCTTCCCTCTGCCAGCATCGAAGAGACCGCGCGGCTCTCCGGCAGCTACGTCGTCCGCTACAACAAGGAAGCCGGCATCGTGATGGACGTGTTTTTCTCCACCAAGTCCGGCACCCGCTTCGGGCACGACTATACTTCGGGCGAGTATGACAGCCTGATCAGCGATTACCGCGACACCGAGACTGTGAGCAAAAAAGCGGAGCGCCGCGACTACCCGTTGGATCACTCCGTCCTCGGCTACTACGGCGGCGCCGAGGCCTCCGCACCCGCCTCCGATCTCAAGCTCAAGGCCCCCTCGCTGAAGATCGTCAACGCCGAGACGCTGAAGGTGATCGTCACCAATCCCAATACTGAGAACCTCGCAGCGAACGGCATCCGCCTGCAGCTGAAGATCACCGGCAAGACCAGCGGGAACACCAAGACCGTCACCCTGATCGGCAGCGGCGGCAGCTATTACGGGACCTCTCCGGGCAGCTTTGAGCTCGTCCTCGACGACGTGACGACGGACGGCGGGCATTTTGCCCAACTTTTAGGGACGGACGCCAACACGACGTTCGTGGGCGATGCGCTGATCCCCGGCGAGGACATCGAAATCGAGGCCGTCTGCTTCAGCAGCACGGTCGTCACCAATATTGCCACCAGCGGCAAGCAGACCACCAACAGCCTGTACGGCGACGGGACCGACGTGGATGGACATGTCGCCCAGGTGGCGAACATCCGCCATCTGGAAAACCTCAGCCAGGCCGTTTCCGATCTGAACAAGAACGGGAATGCGAGCGCCTCCGTCAGCTACAGCAAGGCTGAGCAGACGACGGATCTGTCCTGGACGGATTTCCGTACGGCGATCGACCCGGATCACCCCGAGGACGTACATATCACCCACGCGGCCGATGCCGCTGCCAGCCCCGACGGCTGCTTCGATCCGGTCAACCCCGCAGCCGCGCTGGAGTACGCCGGCGGCAGCCACCGCATCAGCGACGTAAAAGTCAACGACGCGGGTAACGCCGGCCTCTTCGGCACGCTCGGCGACGGCAGCAAGGTCAGCGATCTGGCATTGCTGGACTTCGACGTGACCAGCACCGCAAACAGCGCCGGCGCGCTGGTCGGCTCCGCGACCGACACGGAAATCAGCGGCGTCATCGCCTACAATAACCGCGGCAGCTCGGAGGCCTCGCTGGAGATCCGCGGCGCCGGGGCTTCGGGCGGCCTGGTCGGCACGCTGCGCGGCGGCGAGATCAGCGACAGCGCGGCGGCGGTGTACGTCAGCGCCTCCGCGGGCAGCGCCGGCGGCCTGCTCGGACAGGCGGCCGATGACGAAGTCGAGATCAGCGGCTGCTATGCCGGCGGTCACACGCAGGGCGGCCGCTACCTGAGCACCACGACGGCGGGCGCCGAAGCGCGCGTGAACGTGATCGCGACCGGCGGCAGCGCCGGCGGTCTGGTCGGCGCTTCCACCGTTGCGCTGGATGTCGATCACAGCTATTCCACCTGCTCGGTGAGCGGCAGCGCCGCTTCCGGCGGCCTGATCGGCACGGCTTCGGCCGGCACGGTCAACAACTGCTACGCGACCGGCCAGGTGACCGGCTCCGGCACGAAGGGCGCCCTCGCGGGCGTCGCCGGATCGCTCTCCGGCAGCGACAACCACTATTTCGAGCTGGTCACCCAGACCCTCAGCCCGACGGGCAGCGGCGGCGACAGTCTGAGCGCCTCGGCGCTCGACGACACGCTGACGAGCTATCAGGGCTTCGTCGACGATTCTCTGGATCCCGCCGTCTCGTATGACGCGCTGCTCACGATGACCTATCAGGGCAGCTACGCCCTCAAGACCGTGTCGCAGCTCGGCGGCACTGGCTCGCAGAGCTTCCTGTCCGCCCACTTCGGCGACTGGCCGGCGTACGAGACCCTGGTCAAGAACGTCAAGAAGGCCGGCGCGAGCAACATCAGCGCGGGCTCCGTGCCCGAGGACGCGACGCTGATCTACGGCGCGAACGCGGGCGTCCCGGAGGACGCCGAGTTCGTCGCGGCCTCCCCGGCTCCGAACAGCGATCTTTATAACGAATATCTCCGCCTGACCGCCGAAGCGCTCGGGCGCGACACGATGCCGGGCGACGGCGTGAAGCTCGTCAACCTCTCCCTCGTCAGCGAGGGCAGAACTGTCAGCCCGACCGAAAAGGTCGGCGTGCAGGTCAAGCTGGACGCGCCCGCCGCCGACGGATCCGTGCGCGTGATCCGTCTCGGCACGGATTCGGAAGAGCTCAAGGCCACGACCGAGGGCGACGTCGTCAGCTTCGAGACCGACAGTCTCACCGCCTTTGCGATCATCCGCAGCGAGGGCGTGAAGTCCGCGGAGACGGAGCCCCCCGTTCTGGACGAGGACGGCACGCTCCTGCTTCTGGACGACGAGGAGCTGGAAGCCGAGCCGGCGCATGCCTCTCCGCGCTACCGCGTCACCCTGTACTATGACGGCAAGGCCGCCATCCCGGACGAGGCGATCCTCCGCGCCGAAGAGCTCCCGGCCGACAGCGCCGAGAGCCGCGCCGCGGTGGAGCAGGCGCTGAAGGCGCTGGGCCTCCGCAGCGACGAGGTCAGAAGCGCCGTCGCGCTGGACATCTCCCTGTACGACCTGCACACCGGCGAGCTTCTGCAGCCGGCCGGTCCGGTCGACGTGCAGATCGAGCTGCTCGGCCGCAAGCTGCCTGCCAACGCCGAAATTTCCATTGTTCACTTGGGCGAGCAGCCCGAGGTGCTTACGGCAAAGGCCGACACGGCCTCTGTCAGCTTCAGCACGTCCGGCTTCTCCGTGTACGTGGTCATCGAGCACGAGGGCGACACGAACGTGCCCAACCCGCGCGTGGAATTCCACTTCATCAACAAGGATTACTTTACCAACGCTGACAGCGGCTATGAAAGCCTCGCCGCCGGCGAGTTCCAGTCCGCTCCCTTCAGGTTCGTCAACAAGGCCAACGAGCTGCAGACCACGCAGATCCTTAAAAACGGGGAAGCGCTGGAAATGATTTTGAATCCGCCTAACCGCGAGGTGACCGTGGACAACGGCGACGGCACGACCAGCGTCAAGACACAGTATTTCTTCGGCTGGTATCTGGTCGATGGCCGGATCGCCGCCGACGGCGAATCGATCATTTACTCCTGGACGGTCGACCCGGATGAGATCAAGGTTGAAAAGCCGATCACGATCGACCCGTCGGAGAACGGCACCGTCGGCCAGAACGTGAACTGGTCGATCGACGGCGTCGAGGGTACGGCGGAGCTGGACGAGGAGGGCACCGCGCACGTCTTCCTCGCGCCGATGTACGAGGACTATTACTTCATCAGCTATCATCTGGGCCCGAAGGAGGACACGGCCGGCCTGGCGGAGAGCCTGCTGGTTCGTCATCTGGTCGTGCTGGGCAACGACGAGCAGGTGACCGCCCGCATCGGCGGCGTCACCGGCATCGCGCCTGACGCGAAGCATCAGGTCTTCTCCGGCTGGGAAACCGTCAACGCCGCGGGCCAGACGCTGACGACGAAGCACGAATACAGGACCGTCGACGTCGAGGGCAACGAGCGCAACTTCACCACCGGAGTTTCGCCGAGCTACGGCGAAACGGCCAACGCCGCCGGCACGACCGGCTACTACGCCGTTTTCCGGAAGGCGGACTTCTCCGAGGATCGCGACATCGACCTCTATCCGGTCTTTGCCGAATCCCGCTGGCTGTATTTCAACACCGGCAAATCGGGCAACGGCGCCACCTATGTCGCGGCGGCCTATCGCGTGACCAACGAAGCCGGCACCGGCACCTACTTCGACAGCAGCTTCTTCTCTGCCGACCGGAACAAGACCCGCCGCATCGGCTTTGAGTTCACCGGCTGGTATGTCGATGTGAACCAGGACGCGAACGGCGAAATTTCGAACAAGGATTCCGTCAAGCCGGTCACGATCCGGATCGTGGATAACTCCGCCGTGGGCCAGACCGTCGACCCGGAGCACGGAACGGTTCTGACTCCGGGCTCGAGCATCACGGGCGTCAGCGTGCAGAACGGGACGGACGCGCCCGTCATCGGATCGGCTTACTCGCCGGAGGACGGCATCATCGCCGTTACGGTGGATCTGCAGGCGACCAAGCTCGTCGACAGCAGCGGCAATCTGGCGGTCCCGAACGGCTACGAGCAGAAGGTGACCTACACCATCGAGGGCGAGACGAAAACCGTCACGCTCTACAAGGTGATCGACGGCAAGCTGTACTTCTACAAGGGGATGGACGACCTCACGGTCTACGCGGACTGGCACGAGGTCGACGACACCACCGTGCAGGTCAACGTATGGCGGCAGAAGGTGACGGACGACAAGAACGCGGCGGACAGCGAAAAGACCTACGACTATGTCCGCGAGTATTCCTTCAAGGCCAATGCGCACTCCGGCTGGACTCTGGCCGAGCTGCGCAGCAACGGCAAGCTGGTCTATAACGGAGACAACGTGGAAGCGCTGACGGAGAAGGGCTTCCATCTGAAGGGCAATTCGACGGCCTCCACGACGATGAGCACCAGCGCCGTCCGCGGCGACGGCAGCACCGTGGTCAACGTCTACTATGACCGCGATCTGATCACTTTCAATTTCAATGTCTACGGAACGACGGAATACGCGGAAACTACCGCCGACACGCCGACGGAGCAGTACGCCCTGATCAACGGCGAATACGTGCGTTTGACCCGCGACAGCGGAACGGAAGTCACAGCCTGGACGCCGCAGTATACCTACACCGCCACCACGGCCGACGGCACCAACCAGTACGGCCTCGTGGACGGGGAGTACGTCGGCCCCCTGACGCGGACAGAACATACAAACACGAGAGTCTACTATACTTACTCTACCGGTTATGGGTACGGTGCTACGAATGTTGAGTATACCGGTACGTTCTATACTCGCAGCGGTAGTTACAATAATTATACATATACAGCAACCGCTTATAATGGGAACAATCTCCCGCCGGATAATTCGACGACTTATTACGGCTTGACCGGAACAGATTATTGGGGAAACCCGTCCTATAGTGAATTGACCCGAAGAACCGAACAGACCACCACTTATAGCTACACCTATGGCTCCGGCACGGATTATCCCGGCACGCGCTATACCCGCGCGACGGGCGGCGACTATTACACCGGCGTTCGCTACACCAAGGACGGCACGACCTATACAGTCACCGTAAGCGAGGACGGCACGCAGTACGGCGTCGACGCCAACGGCGGCCATGTCCAGCTCGCAAAGGGCACCGCGACGGTGTACAAATGGTATGTGCCGGAGTACGGCGATGTGTATACGGCGACGACTGCGACGACGGGCGAGCTTTACGGCAAGGTGGGGGAGAAGTATTACCTTCTGACGCCGGTCTATGAGAACCGCTACAACTATACGACGCAGTATACCTATACCGCGAATGACACGTATGGGACGCGCTACGGGATCCTAGACGGCGAGTATGTGCAGCTGACGGCCACCCAAATCTATAACAATACTTTCAGCTACAGGCGTTTTGATACAACGACCAATAACAATGGGACGCAGTATGCGCTGGTGGACGGCGAGTATGTGCAGCTGACATACGGCGTGGTCGGCAGTAACACAACGTATACTATAGAAAGACAGTACATTTATAATGTCAGCAACAGCACAAGCAGCAATTACTATTATATTCCGCTAGATGGTTCGATGCAGCAAACCTATCTATACCGTAATAATAATAGATGGTATAGAACAAGAACAGGGAGTTATTTTGGAGGATATAACTATTCGAACCCGTATGACGGAGATGTTTATACCAGGTCTAATAATAATAGCAATGGAAACAGCTATACCGGTCAGCGGTATAAGATTTCCGGCTCAAGTTTTGTCGAAACGGATGATACTTCAGGCAATCTTTACGGTAAGAGCGGCACATCCTATTTTGTGATTAGTGCGAATACCACCAACGTCAATGGATGGTTGCTGAACGGGACTGAGTTTACCGGCACCCGCTACACTCAAAGTAATACCAATTTGTCTTATACGGGCCAGCGCTACACGCGCAGCGGCTCCGGCGTACCCTACACCTATACCGCCACGGACGCGGAGACGAACGGCCTGTACGGTGTTGACGACAGAGGCGGCCATGTTGCGCTGACCATGACGGCAACGGGTACCGGAATCTATAACTATTCCTACAACGGCCAGCCCTACACCGGCACGCGGTATGAAAGAGGCAGCGGGGCGAGTTGGACCGGCGAGCGCCTGCTCCGCACCGGCAGCAGCGCGCCGTATACCTATACGGTCACGACGGAGCATACCGGCACGCAGTATATGCAGGACGGCAACACCGGGCCCGACGGAACCCACGGTCACGTTGCGCTGAACCGCACCGGCCCGACGTCCACGATCGTCGGCTATACCTATGTCGACGCCAACAACGTCACGCAGAACTATGCCCTCTCCGAGACCCGCTATACCAAGAGCTACGGCCTTACCGGCAACAATATCGAATACACCGGTATCCGCTGGGTCAAGAACACCGTTTCCAACGGCTGGCACCTCTACAAGCGCTTCACAGGCTTGTACGGCCAGACGCTTGCTCAGTGCGGTTACGTGTGGCCGGAAGAATACGACTGGTACAGCGGCTACAACGGCAGCAGCGGAACGGGAACCCGTACCACCTTCCTGGACGCGTTCCTGCCGACGTCGCTTGATACCACGGTTGAGTTTTACAGCAACAGTACCGGTGGCAGCAACAGGATCTATTTCTACAAGCAAAAGCTGAATGCGGACGGGACGCTTTCCGATGAGTATGAGCTCGTCAACACGATCATAACAACGGCAACTGCGTTTAACCTGTCAGACAAGTACAATGGATTTACCTGCTATGCCTGGAAAAGCGGAAACAACGGGACGCTGACGCGCGTCGGCGAGCTGATGAATCAGAACGGCAATTATTATTATGACGCCAATCCGAACCAAGGCGGATATCAGACGGCTTCGTTCAGCTCATCTCTCCATGTATATTTCAAACGCAACAGCTATTCGCTCACCTTCGTGACGCAGTATCCCGGTCTGGCAGACCTGTGGGCCGATGGCGGGACGCCGTCGGACGACGCCAAAACCGTCAGCGGCATCCTCTACGAGGCCAACATTTCCAGCTACGGTCCGGGCGGAGCCAATTACTGGGTGCCCAATGTGCCGCCGCACTACAGCTTCCAGGGCTGGTACGAGGACGCCGCCTGCACGGTCCCCTTCAGCTTCAACACCACGATGCCCGACGGCGACAAGATCGTCTATGCCGGCTGGAGGGCCCAGAGGTTCCGCGTGATGATCGACCCGAACGGCGCCGAGATCGACCACATCAACCACAACTGGGACAACGCCAGCAGTGACCTGGCGAAGAAGGGCTACACCAACTACTGGTGGACCGGCGACCGCTGGGGCTCGGATCCGACGGCGGTGGCTAAGACTTACAGCGCCTCGGCCTACAACAGCTCCTGGGAGCCCTTTGCGACCTTCAACCGGGTGGCCAAATACCGCACGGACGAAAACAACAACCAGGTGCTCGAACGCGCGGCCGACAGCGGCTACCGCACCGACCAGTCCACCTACTTCAACGCGACCTACAATGAGATGGTCGGCGAGTACACGCTGACCCGCGACTTCGTCCCGATGAGCGACGCGGTGGCCGAGGCCTACGCGAACGACGGCGGCACGGTATACTATTATATTAATACGCAGGCCAGAGATACGGACGGCAGCTCCCTGCCCAGCGACCTGCGCAACGCCCTCTACGTCACCGAGGACGAGATCCACCAGTACTACAAGTTCTACCGCGACTGGGTACAGGGCAATCTGGACGGCGGATATATCACCGGCACGCAGATCCTCGACGAGGAGACCTGGCGCTATACCTACGTCGGCACGCAGAAGTACCGCGCGAAATATGCCAATGAGCATTACGAGTTCCTCGGCTGGTTCCGCGTCTACACCGACGACGAGGGCAACGAGACCGGCGTCTCTGCCATGCCCTACAACTTCTCCGACCCGGTAAAGGGGCCGCTGATGCTCCGCGCTTACTGGCGTCTTGACGGCGGCTACCGCATCCTGTACTCGCCGATGTTTACGACGACGGACGGCGTACTCATCAACGGCGAGCTTCAGCAGTGGGAGGATCCCAGGAGCAGCAACAGGAACTACGCCGACAACGCAGATACCGAGGTGCTGCAGCAGCCCACGGGCCTCACGGCCAACGGCGAGCCGACCAACGAGTTCATCTTCCGCGGATGGCGCCTGGTGAGCATGAATACCGACGGCAGCTTCAGCCCGCTTGAAAACGGTGTGTATTATCAGCCGGGCGAGCCCTTCACCGTGCACGCGGACTTCGCCGACAAGAACGGCGTGATCTATATGCAGGCGGTCTATGAGCCGCGCGACTCGTCCTATCGCCGCCCGCATGTCACGAACCTCACGCTCGACGCCAACGGCGGCTTCCTGACCCTCGACGGAAGCAACCGCGCGGGCAGCAACTTTGACCTGAGCGACACCTGGACGGGCGAATTCGGCACCGTGGCCGGCACCGTGCTGGATGAAAACAACAACGCCGTCGACATCATCGAATTCGGCGATATCCAGTCCAGCGAGGCGCTGCATCTCTACCGCTATGCCACGACGCTGGAGCACGAGGGCGGCAACAGCTCGAAGCCCGAGCTCGATCCGCACGGCACGAACTACTTCGCGCATCCGGAGGGCTATTTCCTGCTGGGCTTTGACGAAGACCCCGCCGAGGGCGACTATATCGCCACATACCCGGCCGACAGTATCATCGGCGTCACGAGACACGACGACGCGACGATCTACGCGGTCTGGGAGCCGATGGTCTATCTGACCGTCGTCAACGACACCGGCGTCGGCCCCGTCACCTTCTCGCTGAGCTCCGCGGACGACGGCGCGCTGCAGATCGTCAACGTCGCCAACGGCCTCTACGACCGCAAGCTGCTGTCGGATCTCGGCAGCTTTACCGTAGCCGAGGGCGAAACGGCCCGCTTCGCGGTTCCGATGGGCGCCAATAAGCACATCACCCTCAAAGGCACGAACACGCTCGGCGTCGGCTATCTGCTGAGCGCGACGAGCGAGCTGAACGGCACGGCGAGGACGCTGACCGGCGCGCTGACCGACGATGCGGCCGACTTTACCGAGGTCCAGAACACGAAGGCCTTCGGCCTGACGGATCTGCTTGTCGTGGACCAAAACGGCATCAAGATCACCTTCACGGCCAAGAAGAACCCGCACACCCTCGTCCTGGACGACCACTATCCCGGCGGCTACACGCAGGAGATCTACTTCTCCGAGGCGGCCGACGGCACCGTGTATTACCAGACGGAGTCCGAGACGAGCTACGAGCTGCCGACGACGAGCACGCGCATCGGCTACGAGTTCCTCGGCTGGGACGAAGACCCGGATGCGACAACGCCGACCTACGGCAACGATACGACCTGGGACATTGCCGATCTGACCGCGTTCTTCACGAGCAGCGGCTCGCCGGCGGCTGACCTGGAGGTGGTGACCCTCTACGCGATATGGAAGGTCAACACGGAAACGCAGATCGTCTACGTGTACAAGGAGGTGCCGGCCCCCGGCAGCCAGGAAAAGGAATTCAGCTTCACGGTCGGCTTCTCCGGAAAGTACAAGTACTCTACCAAGTTCGCCGGCAGTTGGAGTGACTCCGCCGAACAGACGATCCCGGAGCACAGCGAGAGCTTCACGCTGGTGCACGGCCAGTATCTGAAGATCACCAGCACCGCCATCGTCGGCAGCGACGACGAGCGGAGCTATCTGCAGTCCGTCGTACAGAAGTTCAACGCAAACGGAACGCAGGTCGGCTCTGACGTCGCGCTGCGTTGGGACTGGGAGGATTGGGATCCTCAAAATACCAACCTGTCCAATACCATCACCTTTAATGCAACGAGCTTCTTTGTCACAGAGGATAATTACAGCGGCGATCACTACGATACCGAGGTGAACGTGACCGGCCAGGCTTCCGGCTATACGCTGACGGGCTCCAACGCTGACCGCTCGCTGACCTGGAGCGACGCCTACGCCGGCGGCACGGCGGTGTTCAAAAACATCCGGCAGACCGCGACGGTGACGGTGAAGAAAGAGTTAGTGGGCAACACCACGGCCTCTAAGATCTTCAGCTTCTCCGCCTCCTATACGCTGACCGAAAACATCAACGGCACCGACGTGACGAGCTCGAAGAACTTCGGCAGCTTCACCGTCGCCAGCGGCTCTTCCGGGCACCCGCTGGAGAACATCCCCGTCGGCGCAAAGCTGACCGTGACCGAGCATGGGCCGGATCTCTGCGACTACACGACCACGGCCGTCTGGGGATCTGAAACGGTGACCCCTAATGAGACGGATACGACCTCCGCCGGCGTGACGACCTACTACCGCATCGTCGCCGACAGAAACGTGGCCAATGAGAATGTGGACCTCGTCTTTACGAACACGCTGAAGTCCTGCAAGGTTACCTTCTACAAGTACGATCAGAACGGCAGCACCGGCGTCCCGTCCTACTTCAGGCTCTCCAACGAGTACGGCGTGGTGGCGCAGAACCTCTACGGCTACAACGGCCAGTTCTATACCACCGACGTCTTCTACGCCGGGGAGTATACGCTGGAGGAGACCTTTACCTCTGCCAGCTACATCGGCCTGGAGGGACCGGTCACGCTTCGCTTCACCGGCGCAGACGGCGGCAAGCTCAGCGTCGAGACCGCCGCGGGCGACGAGGCGAAGGTCCTGATCTCCGGCAACGCGACCGACGGCTATGAGGTCAAGGTCTATAACATCCGAACGGTGAATATCAGCATCGCCAAGCAGATGTACGACGCGATCCTCACCACCAACCGCATCTTCTTCTTCGACGTCAGCTACAGCTATCAGCTCAACGGACAGACCGTGAACGTGGATCTCAGCGGCCCCGACGCGGTCGAGGTCGAGAGCGGTCACAGCGTCACGCTCAAGGTGCCGGTCGGCGCGGCCGGACTGACGGTCGCCGAGGACACGCTGCGCCTGGCCAACGCCACGGACACCATCGAGCAGACCTACGACACGACGGTGAAGTATAACAGCGATACGGCCGTTTCGGGCAACGCCTACAGCTACGGCGCGGCGGTCGCCCTGGGCAACGACGGCGATCTGATCACCTTCACCAACACCCGCAAAACGGTGAACGTGACGGTCACGAAGAAGGTGATCGCCGACGACACGAGCGGCAGCTTTACGTTTACCGTCACCGTGCTCAACGGCGCGCTCCCGATCAAAAACTTCACAGTCTACGAGGGTACCGATCCCGGCGCCTCCGACGACTGGGTCACCGACGACAGCGGCGTTGTGAAGCTCCCCGGCGGCGCGGACTTCACGCTGCAGCACGGGGAAAGCCGGGTCCTCAAGATCCCGGTCGGCGCCAGCCTGACGATCAAAGAGGAGCTGACGTCGACGCAGGCGGCCGAGCTTGCCGTCTTCATCTGCATGCCCGGCGGCAGCGAGAACATGCTGAGCGGCACCTCCGATGCCTTCAGGGTCCTCGGACCGACGGAGGACAAGGAGATCCGCGTCTACAACATCCCGTCCATCTGCAAGGTCACGGACGGCAGCGAGAAGCTCCTGTATTTCCGCGACGACAACGGAACGCCGTCCAACCCGGCCGACGATATCTACATTCCGGCGATCTACGGCACGATCCACGGCGCCTTTGACCACATCAACGCGCACGCGCTGTACAGCAAGTCCGGCACGACCTATACGGCCTATTCGGGCAGCTATCAGGTCCAGATGCTGGTCGACTATGAGGTGCCGAACAGCGACGTGGTGAAGGTGAATCCGGGCTATGATATCACCTTTACAACGGCAGACACCGATGCGGGCGACGGCTATCCCTTCCGCAGGAGCGGAGCCTATACAGGGGAGATTCCCGACAGTGTGGATTCCAGTGAAAGCATCGGCAGAGCGGTTCTGACCCGTCCCTCTAGCGCTACCGAAGCCTTCTTCACGGTGGGGAGCGCCTCCGGAGCCGAAACGACTTTCAAGATGTCCGATCTGATCCTTGACGGCGGCGGCGCTGCCCTGACTGCCAAGGGCGGCGCGCTCACCGCGTATAATACCAAAGCTACCATTGAAGACTGCGTGATTTTCAAGTTCATAGCGGAGGATGGCGGTGCGGTGTATACCGAAGGCGATAGCCTGAAGGTAGAGGATACGATCTTCGACAGCTGCATGTCTGATAAGCCGGGCAATGGCAACGGCGGCGGTGCAATCAATACTACCGCGGACACGCTCAAGATCACCGGGTCTACCTTCCAGAACTGCTCGGCGGTGTTCCAGGGCGGAGCGGTGTATCAGCATGGCATGCTCATTGGAGGAAAAATCAACGATCCTACAGTCAAGGATAAAAAGGCCGAACTCGAAAACTGCAGCTTTGTTTCCTGCAAGTCCCGTGCCGGCGGCGGCGCTGAGCTTGACGTCGGTAACGTCAAAGTAACAGGCTGTGAGTTCATCCGCTGCACATCCGAACAAATGACGGATCAGAAAGGCACCAATGGCGGCGGGCTGAATGTATACACCGGCGATTTTGCCTACGGCGGGAAACTGGAAGTAAGCGACAGCAGTTTCAAGGGCTGTGAAGCTAAGGATAATGGCAGCAACGGCGGCCATGGCGGCGGCCTGCGCAGCACTGCCCTCACAACAACGCTGACGAACTGCACGTTTGAAAACTATGTTAACGGCTCCAACACCACGCCCAACGGAGCTCTGTACGGCGGCGGCGCGGCGTTTACGAATCCCGACGGGACGGCAACGGTCAGCGGCTGCACCTTCACCAACTGTGAGGCGACCACCAGAGGCGGCGGCCTTTACAGCGAAGCAGCATCGCTGACGGTGCAGGACAACGGCAGCACAGCAACAAGCATCACCGGCTGCAGCGCAAATAACGGCGGCGGACTTTATGTCAAGGATGCCACGACAGCAACAGTACAGGGTTCGTCGACCTTTACGAGTTGTACGGCCACCAATGGCGGCGGTGTGTATGCGGACGGCACTGCGAAGGTCACGCTGACCGGAAGCACATCCGTCAACAGGTGCACGGCTACGAGCGGCGGCGGTGCGTATGTCAACACAAGCGCCAAGCTGACGATGAGCGGCAGCGCGGTGATTGACGGCAAGGGCAGCGGCAGCGCCCTGACCAACGCAACGAGCGGTGGCGGCGTCTATGTGGCGGGAACCCTTACGATGGCCGAAGGCAGTAATGCTGCGATCAGAAATTGCACGTCATCGTCAAATGGCGGCGCAGTTTTTGTGACCGGCTCCAGCGCACGGGTCTATGTCAATGGAGGTATGATAAGCGGCAACGAGGCGAAGGGCTACGGCGGCGGCGCGATCCGTGTTGAAGGCGGCGCGCAGGTTGAGGTCTCCGGTTCGGCTGAGATTACCGGCAACAAACTCACGGGCAATGCCGGAAGGTACGGCGGCGCGATCGGCATCAAAAACGGCACGGTTTCCATCAGCGGCAACGCTGAAATCAGCGGCAACTATGCGCAGGGCAGCGGGAGCGGCAATGACAAACCGGTGCAGGGCGGCGCGATTTATGTCGATGAAAACTGTGTGCTGAACATCAGCGGCGGCACCATCAGCGGCAACTATGCTAAGGCCACGAACGCCAGCGGTTTTGCATATGGCGGCGCCATCTATGCAAAGAGCGGCGGTGTCATCAACCTCTCCGGCGGCACCATCAGCGGAAACTATGCACAGAACACGAGTACGCCGGCCAACGCCAAGGGCGCGGGCATCTACCTCGCCGAGGGCAGCAGCCTCAACATCTCCGGCAATCCCGGCTTCGGCGGGGCCGACAAGGATGAAAACGGCAGCTTCGACAACGACGTCGGCAACTGCCTCGGCCAGGATCCCGGCGGCACCAACGGCGGCCAGCCCTACACCAACATCCGCCAGGACATCTATATTGCCGGCTACAGCGGCAATACGGCGGCGTCCATCACGGTCGATGAACCCCTCACCAGCGCCACCGGCGCTATCTGGGTCTGGGCGGAAAGCTCTCCGCACTATCTGAAGGATGAGCAGTTCGCCCTCAAGGGGAGCAGCGTCGACAGCTCCTACGCGGCCTTCCGCAACGCGCGCATCGACGCCGACACCGGCGCGACGACGAGCGCACTCTACGGCGTACTGTCTCCCGATGTGAATACCCATGTCATCTGGGGCACCATCGGCGGCGTGGACGTCAGCTTCAAGAAGGTCGACGGCTCCGGCAATGGCCTTGCGGGCGCAAAGTTCTCCGTCTACACGGACGTGAACTGCACCGCGGCCAACATCGTCACCGTGACGCTGCAGGACGGCAGCTCCGACACCGTGGTCGAGTCCGCGGCGGACGGCACCGTCTTCTTCCGCGTACCGCTCGGCCTCTACTACCTGAAGGAGGTCGAAGCTCCGGACGATTACGAGCAGATCACCACGGTGTACCGGCTGATTGCCGGCAGCGGGAAGGCGGCGGAGCTGGGCGTCACGCTCCCGACCGGAGCGAGCTATCTGATCCAGGCGATGGACGGAACGACCGCGCTTGATATTCCGGATATCGCCGCCTACGGTATCGTCAACGAGACCGTGGCCAAGCGCAAGGTGGTGCTGCGCAAGATCGACGGCACCGATCTCGGCACCCTCAAGGGAGCGAAGTTTGACATCCTCCGCAGCGACCGTACGGTTCTTGCCGAGAACCTCGTGTCGGACGACAACGGCGTGTTCTATATCGGGTGGCTGCCCTACGGCGTCTATTACCTGCATGAGAAGGAGATGCCCGGCAGCAGCTATGACGATGCGAAGTGCTACTTTACGCTCACCGTCACCGAAGACGGAGCGACCGTCTCGGCCGCCCGCACGAGCCTTGATTGACCCGGCGCCCGCGTGGGCCCGGAACACTGAAAAGAAAGGAGGCGCAGCTTCATGCTGAAGATCCGGGAAAAATGGCGCAGCCGTCGCGGCGCCTCGATCACGTACGCACTGCTGCTCTTTCTGGTCTGCGCGGTCGTCGGCGTCGTCGTTCTGGTCGCCGGCGCCGGCGCCGGCGGCCGCCTGAGCGGGCTGGCCGCTGCGGATCAGCGCTATTACAGCGTCAGCTCCGCCGCGCAGCTCTTCCGCAGTCAGATCGAGGGAGAAAAGCAGACGGTTACGCGCGAGAAGACGACGGAGTCCAAAGTGGAAACGGTTTATACCGCAGACGCGGAGGGGGCTGTCACCGCCGGCACGCCGACAGAGACCGTCGAAGGGACGACGGTCGTCTCCAAACTCAACGGTACGGATATCGATTCATCCGCCGGTCTGCTCAAGCCCTTTGCGCTGAAGCTCGTTTTCGGCGATGCGGCGTCTTATCAAAGTGCGGAAGCCTGGAGCAAAACGGCTCCCGCGCTTGGCGGAGACTGGACCTGCCCGCTCACGCTGAGCTACAGCGAAGGCGGTGCGGAAAACGAGGCGATGAAGGTCCAGGTCAGCGCCGCGATGAAAACGGACGGCTCTATCGTCCTTGTGTTCTCGAACGATACCGCCTCCGGCGGCGAGCCCTACAGGCTGCAGATGACGCTCGGCGTGGAGATCAAGAACCG
Organism: Oscillospiraceae bacterium; assembly: GCA_024690695.1. Next base: position 17,213 of record JAILOS010000106.1, read on the forward strand.
CAGCGCCCGCAGCGAGACGAACGGTGATCCCGTGATGACGCCGGTCGACGGCAGCCCCGGCTCCTATACGGAGACAGTGACTTCCACGGTCGTGGAGACCAAGATCACCGAGATCACCTGGAAGGTGACCGAGGTGAAGGTTCTGGAGGGGGTGAGTGCGCCGTGATGAAAAAGATCCGCGCCAAGCTGAAAAGCCGGAAGGGCGATTCGATCGCTGAGGTGCTGGTCGCGCTGCTGATCGCGGGCGTCGCCCTCGTATTGCTCGCGTCCATGATCACCTCCTCGACCAACATAATCAGCAGAAGCCGCGAGCGCATGGAGACCTATTACGCTGACAACAACGCGCTGGCCGCGCAGAGCGGCGGCGGTGGGGAAGCGACGGTCACGGTGAAAAACGGCGACAGCACGCTGGAAACCTTTACCGTTACTCCCTTTGTCAACCACGGGCCCGGCAATACGGACGTGATTTCCTACCGGAGGAGCGCGCCATGAGAAACACCGTGAAGAAAAAAGCCGCCTCCCGCGCGGGCTTTACGCTGGCGGAGGCGCTGATCACGCTGCTGATCGTGCTGATGGTCTCGGCCATCGTCGCCGCAGGCCTGCCGGCGGCCCAGCGCGCCTATGAGAAGGTCGTGGACGGGGCCAACGCGCAGCTGCTGCTGTCCACGACGGTGACCTGTCTGCGCGAGGAGCTCGGCGCGGCCGTCGAGGTCGAGCCGGCGGAGGACGGCAAAAGCGTCAGCTATGTCAGCGGCGTGACGGGCTATCCTTCCGTCATCGGCAACTCCACGGAGGGCATTCAGGTCTCGCGCGAGCGGCCGGACGCGTCCGATACACAGACCGCGCTCCTCGTGACCGCACAGGCCGCGACGAAGGGGATGACCGCAAGCTTCAGCTCTGTCAGCTGCAGCGGCGGCGTCGTCACGATCAGCGAACTGACGGTGAAGAAGGGCGGCCGTACGCTCGCCAGCCTCGCCAAGCTGCAGATCCGGGCGATCGCGCTGCCCGAAAGCTGAAAGCGAACAATCGAATATGCTGCAAAAGCCCTCTCGCTGCCGCGGGAGGGCTTTCGTATCCGGCAAACAAAAAAATTCAAGTTTTTTCCGTTTCTTTGTTGCACTTTTTTCGTAGAGTATGCTATAATGAAATGAAAAAATAGGCGGATTGTTTCTGCCCGGACGGACAGCGGAAGGAGCGCAGGATGAAAGCTCGGCGGATCGGAAAACTGCATAGCCGGAGCGGGATCGCCCGCGCTGTCGTGATCCTCGCCGTCGCCGTGCTCGTCATGGCGCTCGTGATCCTGATCCCGATCATCCGCAAGTACAACCGCATGGGTGAAAACGTCGCCTGCGCCGCGGCGCTGGACACGGCCCGGCGGCAGCTCATCGACGATTACATGCTCAACGGCTTTAAGGACATTGACGCGGAGTATGCGAAGGGCAGGATCGGATTCGTGATGAACGGCTGGGACGACCTCTGTCCCGGCGGCGGCACGGTGTACATCATCCACTCGGAAAAGACCGGCGTCGGCTATGACGTGGCCTGCGGCATGCACGCCTCCGACAAGCGGCTGCGTACGCGGCTGAACTCGGGCTTTGTGCTCGAGCAGCTGCAGGAGGCGCTGCGCTTGTCGAAGCTCGACGGGGAAGACTGCCCCGAAACGCTGACCGTGAAGCTCAACGGCAAGGAGCTGGTCTGCCGGCTGACGGAGGAGGAGGTGCCGTTTCGCTTCGGCACCCGCCTGACCGACGGCTACAAGGGCACGGTCGCGTTCTACGCGATCGAGGGCGAGGGCGAAGTCTCCGCCGAGGGCTGCAAAGACGGCGAGATCTGCTATTTCTCCTTTGCCGACGAAGAGTCCTGCGCCAACTGGCGCTTTGACGACGGCTGGAAGGGCGACGCGTATCAGCGCGTCAGCCGCTGATCGGAGCGCGCTATGACGGCTGTATCCATTTACGAAACGCGCGTGCTGCTGATCTACGCCTGCTGCGTGGCGGCCCTGCTCGGCGCGGCGATGGGTTCCTTTCTCAACTGCGCCTCCTGGCGCATCGCCCACGGCGAGAGCTTTCTGAAGGGGCGCAGCCGCTGCCCGTCCTGCGGACACGCACTCGGCGCGCTCGACCTGATCCCGGTGTTCAGCTGGCTGCTGCTGCGCGGCCGCTGCCGCTGGTGCCGGGAGAAGATCTCTCCGCGCTACCTGGTGACGGAGCTGCTGTTCGCGGCGCTGACGGTGGGCTGCCTGCTCCGCTTCGACCTGACGGTGATCTGCCTGCGCAACTGGATCTTCCTGTGCTGCCTGTTCTGCCTGTCTCTGGTGGATCTCGAGAGCTTTACGATCCCGGACGGCTGCCTGTGGATCGCTCTGGGCGCCTGGGTGCTGGCGCTGCCCCTGATGGGGACGCCGCTGCGGGAGATCGGGATGCACCTGCTGGCGGGGCTGGTTTTCGGAGGCGGCCTGCTGCTGCTCTCGCTGCTGCTGGACAAGGTCCTCGGAAAGGAAAGCCTCGGCGGCGGCGATATCAAGCTCTACGGCGTCGTCGGTCTCTATCTCGGCCTCGCGGCCACGCTTTTCTCGTTGATGGCCGCCTGCCTTTTCGGTCTTCTTTTCGGCGCGCTGCGCCGCCGCTTCGGCGGCAAGCAGGGGGAGCAGATCCCCTTCGGCCCGTCGATCGCCGCCTCGGCGGCACTGATGCTTTTCTTCGGAGACGGTCTGGTCTCCTGGTATCTCAGCCTGCTGTGAGCGGGCGAAAGCGAGGAATGAACGATGGCAAAACAGATCCTGGGCGTGGATATCGGCTACAACAGTCTGAAGCTGGTGCTGATGAACGGCAGACAGATCAAAAAGACTGCGACGGCGCCGATGCCGAACAAGCTGATCCGAGCCGGCCGCGTCGTCTCGACGGAGACGATGGGCGAGCTGATTCGAAGCACAATGAAAGCCAACGGGATGCGCTGCGGAAACGCTGCGATCGTATTCCCGAACGAGACGGTGTTCGTGCGCAACGTGACGATGCCGCGCATGACGGCCGATCAGCTCGCCTACAACCTGCCCTTCGAGTTCCGGGATTACATTACGGACGAGCTGAAGGACTACGTGTTCGATTACGCGATGATCACCACGAAGGAGGAGCTGGAGACTCCGCCCTCCGAGGGAGAGACGAACGGGGCGATGGAGCTGCTGGCCGCCGCCGCGCCGGTCTCGCTGATGGACGAGTCGCGCGAGCTGCTGCGCAAGGCCGGGCTGAAGATGGTCAAGGCCGCGCCGGCCGTATGCAGCTATCAGGCGCTGATCCGCGACATGGAGAAAACCGGCCGCGGCTTCGGGGAATACTGCATCCTCGACCTGGGCTATCAGTCGATCCGCATGTACATGTTCAAGGGCGACCGCCACATCGTCACGCGCATTCTGGAGATCGGCCTGTCTACGCTGGACGAGGTCATCGCCGAGGCCTACAACGTCGACGTCCATCTGGCGCACACCTATCTGCTGACCAATTACGAGGACTGCCAGAACAAGCAGTTCTGCCAGAACGCCTACGGCAATATTGCGGTCGAGATGATGCGAGCGCTGAACTTCTACCGTTTCAGCAACCCGGACAGCTCGCTGAACGACGTGTGGATCTGCGGAGGCGGCGCGATGATCGAGCCGCTGCGCGCGGCGATCGCCGAGACGCTGGACATGACGATCCACAACGGCGAAGAGCTGCTGCCGGACGGCACCGGGCCGGAGGACGGCTATGCGCTGACCCAGGCCGTCGGCATCACGTTGGAATGATCCGGGGAGGTGAGCTTCATGGCATTTGAATTCAAGAAAAATTCCGGGAAGGCGAGCCTTCGGCGCGGACAGCGCATGCCGGTCAAACGGTCGATCAACCTGGCCGGCGTCGGCGAGAACAAAATCAACCTGTGGGTCACGATCCCCTCGATCGTGCTGATCGTCCTGATTGCGGCCCTGTTCAGCAAATTCGCGGTCATTGACCGCCTGATGGCCGTGGAAGCGGCGCGGCAGGAGGTCGCCAGGGTCCAGTCGCAGCTGGAAAAGGGCTACAGGGAGATCGACAGCTACGACGATCTCGTGGAGAAATACGCGCACTACACCTACTCCGGCATGACGAAGGAGGAGCTCACGCGGCCGGACCGCATGGCCGTGATGGACCTGATCCGGCGAGTGGTGCTGCCTCGTGCCGATCTGAAGTCCTGGCAGCTCACCGGCAGCCAGCTCACGCTCAATATCAACGCCGGAACGCTGGAGGAGATCAATGCGGTCAAGGAGAAGCTGGAAGCAGAAGACATGGTGAACTACTGCACGGTGACCACTGCCGCGACCGAAACGACCAAGGAAAGACTTGACGGCAGCACGGAAGTGGAGATCCTGTATGTCACCGGCCGTGTGATCGCGTTTTTGAATGATGCGGAGGAGGTGAATGCGGGATGAAGATTCTCAGCCGTGATTTTACGATCAAGGAGCGTGTTCTGATCCTGCTGCTGTGCCTGCTGCTGCTCGGCCTTGTATACTACCAGTTCGTCGATCAGCCCGTGCGTCAGGCGATCGCCAACGCCAACGCCGAAAAAGAGGCGCTGCAGGTGGAGCTCACGGCGGTCAACGCCAAGCTCGACAAGCTGCGCGAGATGCAGGAGGAGATCGACAGGCTGGGCGACCTCTCGGACGTCAGCGTTATGTGCAGCTACAACAACAGCAAGGCCGAAGTCGATATGCTCAACGACATTCTGGCCTCCGCCAATGAATTCAAGCTCACGCTCGATCCCGGCGGCGTGACGCGCAGTGACAACCAGATTCGCCGCGCCTTTTCGCTGGAGTTCAAGGTGTACAGCTTCCAGCAGGTCTACGCCATCCTCCAGCAGCTGGCCGACAGTCCCTACCGCTGCCTGATCAATGAGGTGCGCTACACCTTCAACAAGGGCAACGAGCGCAAACTCAGCGACATTACGGTCAACGTCACCGGAACCTTCTATGAGACGATGGTGGGCGGCACGGCGGACGCCGGTCTGCCCAAGGACGAGAAGGCCGCCAGCTGACCGCGCGAGAAACGCTTTCCCATGACAACCGCTCCTCCCGTCACGGAGGAGCGGTTGTCACGTCATGCGCTTTCAGCGCCAGTCTCTTAATTCCGCTTTACTTTTTGAAAAAGCCTTGTTCATCTACGCATTTTGTGATATAATAACAAATCACGAACTGTCTGCAGGAAGATCGCGGTCCCCGGGGACCGCCGCGGAGGAGAACGCATCTTGAGCGAGAACGGAAAGAGAAAACGGAAAAAGAAGAAATCGTCCCGCACCGGCCGCATCGTGGGGCGCGTCCTGCTGATCGTGCTGGAGACGCTGCTGCTGGCGGTGGGGGCGCTGTACGCCGTTATGGCCGTCTATGCCAAAGGCCCCTCGCCCACGGCGTCGAAGGAGTTCATCCTTTCGCTGCGCGAGACCAGCGCCATCGGCTTTCTGGCGGAGTGGTTCTACACGCCGGAGGAAATCGCCGCGATGAAGGGCGACGGCTCGGCCGACGTCGGGCAGACGGACGCGAGTCTGATCAACCTGGACGCCGGCAGGGACAAGACCGCCGAACCGGCCGAAGGTCCGCAGAAGGACGACTGGGGGCTCGTCGATGAAGACGGCGACGGGATCATTCTGGAGAAGGTCAACGGCAAGGGCTATTTCGGCTATATGATGGTCGTGCTGGACCCCTCGCGCGTGATCATGGGCAGCGTGCCGTCCAGCTTCGGCTATCGGGGCTACACCGTCGAGGAGATGGTCCAGTACTACGACGCGGTGGGCGGCATCAACGCCGGCGGCTTTGAAGACGCAGGCGGCCGCGGCAACGGCAGCACGCCGGATTCCCTCGTCGTTTTCGACGGCAAGACCTATTATGCCAACAAGGGCGTCAGAGACTGCTTCGTGGGCTTTGACGAAAACCACATCCTGCACGTCGGCAGGATGAACGCCCAGCAGATCCAGGACGCCGGGATCAGCTCCGGCTGCTGCTTCGGCCCGGCGCTGATCATTGACGGCAATCCGGTCGACGCGTCCACGCTTGCCAGCGGACTCAACCCGCGCACCGCCATCGGCCAGCGTTCCGACGGCGCGGTGCTGATGCTCGTGATCGAAGGACGCCAGGCGACCAGCGTCGGCGCGCGGTATCAGGACCTCGTGGACATCATGCTGGCCTACGGCGCGATGAACGCCTGCAATCTCGACGGCGGTTCGTCCTCTCTGATGTATTATAACGACTCGTACGTGAACAATTCGGCCTCCGTGATCGGGATCCGCCCGGTGCCGACCTCGTTTCTCGTGCTGAAGGAGGGGGTGGAAGTCCATGGCTGACAGGCGGAACAAAACCGGCTCCCGCCGCTTCGCCGGAGCCATGCTGATTTACGCCCTTGTCGTGCTGGTGCTGCTGCTTGCCGGGACCCGGGCGATCTGGAACGACCTGACCGAATACGAGGCCACGCGCGTGGAGCGTGCGATCGAGGCCTACGTCGCCTCCTTTGACGAAGAGCACATTCGCGCGGTCTGTGCGGACTTTGCCGCGCAGCCCGATTCGGTGCTGCAAAACGGCGATCAGATCACCGCAGAGGTCGAAAAAATCATGAGTCAGGGCGTGAGCTGCTCCTTCCTCAACGGCGACGACAAACGCCGCACCTACGCTGTCCGCGCCGGCGGGCTGGATCTCGGCCGCGCGGTGATGGTCAAGGGCAAGGGATCCCGCAGCGGCGGAAACGCGCCCTGGCGCCTGGAGAGCGAGAGCTTCGACTTCTCCTTCCTGCTGCACTTCGACGAGGTCACGGTGGCGGACGGCTGGCAGCTGTACTGCAACGGCCGCCTGCTGGACGGGAATTTTGTCGTCGGCGAGCCGCAGGATTACGAGGAGCTGCGCGAGCTGGTCGGCGACGAGCGCTTCACGCTGCCGAAGAAGATCACCTACCGGGTGGGCAGCATCGTGGGCGAGGCGCCGTTTTCGGCCGTCAACGCCCGCGGGGAGGCGGTGGAATTTACCCGCAGCTGGACGGAGGCGGAATTCCTGCGCAACTGCAGCGACGAGCAGGAGCAGGAGATCGCCGAGTTTCTGGACAGCTTCCTGCAGGTCTATATCAACTGCCTGTCGAATGTCAGCCGCGACGCGCGGGGCAATTACCGCAAGCTGCAGCCCTACGTGATCGCCGGCGGCGATCTGGACCGCCGCGTGTACGAGGCCATCGAGGGCCAGTACTGGGCGCAGAGCCGGGGCGATACCGTGACGGGACGGACCGACAACCTGTTCGTCGATCTTGGCGGCGGCTACTATCTGGCCGATATCAGCTACACGCTCGACACCCTCGCTCATGAGGGGCACGTCGAAACGCACAACAATGCAAAGGTCCTGCTTTCGGACGCCGAAGGGCGGCTGAAGGCGGTGGAGATCTACACCTACTGACGGAGGAATACCCATGTCGGAACACGCTGACTGCCGGGAGGCGCTGGCCATCGTGCTGCCTTCCCTGAATCCGAACGATAAATTCCGCGCGGTCGTCGCGGGACTGGTCGAGGCCGGCTTCCGGCACGTTGCGATCGTCGACGACGGCAGCGACGCGGCGCATCAGGGGCCTTTTGAGGAGGCGGAACGGTACCCGGCCTGCCGGGTGATTCACCACGGCGTGAACAAGGGCAAGGGCCGCGCGCTCAAGACGGCCTTCCGCTTCGTGCTCGACGAGTGGCCGGAGGCCGCGGGCGTCATCACGATCGACGGCGACGGCCAGCATCTGACGAAGGACATCCTCGCCTGCGGCGAGCGCATGCTCGCGGAGGGCGACAAGGTCGTGCTCGGCTGCCGCGATTTCGACCGGCCGGGCGTACCGCCGCGCAGCGTCGCCGGCAACAAGACCACCTCGCGCCTGTTCAAGCTGTTTTTCGGGATCCGTCTGTCCGACACGCAGACGGGCCTGCGCGCGATCCCGCGGGCGTACCTCCCGCTGTTCTGCGAGGTGGAGGGCGAACGCTTCGAGTACGAGACGAACATGCTGCTGCAAATGAAGCGGAAGGGGATCTCTTTCGTGGAAAATAGCATCGAAACGGTCTACGACCCGGAGGATTACAGCTCGCACTACAACGCCGTCAAGGACTCCTGGAGCATCTTCAGGGTCATGCTGCGGCACAAGCTGGGGAAATGATGAAAACAAGCCAAAACTCGATCCGGAGCTTTTTTGTAAAATACTGGACGCTGCTCAAGTACAGCCTCGCCTCGCTGACGAGCTGGGCGCTCGACGCGGGCCTGTTCTACGTGATCAACCGGGCCCTGCTGGGGGCGGTGCCCGATCTGAAGCTTCGCAGCATGATCTGCAACGTGCTGGCCCGCGCGGTCTCCTCGTTTTACAATTTCAACGTCAACCGCAGGCTTGTCTTTGAAAACCGCGACAGCTACGGGAAGGCGATCCTGCGCTATTACTGCCTCGCCGTCCCGATCCTGATCGCTTCCACCGCCATCGGGACGCTGATCGACGAAAAGCTGGGCGTGAGCGCCCCGGAGCTGCAGACGATGGTGAAGGTCATCGTGGACACGGTGCTCTACCTTGCGAGCTACCTGCTGCAGAAAAAGTGGGTCTTTGCAAAAAAAGCGGCCCCGGAAGAGGCCCCGACAAACGAAAATGAAAAAAACGGAGAAGCCTGAAAACGGCTTCTCCGTTTTTTCGTCACGTCGTTCAGCTCCCGTACTCCTCGCCGAGGCGGCGGAACAGCTCCTCGAAGGCGCCGCCCCTGCGGTAAAACACCGGGATCCGCCCGAGCGGAGCGTCCACGGTGAGGCTCTCGCCGCCCGGATAGACGGTCCCGCTCCACAGATGCACCCACTCGCCGGCCGGGAGCGCCGTTTTGCGCGTGCGCGCGTGCCGGTCGATCACCGGTGCGACGAAGAGCTCGTCGCCGAGGAAGTAGGCGTATTCGTCGCGGCTGCGCCCGAAGTCCACGGCCTCCCAGAAGTCGGGCCGCAGCGCGGGCAGGCCTCTGGCCGCGTCCCGCAGGCAGTGCTCAAGGTACGGCCGCAGCGCGGCGTGCAGGCGCGTCAGGCGCACGGTGTGGGGCGCGACCTCCGGGGCGTCGAACTGGGCGTTGGCCCAGGGACGGATGGATTCGTGACTGCGCATCAGCAGGCTGAAGGCCGCCATCTCCATCCAGCGGATGAAGAGCTCGCCGTCGCGCCGGAGCTTCAGGAAGGAGAAGAAGCCGCCGATATCGCAGTGGACGAGGGGAACGCCCGAAAAGCCGAGCGAAAAGCTCGCCGGCATCACGCAGGGCAGGCCGTAATCGCGCGTCGTGTCGGTGTGCTGGTCGCCGTTCCAGAGGATCGGGGCGTATTCCTGAATGCCGAGATAGCCCGAGCGGGTGAAGAACATCAGGTCGTCCCCACCGTATTCCTCGATGGCCTCGCGGTTGATGCGCGCCCAGAGCACGGGCCAGCGGTTGTGCAGCTCGCGCGGATCGCCCTCGTGCAGCACGCAGTCCACAGGCAGGTACTCGCCGAAGTCGGCCATCCAGCCGGAGACGCCGAGCTCGAGCATGTTGCGCTTGATCAGCGTTTCCTTGATATAGCGCACGGCCTCCGGGTTCGTCAGATCCAGCATGCCCGCGTCGAAGGTCGTGGATTTGATGTGGTAGACGCTGCCGTCCGGGTGCGTGATCAGATAGCCCTTCTCCCGGCAGAGCTCGTACAGCCGCCCGCCGCGGACCAGATAGGGGTTGATGTAGGCGAGGAAACGCACGCCGCGCGCCCGGAGCTTTGCGATCGCGCCCTTGAGATCGGGATAGAGCGCGTCGTCGACCTCCCAGTTCCACCAGACCTGGTAGCCCATGACCGTGCGGTTGCAGCCGGACCAGTCCTGACTCCAGACGGCGCTGACCTTCGCGCCGGCGTCGAGCATCGCAAAGCACTTGTCCAGGATCGTCTGCGTGCCGCCCTGAATACCGAGGATCATGCCGTCGAGACACCAGTCGGGCAGATACTGCCGGTTCGGGATCACGCCGGCGAGCAGCCGGGAGAGCTCGGCGTAGCTCTCCGCCTGCCAGAGCCGCAGCGAGGCGGGGCAGGCGTCGAAGCTGAAGCGGTACTCCTCCTCGCCGAACTGCGAGGAGCCGTCCGCGGCGGTGTCGAAGAGGATCATGCGGCCGCTGTCGGTGACGAACACGGGCATCGGCGCGTAGCTGCCGATCTCGGCGTGCGTCTTCTCCCGGTACAGCGCGCGGGGGAGGAAGGCCTTTTCCAGCACGGTCGCGGCTTTGATATGCTCGGAGACGAAGTTGACCACGGTCTCGTCGCGCAGGTTGACCTGACGGTACTGCTCGCCGCCGCCGAACACGGCTTCGCCGCCGCGGGCCGGCAGGCAGAACTCGTAGGCCCAGCCTTCTTCGCCGCGCAGCTTCAGCTCGACGCCGTTTTCGAGCTTTTTGAGCTCCGCGCACAGCTCGTGCCCCTCGGCAAAGAAGACGAAGCGCTCGTCGCTCTCCCGCCGGCAGCCGGACAGCGGGATGCGCGCGGTCTCCGTCACGGTCTCCTTGACGGTGCCGCGGTCGGCCTTGTAGCTTTTTTCACGGCGCACCGCCTGGGCGAAGGGCGCCCCGCTCCGGTGCTCCAGCGCGATTTTTTCGCCGAGCAGCAGCGTCAGCGCGTTCTGGGAAAACTCCAGCTTCAGCATGCTCAAACCTCCCGAACATCTTTTTTTCTATTGTACCGAAGAATACGCCGCCCGTCAAGCTTGATTCCCGGCAGAAAGAAACGCCGGAAGCCTTCGCAAAAGGCTTCCGGCGTTTGCCGGGATCATAGGGGAGAAGAGAGGGTTCTTGGGAAAGCCGACGCTCTCCCGGGAGAATATAACTGCAAACGCGCCGTTCCCGCCCCCGCGGGGCAGGTTATGGTTCGTTACTGCTGGTCGTCGTAATCGTCCTCGTCGTCCTCGTCTTCGTCAGAGCCCCTGCGGCGCATGACGATGGCGGTAACGCCGCCGGCCACGGCCGCCACGGCCACGACCGCGCCGACGATCGTCAGGACCTTCAGCGCGTTGCTCGCGCGATCGTCGGAGGATTTGCTGCCGTCTTCGTCCTCGGCCTCCCGGTCGGAGCGGCTCTTGCCGCTGTCCGCGGGCTCCTCGGTCTTGCCGTCGGAGGGCTGCTCGTCCGTGCCGGCGTCCGTGCCGGTCTCGCTGCCGTCAACGACCGGCGTCAGCGGAGTGGGCGTCTGGGCGGGCTCGTCCGTGCCGGTCTCGCCGCCGGTTTCCCCGCCGGGCTCGGCCGCGGCGGCGTAGGTCACGGCGGCGACGGAGGAGGCGACGGCAGCGCTTTCACGGCCGCCGTCCACGCTCTTGACGGTGACGTAGTAATAGGTGGTTCCGGTCTGCTCGGTCGGGACGAAGCTGGAGGAGGTAGCCCCTTCGATCGCCTTGCCGCCGACGTTGGAGTTGGTGGTGTTGCTGTACCACTGGAAGCGCAGGGAGCCGGTCGTCGTGGCGGCGGACACGCTCAGCGTCGTGGTCTGGCCCGGCGTGAGAGAGGCCGCCTGCGGCTGGGTGGAGATCGTGGGAGCTTTCAGCTCGGTCTGCGCGCCGACGACGGTGATCAGGGCGCCCATCGAGAAGACCGGGCCGCCGGGGCCTTCGAAGCGGGCTTCCACGCGCCAGCCGTTCATCGAGGCGGGGATGTTGCTGAGCACCAGGGTGTCGGTGCCGAGACCCTCGACCTTGACGCCGCGGAAGTAGTCGGGAGCGTCTTTGGCCAGCACGGTCTCGGTGGTGTCGTTGCTGACGATACGCCAGATCAGTTCCGTGTAGTTGTCGGCGTAGGCGATGAACACGGCCCGTCCGCCGACCTGTACGGTCTCGCCGGTGGGGCTCTTGGTGATCTTGACTTTCTTTTCGGTGGTTTCTTCTTTCTTTTCCGTGTCGCCGGTGGCGAAGGCCGAAACGCTCAGCAGCGAGAAGAGCAGCAGTGCCGCCAGCAGCAGACTGACGATCTTTTTCATCTTTTTTCATCCTTTCTCATTTTATCCCAAAATACGGTTTTTTCTCTGTTCGGTCCTCATTATAGCGGGTTCGTTTCCGTTTTTCCATCCCCTGCGCTCTGATTTAAGAGAACTTCAGATTTTTCGCCTTCCTCGCGGCCGCGGCGGAGCTGGCGGATATTCTGCACGCCGTAGAGGACGCCGGACAGCAGGATCATGCCCGAGCTGAGGCTCAGAGCGGCCAGCGAGACGGCCTGCGGGAGCCCGGGCCACAGCACGTGCAGGATCAGCAGCGCGTAGAGCGTCACGGTGGCGGCTTTGCCGTGCCAGTCGGAGCTGCGTACCTCGCCGGTGCGCCGGATGGCCGCGAGTCCCGTCGAGATGCAGAAGAGCTCCTTGACGACCATCAGCAGCAGTGGGATCAGCATCCGCGGGAAGCGGGTCATCAGACACGCGAGCATGGCGGCCTGCGTCAGCTTGTCCGCCAGCGGATCCAGCGCCTTGCCGAGATTGCTGATCATGTTGAAGCGGCGGGCGATCCAGCCGTCGATCACGTCGGTCAGGCCGGAGAGGGCCAGAATCAGCACGGTCAGTCCGCTGTCCTTCCAGACCAGATACGTCCATATAAAACAGGGGATCAGCAGCAGCCGAAAGCAGGAGAGCAGATTCGGCAGCGTCAGGATCTTCCCTTGAAAGATTTTTTTCATGCAGGTCCTCCAAACAATGGGTCATATTGGTAGTTTACCACGATCGGGGGAAAAAAGAAAGCGAGGCGGGCCGAGATTTACCGCTTGTTCACAATCCCGGGCAAAAGAAAGCCCACCCTGCCGGATCGGCAGGGTGGGCAAGGAGCGAAAAGGCTTTATTCTTCGTCGATCAGCGCCTTGAAGATCGGCAGGCTGCGCCGGATCATATCCGGGGAGACGCAGGTGCTGATGCGGAAGTACGCCGGGCAGCCGAAGCCGTCGCCGGGAACGAGCAGCAGATTGCGCTCCTTGGCGCGGTCGGAAAAGCGCTGGGAATCGCCGCCGGGGGCCTTGACGAACATGTAGAAGGCGCCCTTCGGCTTCACGCACTCATAGCCGTAAGCGCTCAGGTTCTCGTACAGCAGCTCGCGGTTGCTGTCGTAGGCGTCCACGTTCGGACGGGAGGAAGCGCACAGGGCGATCACGCGCTGCTGCAGCGAGGGGGCGCAGACGTGGCCCGAAGCTCTCGCGGCGCCGGCGATCGCGGCGTAGACGTCCGCGCTGTCCTCCACCTCGTCGGAGACGCAGACGTAGCCGATACGCTCGCCCGGCAGGGACAGGCTCTTGGAGTAGGAGTAGCAGACGATCGTGTTGCGGTAGACGGTCGGGATAAAGACGACCTCGGCCCCGTCGTAGGCCAGCTCCCGATAGGGCTCGTCGGCGATGATGAAGATCGGGTGGCCGATCTCCGCGCTCTTGCGCGTCAGCAGCGCGGCGAGCTTTTCAAGCGTCTCGCGGGTGTAGATCACGCCGGAGGGGTTGTTCGGGGAGTTGACGATGACGGCCTGCGTGTGGACGCCGATCGCGGCCTCCAGCTTTTCAAAGTCGATCTGGAAGCTGCCGGTCTCCGCGGGCACGGCGACGAAGCGCACGCCGTTGCTCTCGGCGAAGGGGCGGTATTCCGGGAAGAAGGGCGCGATGCCGATGATCTCGGCGCCTTCCACGCCCAGCGCGCGGATCACGGCGATCAGCGCGGGGGCGGCGCCGCAGGTGAAGAAGAGATTGTCCGGCCGGATCGCGGTGCCGTAGCGCCGGTTCAGATCCTCCGCGACGGCCTTGCGGGCTTCCGGCAGACCCTGCGCGGGCGTATAGCTGTGCACGGCGAGGCTGTCTGTGTGCTCGACGATGTCGACGATCGCCTTGTTCACCTCGGGCGGGGCCGGGATGGAGGGGTTTCCGAGCGAGTAGTCGAAGACGTTCTCTTTGCCGACGATCGCCGCCTGCGCAAGCCCGTAGCTGAAGAGCTCGCGGATGCAGGAACGGGTTTTTCCGAGGGCCAGCATGGTTTGATTCAGCATGGTCAAACTCCTTATTCTGCCTTATTTGTTGCTTTTTCGCCAGATCTTCTGCGCTTCGGCGGCGCGGATCAGTTCCTCGCGGAAATCCGGGTGCGCCAGCGAGATCAGCGCCTCCGCGCGCTCCCAGCCGGAGCGGCCCGCGAGGTTGACGCAGCCGTATTCGGTCACGATATAATACGCCTGGCTGCGGGGATCGGTGACGATATCGCCGTTGAAGTGCGGGACGATGCGGGAATGGCGCACGCCGGCCTTGTCCGTGAAAGAGGAGGTCATGCAGATGAAGGCCTGGCCTCCGCGGCTCATCGCGGCGGCGGTAACATAGTCGAGCTGGCCGCCGGTGCCGCTGATCTGCCGCAGCCCGGCGCTCTCGGCGCAGACCTGCCCGTAGAGATCGACGGAGATGCAGCTGTTGATGGATACGACGTTGTCGTTGAGCGCGATCGTATAGGGGTCGTTGACATAGTGCAGCGGCGCGATCACGACGCCGGGGTTGTCGTCCACCCAGTCGTACAGGCTCTGCGAGCCGAAGACCAGGCCGGTGACGCCCTTGCCGCGCAGCAGGTTCTTGCGGCTGTTCGTGAGCTTGCCGGCCATCGCCATGCGGTAGTAGGCGTCGCCGCAGAGCTCGGTGTGCATGCCGAGATCCTTCAGGTCGGAGTCGGCGATCATCGAACCGACGACGTTGGGCATCGCGCCGATCCCGAGCTGCAGGGCCGCGCCGTTGCGGATGTGGGGCAGCAGCAGCCCGGCGATCTGCTTATCCTCCGGCGTCGCCTCGGCGATCGGGAACTGGGGCAGCGGGGCGTGCTCTCCCTCCACCACGTAATCGACCTCGGAGATGTGGATCACCTCGTCGAAGCCGCCGCGGATGCGGGGGAGATGCTCGTTGACCTCGAGGATCACGATCTCCGCCTTGTCGAGGATCGCCCGGCCGACGCCGGTGCCGCAGGACAGGCCGAAATAGCCGTGCTTATCCATCGGCGTCACGCTCATCATCGCCACGTTCACCGTCAGGAAATTCTCGTAGTACCAGGCGAGGTTGCGGAACACCATCGGGATATAGCTGCACAGGCCCTTGTCGAAGAGCTTGCGCTCATAGCCGGAGCAGTGCCAGGTGCTGTAAAGGAAATGCTCCTGCGTCGGGTCGCACTCGACGACCTGCACCGGGCCGAACAGCAGATTGCCGCGCACCTTCACGCCCTGCAGCTCGTCGCGCCGCGCGGCGAGCGCGGTGTCGAGCAGCGGGGGAAAGCACACGTTGGTGGTGTAGTCCACCCAGTCGCCGCTGCGGACGGCCTGCACGGCCTCCGCGGGCGTGCGGAGCTTGGAGCGGTATTCTTCCTGGAAATTCATCGGGGTCTCCTCGCTCTGTCCGGGCTCAGCGCTTTTCCTCGACGGCCTCGTAGCCGGCGCGGTAGGCGCGGAGGTTCAGCTCGCGGAACTTGGGCGGCACGGTCTCGGCGATCACGCTCTCCCAGTCGATGTCGTCCATGCCGAGCGCGCGGACCAGACTGCCGAAGAGCACGATGTTCATGCACTTGGTGCTGCCGAGCGAGGCGGCGATCGCCTCGGCGTTGAGCACGTGGCAGGTGTAGTTTTTCTCCATGGCCTCGAGGCAGCCCTCGGGGTATGTCGCCAGACCCGCCGCCACGGTGGCGGAGGCCTGCTCGTAGTCGTTGATGACGGCGATGCCGTCGGGCTTGAGGAAGTCGGCATAGCGGACGGCTTCCATCTTCTCGAAGGCGACGATGATATCCGCCGCGCCCTTGCCGATCACCGGGGAGTAGACCTTTTCGCCCCAATGGACCTGCGTGGAGACGCTGCCGCCGCGCTGGCTCATGCCGTGCACCTCGGACATTTTGACGTCGTAACCGGCCTTCATCAGACCGTTGACCAGCACCTTGGCCGTCAGGATGGCTCCCTGCCCGCCGACGCCGACGAGGAGCGCGCTTTTGACGTTCTTCACTTATTTCCTCTCCTTTCTGGAAATCGCCTGCTTCGGGCAGACCTGGGCGCAGACCGTGCAGCCGACGCACTGGTTCGGGTCGATGACGGCCTTCCGGTCCTTGACCATGATGGCCGGGCAGCCGACCTTCAGGCACATCGTACAGCCGACGCACTTGTCGCGGTCGACCTCGCACAGGCCGATGTCGTGCTTGATGCGCTTGATCAGCAGGCAGGGACGGCGCGCGATGATGGCGGCCGGCGCTTCGGAGCTGATCGCTTCCTGCACCGCCTGCTCCATCGCGGCCAGATCCTGGGGATCGGCGATAAAGACGTTCTTGTAGCCCATCGAGCGGAGCACGTCCTCGATCCGGATGGCCTCGGAGATCTCGCCCTCCAGCGTGATGCCGGTGCCGGGATTGTCCTGGTGGCCGGTCATGCCGGTGATGGAGTTGTCCAGGACGACGGGGATCACGCCGCCCTTGTTGTAGATGATCTCGGCCGCGCCGGTCATGCCGCTGTGGAAGAAGGTGGAGTCGCCCACGACGCCGAAGATCTTTTTGCCGCTGTCGGGGCCGAAGGCCTTGGCCATGCCCATGGCCATCGAGAAGCCCGCGCCCATGCAGACGCAGCTGTCCAGCGCGTTCAGCGGAGCCGAGCCGCCGAGCGTGTAGCAGCCGATGTCGCCGCAGATGATGTAATCCTTGTGACGGCTCATCACGGTGAAGAAGCCGCGGTGCGGGCAGCCGGGGCAGAGCACCGGCGGACGGGAAACGGCGGCGACGCCGAGCTCCTTCTTCTCGGGCTTGTCGCCGAAAACGCGCTCGCGCACGAGCTGCGGATTGAGCTCATACAGCTTGCCGATCAGCTCCTTGCCGACGCACTCGATGCCGGCCGCGCGGATCTGCTCTTCCATGAAGGGGTCGAGCTCCTCGATGACGTAGAGCTTTTTGACCTTGGAGGCAAACTCGCGGATCAGCTTCATCGGCAGCGGATTGGTCAGGCCGAGCTTCAGGAAGGAGGCGTCCTCGGGGAAGGCGTCCTTCGCGTACTGATAGGCGATCGAGGCGGTGATCACGCCGATCTCGCCGCCCTTGAGCTCCATGCGGTTGAGCGGGCAGTCGTTGCCGTATTCCTCCAGCGCCAGCAGGTTTTTCTCCACCTTGGCGTGGTTGCGGTAGGCGTTGGCGGGGGCGGAGCTGTTCTTGCCGTAGTCGCGCTTATAGGGCAGCATCGGCCGCTCCTCGCGCTCGCCGAGCTCGACGATGCTCTTGGAGTGGGCTACGCGGGTCGTGATGCGGTAGAGCACCGGCATATCGAAGCGCTCGGAGATCTCGTAGGCGGTCTTCAGAAAATCCTTGCATTCCTGCGAATCGGAGGGCTCGATCATCGCGATCTTGGCAAAGCGCGCGTAGTAGCGGTTGTCCTGCTCGTTCTGCGAGGAGTGCATGCTCGGATCGTCCGCGGAGACGACGACGAGGCCGCCGTTGACCCCGTTGTAGGCCGCGGTGAACAGCGGATCGGCCGCGACGTTGACGCCGACGTGCTTCATCGCGCTCAGGCTGCGGGCGCCGGCGACGCTGGCGCCGTAGGCCACCTCGACGGCGACCTTCTCGTTGGGCGCCCATTCGCAGTACAGGCTGTCCTTGTAGCGGGGGAGGTTTTCAAAGATCTCGGTGCTGGGGGTCCCGGGGAAAGCGGAGCAGACGCGCACGCCCGCCTCGTAGGCGCCGCGCGCGATCGCTTCGTTGCCGGAGAGAAGAACCTTGTTCATGGCTGCATATCCTCCTTGCGGACTTAAATTATACGGATTATTTATAATTATTATAGAGAAAGGCTTGAAACTTGTAAATCATTTCATTATAATAAGGGTATAAGCATCACTTATTATCTAAAGAAAAGCGAGTAGCGGTCTGAAGCGGGGGAGGGGTCTGTTTTGACGATCCAGCAGGTGCTGTACGTTCTGGAGGCGGCGAGCTGCCGCAGTATGTCGAAGGCTTCGGAGAGGCTGTACGTCTCCCAGTCGGCGATCTCGCAGCAGATTTTGAAGCTGGAGCGCGAGCTGGGCTACAGCCTGTTCACGCGCAGCGTCGGCGGTCTGGAGCTGAGCAGCGAGGGCGCGCGCTTCTGCGAGGAGGCGCGCAGCATCGTGGACGACTGGCAGCGCTTCTGCCGCAGCGTGCAGGCGGACAACCCCGAATCGAAAAAGCAGCTGCGCGTCGGCATGGGGGCGCGCGTCTATTCCAACGGGCTTTTCGGCGATATCGTCCGCTTTTTCGACCGGCGTCCTGATCTGGAGGTCTCCTTCGTCACCGAGGCCGGCGGGGATTTCCTCGCGGCGCTGCGGCGGCGCAGCCTGGACCTGGCTCTGGACGTGCTGCCCTCGGAGGACTATCTGGCGCGGCGCAGCGAGTATTATTCCTGCGAGCTGATCCGGGAGCAGCAGTGCGTGCTGATGGCGGCGGACGATCCGCGCGCGGCGCTTCCGTCGATCGATGTGCGGCAGCTCCAGGGCTCGGCGGTGGTGTCGGGTCTGGAGTATTCCGCGGAGGCGCGCATGCTCGAGGAGATCTGCCGGCGCTGGGAGCTCAGCTTCGAGCGGATCTACCGCTCCGACGGGATCGACACGAACATGAACCTCGTTCGCGCGGGCCGCGGCGTCGTGTTCGGGCCGCGCTCCTTCGCCGCGCACTACGGCGTGGCGGCGGTGCCGCTGGAGCCGGCGAGCAGCGCCTCGCTGCGCTTCATCTGCCTGCAGCACCTGCTGGGCCGCCGCGAGATCCGCGAGTTCCGCGACTATATGACGGAGCTATGCGAGCAGCTTTAAGGCAACGCCGCACAATTCGCCATCGGCGCCTTTCGGAAAAACTGCGCCCTGACTTCGTCACTTTTTCTTGCAATACACAAAGTATTCCTGCAAAAAAGTGCCATCATCAGAACGCAATTTTCCTCGAAATTCGCTCTCGCCGAATTGTGCGGCGTTGCCTTAGTTTGAAGGAGAACGGGGGGAGAGTGAGGAGTGAGGAGTGAGGAGTGAGGAGCGCAAAGGAGTTGTTGCCTCCGTTTGCGGTCAGGCTTCCTTTTTCTTTGGCTCTTTTGTGTCGAGGCTCTTGCCGAAGACGAAAAAGCGCTGAAAGAGGAACTCCGTGACGAAGTTGACGAGCATGGTGAGCGCGAGGACCAGGTACTCATTCCAGCCGTACCGGCCGGTGAGCAGGACGCCCCACCAGATCGACAGCGGCGTGAACACGAGGTAGTAGGCGAGCACCTTGAGCATGGCGACAGGGACGTTCGCCGCACTCTGGAAGGTGAATTTCCGGTTGAAGGTGAAGTTCCACAGAACGCTCAGCGTCAAGGCGATAAAGTAGTTCGGTCCGTACTCGGCCGGGTCGGTCACGCCGAGCCGGGACAGAAAGCGGTCCATCAGGGCAAACGAGCCCTCCGGCCAGTGAACAAGAACGTTCAGCAGGGTAAAGGAGACGACTTGGATGATCCCGGCGCTGATCGAAAACAGCGTGAATTTTACCGCGCGAACGAGTTCTTTTCTGTCTTTTTTCTCTTGCTGCATACGATGGCCTCCGATCCCAAAGATCGCCCCCATTATACGAGCCTCTCCGCAAAAAGGCAAGGCTGAGCTGCGGCTTTTGTCCGTATAGCGCAGGGCTCCGGCGCATATACTGCCAGCGGGGTGATGAAATGGATACCAACAAGCGATGGGGGAAGCTGGCGCTCTGTCTGCTGATCCCGCTGGCCGCCGGCGGTCTCGGCGCGCTGCTGGGCGGCGATTTCAGCGCGTCCTACGGGGCGATGTACAAGCCGCTGCTCTCGCCGCCGGGCTGGGTATTTCCGGTGGTCTGGTCGGCGCTGTATCTGCTGATGGGCTATGCGAGCTACCTCGTGCTGACGAGCGGCGCCGCGCCTTCCAGGGTCCGCCGCGCGCTGCGCGTGTACGGCGTGCAGCTCGCGCTGAACGCGCTCTGGCCGCTGTTCTTCTTCCGTCTGGGCGTCTACGGCTTCGCGTTCGTCTGGCTGCTGCTGCTCGCGGCGGCGGCCCTGATCTGCACGCTGCTGTTCCGCTATATCGTCAAGCGGGCGGGGGAGGCGCTGATCCCGTACCTGTTCTGGCTGTTTTTCGCCGCCTACCTCAATCTCGGCGTCAGCCTGCTCAACTGAATCCGCCGCGTCCCCGGGCCGGAGCCGAAGCGCTCCGGCTTCTTTTTTTTCCGCGGCGCGCCCGTACAAGGAGAAAACCACAAAAAACCCGGGCCGCTTTGGGCAAAACTGCCTAAAGAACGAAAAAACCGGGGATGTTCTTGCATAATCTTTGGCGTTGTGTTAGAATACTAACGGAATTATGTGCATTTTTGCGCCTTTCACAGAGGGGGGACGTTTATGGAAAACAAAGCCAAGATTCTTACGGTAGCAGGCAAGGGCGGCGTGGGGAAAACCTCGATCTGCGCTTCGATCGTCCGGCTTCTCGTCGAGCGGTATCCGGACAAAAAGATCCTCGCGATCGACGCCGACCCGGCCGTGGGCCTGTCCGTTGCTCTTGGCGTAGACGTGAAGCTGACGCTGGACGACATCCGCCAGAGCATCGTCGACAGCGTCGAGAACGGGGAGACCCGGGAGGCGATGGAGCTTCTCAGCGAGGCCCGTTTTCGGATCTTCGACGCGCTGGTGGAAATGCCGGGCTTCGCCTTTCTGGCGATCGGCCGGCCGGAGAGCTCCGGCTGCTACTGCAAGGTGAATTCCTATCTGAAAGAGGTCATCAGTCTGCTGGCCAACAGCTTCGACTACGTGATCATCGACGGGGAGGCGGGGATCGAGCAGATCCAGCGCCGCGTGATGGAAAAGGTCACGCACCTGCTGCTGATCACGGACCAGAGCAAGAAGGGCGGCCAGGTCATCACGACGATCAAGCAGGTGGCCGACGAGCTCATCTCCTACGAACGGATCGGGGCGATCATCAACCGCGTCACGAACCCGGAGCTGGTCGGGCTGATCCAGGTGCCCGGCGTGGAGATCCTCTCCGCCATCCCCGCGGACGGCGCCTTCGCCGCCAACGACATCAAGGGCAGGAGCGTGCTCGAGCTGCCCGAGGATTCCGCTGTGCTCAAGGGAGTGAGGGAAGCACTCCAGAAAATAGAGATCCTGTAAAATTACTGAAGAAGAGGTGTAACATTTGAAAGATCTTAAGCATTTGATCTACTTTGAACGTCTGCTTGAGAACGCCGACAACGAGCTGGTCGAAAAAGCCAAGGCCGACGGGGGCGTCTGCCTGGGCTATACCTGCTTCCACATCCCGGAAGTCCTGCTCAACATCGGCAACTGCTTCTCCGCCAGACTGCGCGCGCCGAACACCGGCTCCATCGACATCGCGACCTACTACATGTCCAACTACACCTGCGAGTTTGCCCGCGCGCTGCTGGAGCGCGCCATCGAGGGCGGCTACCAGTTCCTGGACGCGCTGATCGGCGTGGACGCCTGCTCGATGATGAACCGCTCCATGGAGCACTTTGAGATCCTGAAGGTCAACGACAAGCCCAACTTCTTCGTCACCCACACCGACATGCCCTTCAAGATCACCGACTACACGATCGACGGCTACGTCAAGCAGATGCGCGTCCACGTGCTCGACCGCATCCACGAGACCTTCGGCGTCGACGTCTCCGACGAGGCGATCCGCAAGGCCGTTGAGGAGCACAACGAGGTCTGCCGCATCATGACCGAGATCGGCGAGATGCGCAAGCAGGAGAACCCGATCCTCACCGGCTACGAGTACCACGTGCTCAACCTCGTCACCTACACCTGCCCGAAGGCGCTGATCCTGCCCTACCTGCGCGAGACGCTGGAGGAGCTGAAGAAGAGAAAGCCCGACAAGAAGAGCCCCTTCCGCGCCCGCGTGGCCATCGTCGGCTCCGAGATCGACGATCCCAGCCTCACGAAGCTGATCGAGGGCTGCGGCGCGCTCGTCGTGTCCGACCGCTACTGCTTCGGCTCCACGCCCGGCCGCGAGGTCATCGAGCTCAACGACGAGGAAGACGTGCTCTGGCAGATCTGCCGCCACTACATGGAGGTCTCCGAGTGCGCCCGCTACATCTCCGACGAGAAGGTCATGCAGCGCCGCCAGACGGCCGACCGGCTGGCCAGGGAGTTCAAGGCCGAGGGCATCATCTACGAGCAGATGAAGTACTGCGACTACTGGGGCTTCGAGCGCGCGCTGGTCAGCCACATCATGCACGACGAATACGGCTGGCCCGTCCTGTCGATCGACCGTCTGTACAACAACGGCAACTCCGGTCAGCTCCGCACCCGCGTGCAGGCCTTCGTCGAATCCCTGGAGATCAAACGCATCCATAAAGAGGAGGGAATCAAGTAATGGCTAAGCAAAAGGTTCAGTTCCCCAACCCCAAATTCTGGAAGGCCAAAGACAATATCGACTGGAAAAAGCAGGGCGAGAACCTGAAGGAAGTCCTCGGTATTTTCGGCGGCATGCTCAAGGAGACCGACTGGAAGAAATTCGGCGCGGACATGCTCAATATCCTCAAATCCGACGGCGAGCGCATCAAGGGCGAGTATGCCGACTTCATGGCGCTTGACAACAAGGAGAAGTGGGACCGCGTCGTCAACGGCGAGCGCAGCCTCGGACGTCTCTACCGCAAGGGCGGCATGGCCACGGTCCGCCGCGAGTGGCGCGGCGTGAAGGACACGGCCTACGATTTCTGGGAATGGGCCCGCATGTGGGGCATGCTGCTCGGCACCTTCTCCAAGGATCTGATCCCCGCGATGAACAGCGCGCTGTGGTATCGCTGGATGATCTCCTACTTCTGCTGCCACGGCTTTATGGACAAGAACATCATGGGCCTGCGCGGCTCCAACCTGCGCATGAGCCATGAGGTGACCTACCAGATCTTCCGCTACGTGGCCGAAAACCTGGTCTTCCTCTCGAAGGCCGACCGCAAGAACGGCAACAGCACCGAGCTCAACAAGATGCTGTTCACCTTCGACGAGATGACGATGGGCCAGATCGCCGCCGGCTTCCCCGATCTGCTGAGCATCCCGCATCAGCTGCTGCCGATGTTCCTCGTCTCCGAGATCGACCAGCTGGTCTGCATCCCCTACATCGACGCGGTCGAGAGCTACGGCCTGCCGTCCGACACCTGCCCGGTGCCGAGCTCCGAGTGCGGCGCGCTGGTCATTGACGCGCTGCCCGACATGGGCTCCTGCTTCATCTCCTCCTCCATGCCCTGCGACGGCTCGACGATGGCTTCCTCGTACTTTGCCCGCCGCTTCCCGCACATCCCGGTGTTCCACCTCTGCTTCCCCGTGCGCTATCTGGACGAGAACACGGTGCAGATGGGCGCCGAGGACATCAAGGCCTGCATCAAATTCATCGAGGAGAAGACCGGCGCAAAGTGGAACTGGGACGCCTATTTCGCCGCGATGAAGCGCTTCAACTACGAGACCGACCTCGAGCTGCAGAAGTGGGAGATCAACAAGTCCTCCAAGCCGCAGTTCATCGGACCGAGCTACGAGCTGTTCCGCAAGTGGAACTACGAGATGGACGGCGGCATCGACCCGCGCGTC
>JAILOS010000116.1 GCA_024690695.1 Oscillospiraceae bacterium
TCGTATTCCATAGGCGTATCTTGCTTTAGAAATGTCGCTGAAAGGAAAAATGAAAAAATGGATAATGAACACATGAACGATTTTGATGATGAAGAATTTGACCTTGATTCCGACGAAGCCGAATATCTGGAGATGATCGAAGCATGGGAAGATGACGAGGATGACGGAGAGGAGAGCATACCGGAACTGTATTTCAGCCGTCCCGATCCTTACGCAAAACGTGATCCTCTTCCTGACGGTCAACGCTGCCGCAACTACCGCGTTGACGCGGATGGTCACATCGTCGTTAATAATCCGAGCGCATGGTGGATTCCGGAAATGAAGATCATAGAGGAGATTGACGGAACGATCTATACCGTCACCGGCAGCTATGAGGGAACGGAGATGCTGGATCAAAAACTGTCCCGGATCGTGCTGCATAATTTGGAGGATTTCTGATGACAAACGAAGAAAGTTATGTTAGCATGAAGCCATCCGATCCTGTACAGACAGTTGCCTACGAAAAGGAGGAAACAGAATTGTCAAGGGCAACTGATATAATCACCGCATTATACTGCCGCCTCTCAAACGAGGACTCCCTGGATGGCGAGTCGAACTCCATAAGCAATCAGCGCCGCATCCTCAGCGACTATGCGCGAGACAGAAAATTCCCGAACCCCGTTTTCTTCATCGACGACGGATACAGCGGAACGGATTTTGATCGTCCCGGCTTTCAGGAAATGCTTGATGAAATCGAAGCGGATCATGTAGCCGTCGTGCTGACGAAAGACCTTTCGCGCCTTGGGCGAAACTCCACGATGACGGGTATGTTCATTAACATCACCTTTGCCAAGCACAACGTTCGCTACATTGCGATCAACGACAATTTCGATACGCTTAATCAAAACAGTGTGGACAATGACTTCGCCGGAATTCGCATGTGGTTCAACGAGTTCTATGCCCGCGATACCAGCCGGAAGGTTCGGGCTGTCGTCAAGGCCAAGGGAGAGCGTGGGGAACCGCTGACGACCTTTATCCCATTTGGCTACATCAAAGATCCGAACGATCCGAAAAAATGGATCGTGGACGAGGACGCCGCGAAGGTTATCAAACGTATCTTCGCTCTCTGCATGGAAGGCCGAGGCCCGACGCAGATCGCAAATCTGCTCACAGAGGAAAAAGTGCTGAACATCACTTCCTACTATTTGCAGGAAGGACGCAATGCGAATCATCCGAAGCCAGCTGACCCTTACCATTGGGAATCCAGAAGCATCTCGGATATTCTTGCCCGCCGCGAGTACACCGGCTGCACTGTTAACTTCAAGACGTATTCCAATTCCATCTGGGACAAGACGACCCGCAAGAATCCGGTAGAGAACCAGGCGATCTTCTACAACACGCACCCGGCCATCATCGACATGGACACCTTTGACAAGGTGCAAGAGCTCCGGGAGCAGCGGCATCGCAGAACGAAATCCGGTAATACGCATATGTTCTCGGGCATTGTTTTCTGCGCGGACTGCAAGGGCAAGATGTATTTCAGCGGCTCTCACGATGATCCGACCAAATGGAATTACACCTGCTCGAACTCTCGCGGCAGCAATTCTCCTTGCACTGCCCATTTCATCCGCGCAATCGTGTTGGAACGCTTGGTCTGGAATTACACGCAGAGGGTCATTGAGCTTGTGCTCCGCTATGAAGCCCATTTCCGGGCGATCATGGAGGAGAAAATGCAGACGGAGAGTAAAGCGATCCTTAAGGTCAAGCGGAAGCAGCTTGAAAAAGCGGAGAAGCGCATTCAGGAGCTTGACCGTCTGTTCGTGAGAACCTACGAGGATAATGTGGCCGGGAAGCTGAGCGACGAGCGTTTTGCAGCGATGAGCCACGGCTATGAGGAAGAACAGCAGGGCTTGAAGGAAGCGGCAGATGTTCTCCGACAGGAGATTGAAGTACAGGAACAGCAAAACCAGAATTTAGACCTGTTCATTGAGCGTATTCAGAAGTATACGGCTTTGGAGGAGCTGACGCCCTATGTTGCGCACGAGCTCATCAAGGCGATCTATGTGGGAGCGCCGGACAAAAGCAGCGGCAAGCGCCGCCAGAGCATCTATATTCAGTACGATCTGATCGGTTTTATCCCGCTTGATGAACTGATGAAACAGGAAACGGCATGACAAATGCCATGCCGTCCCTGCAAATGACGATAAAACTATCTTACGGGTGGAGGCCCTTGCGGTCGCCCGTTCTGCTGAAAAAGCCTTCCCCGCCGCAGCGGGGAAGGCAGAGAGAGCGCGGGACGTCGAGGACGCCGTCCCCTACGGAGAGGGGGCGAGGGCTGCGCAGGCGGGCCGCGTTCCCTTCTCGTTCCACCTCATCCGTCATCCGCCGGGGTTTTTATACTTCAAAAATTACTTCCTCGTCACCGACCAGCCGTAGCTGTTGTAGGAATTGATGTACATCTTGCCGTCCATCGTGATCGCGCGGACGGTGTACCAGTATTTCACGCCTTTTTCGGCGGTGGTATCCGTGTAGGTCGTGCCCTGCACGTCCGTCAGCGCCGTCCAGGTGTTTTCGCCGTCGACCTTGCGGAAGACGCGGAAATTCTTCGCGCCCGCGGGCTTCGACCAAGTGAGCTTGACGCCGTTCGTCACGCCGCCGATCGACGTGATCTTCGCCATCGCGATGTAGGTGCAGGTGCGGGGATTCCCCTGCGCGCTGCAGATGCGGCCGTTACTGTCCACGCACTCCACCGTGTAGGTGTAGCGGCTCGCGGATTTTGCCGTCGTGTCGATCAGCGTCGGCTCCGCCGTCTCGCCGACGGTATGCCATTCCGTTTCACCGAGGGTCAGGTTCTTGCGCAGCAGGCGGAACTTCACTGCGCCGTCGTTGGGCTTCCACGACACACGCACGCCCGTCGCGCTGTTGAAGGCCTCGGTCAGCACCGGGGTATTCAGCGGCTTCATGCTCCAGCCCGTTCCGTTGTAGGAGTTGATCAGCACCGTGTTGTCCATCGACACGCCGCGCACCGTGTACCAGTACTTCACGCCCTTTTCGGCGGTCGTGTCAAGGTATTCGGTGCCGAGCACCACGTCGAGCACCGTCCACTTCGCAGCGCCGTCGACCCGGCGCATCACGCGGAAGTTTTTCGCGCCCGCGGGCTTGGACCAGGTGAGCTTCACGCCGTCGGCCGTCACAGTGATGTCGGTGATATCCGCTTTGGCAATGTAGGTGCAGGTCCGCCCGGTCTCGTCGATCGGGCCTTCGTTGTCTTCTGCGTCGACCGCGCGAACGGTGTAGGTATAGCGGTTGGAGGACTTGGCCGTTTTATCGATCAGCGTGCACTCCGTCGTCTCGCCGACGATCTTCCACTGCGTCTCGCCGAGCGTTACGTTCCTGCGCAGCAGCTCGTACTTCACCGCGCCGTTGACCGCGTTCCAGCTCACGCGCACGCCGGTGGCGCTGTTGAAGGCCTCGGTCAGCACCGGGGCGGTGAGGGGCGTGTACGGCTTCCAGGTCAGATTGCCAAGACAATCCTGCCATACGTCCTCCCCCCAACTCAGATCATCCGCCGGGTAATAGGCTGTCGCAGTAACGCCCGGGAAGCAATCCTCAATCCCGTTCGGCGCAGCGCCTTGAAACAGTATCCGATTGAGATTGCTGAAGCCAAAAGCATAATACCCGATATAGTAAACGCTTTCCGGAATTGTAACGCTTGTCAAGCCCGTGCGCTCAAACGCATAGCGCTCGATTTCCTCTACCGAATCGGGAATCTTTACGGCGGATAAATTACTAGCGTCACAAAAGGCTGACCAACCAATGAATACCACGCCATCCGGAATCGAATAACTCGCAGCGCTTTTTCCGATCGGATATGCGAGTAGCGTCGTTCCGCTTTTTGTAAAGAGCACGCCGTCAAGACTTTTGTAGGAGGGGTTGCCGCTGTTGACGGAGATTGATTTCAAATTTGAGCACATTGCGAACGCTGCGTCGCCGATCTCTGTTACGCTGGCCGGAATAGTTATACTTGTGAGCTTGGTATTTGCAAAAGCGCCTGAGCCTATTTCTGTCACGCCATTCGGAATCGTCACGCTGCTCAATCCGCTGTCCATAAAGGCGTGATCACATATTGTTTCCAACCCGTCCGGGAGCGTGACGCTCGCCAGCATGACGCAGCCGCTGAAGGTATAGCTTTGAATCGTTTTAATGCCGCTCGGGATCGCCGCGCTTTTGAGTTTTTGGCTGTTGCAGAATGCAGATACACCGATAACGGTCACACTGCTCGGAATCGTCACATTCGACAGATTTTGACTGTAATAAAATGCGCAATCGCCAATGGCCGATACGCCGTTCGGGATCGCATAGGACGAATCGCTCTTGCCGGCCGGATAGCAGCAAAGCTTGGCGCCGTCTTTTGTGAACAGTACGCCGTCAACGCTTTTGTAAACTGTGTTGCTGCTGTTGACAGTGATGGATTTCAACTCCTGACAGTCGGCAAAAGCAAGACTGCTGATCTCCTCGACGCGTCCAGGAATCAGGACGGATGAGATCGCGCTGCCGCAGAAAGCGTTTTGCCCGATGCTTACTAAAGTGTCAGGAAGCGAAACGGATTTCAGATTCCGGCAGCGTAAGAATGCATGCTCGCCGATGCTCGTCGCACCTTCGTTGACGACAACGGAAGTAATAAGATCGCGATAATCGTACCATGGAGCTATATCTGAATAATCCCAAAAGTACTGCTCGAAGTCCCACATATCTCCCGTACCGCTGATTGTCATTTTGCCCTCGTCATCCAGCGTCCAGGTCAAATTCTTCCCGCAGGTCCCGCTTAACGCAGCGCCGTACGGCACCCAGGTCAATGTACCGCCGTAGTTTTGCCGAACATTTGACGTCCAACTTGGGTCATCGGACGGGAAACGGACCGTCGCGGTCACGCCGCTGAAAGCCTCATATTCGATCTCCGGCGCCGATCCCTGGAAGGTCACGGCGTTCAGTGACAGGCAGTGATTGAAAGCCCCCCACCCGATATAGGTCACGCCGCTCGGGATCGTCACGCTCGTCAGGCCGGAATATGAGAAGACGTAGGATTCGATCCTCGTCATGCTGTTCGGGATCGTCACACTCGTCAGATTAACACAGGAAGAGAAGGCACCCATGCCGATAACGGTCACGCTGTCCGGAACCACGACGTTTGTCAGCTTTTCACAGCCAGAGAAAGCGTACTCGCCGATGGTCGTCACTCCTCCCGGGACCGTAATGGTCGTCAGCTTTTGACAGCCACAGAAAGCGAACTCGCCGATGGCCGTAGTCCCCGTCGGGATCGTTACGCTCGTCAGCTTTTGACTGGCAAAGAAAGCGTACTCGCCAATGGTCGTCACGCCGCTCGGAATAGAATAGGAAGAGCCGCTCTTGCCGATCGGATAGCAGCAAAGCCTGGCGCCGTCCTTTGTGAAGAGTACGCCGTCGACGCTCTTGTAGGCCGTGCTGCCGCTGGCGACGGAGATAGACTGCAGACTTCCACAGCGGCAGAAAGCGGCTGATCCGATTTCTTTCACGCTGCTCGGGATCGTCACGCTCGTCAGACTGCTGCAGTAGCAGAAGGTATAGTCGCCGATGCTCGTCACACTATTCGGGATCGTCACGCTCGTCAGACTGCCGCAGTTGTAGAAGGTATAGTTGCCGATGCTCGTCACGCTATTCGGGATCGTCACGCTCGTCAGACTGCTGCAGATGTAGAAGGTATAGTCGCCGATGCTCGTCACGCTATTCGGGATCGTCACGCTCGTCAGGTTTCGACAGCCGGCAAATGCATCATCGCCGATGGTCGTCACGCCGCTGTTGATGACGACGGTGCTGATGGCAGCTCTGTAATCGTGCCAGGGCACCGGATCTACGTCCATCGGGCCGCTGCCGCTGATGGTCAGGGTTCCGCTGTCGTCCAGCTTCCAGGTCAGGTTGTCGCCGCAGGCGCCGAAGTCGACGACGCCGTTCGCTTCGTCCGCGGCCGGGAGCAGCTCGGGATCTTCGGGCGCAGCTTCGTCCTCCGGACCGCCGGAGGCGTCGGCCCCCGCGGGTTTTTCCTCCGCGTCGGGCTCGACGAGCTCGATCAGCGGGATTTCCGTTTCCTCCGCGAGCTCGAGGCCGTCGTCGGCAAAAGCCGCCGGAACGAGCGAGAGGCAGAGGGCCAGGATCAACAGAATGCTGAGCAGGCGTTTTTTCACAGGAAAGAACCTCCTTCGTATATTTATCCATTTATACTATAACACGCCTTTCTTGGCCTTGCAAGGTCCGATCGGGGAAAACCTCCGTAACAAGGATAAAAAGCGGCCGCTGCCGATCGAGAAGGACGCAGCCGGCCGGAGGACATTCAAAGCGGCCCGCAGTCAGGCCCAGACGATGAAAAAGCCTTCCCCGCCGCAGCGGGGAAGGCAGAGAGAGCGCGGGACGTCGAGGACGCCGTCCCCTACGGGGTGAGGCGAGGGCCGCGCAGGCGGGCGGATGATATCCGCCCTGCGGAGGAAAAGCCTTCCCCACCGCAGCGGGGAAGGCAGCAACGGCGGGTGAAACTTTTTGCCCCGGCGCGGGGAATCGCTTGATTCGGAGGGGGAAATATGGTATATAATGAAAAGTGCGAGTACGGGCGCAGGCGCTGCCCGGCCAGGAAAGGATGTGCGTTTTGTGAGATTCTCTTCCAAAATGGAAAAATGCGAGCTCTCCCCGATGCGCAAATTCACGCCCTACGCCGTGGAGGCGGAGAAGAACGGCGCGAAAATCTACCGGCTGAACATCGGACAGCCGGACATCCCCACGCCGAAGGCTTATTTCGAGGCCCTCCGGTCGATCGACTGCCCGGTGCTCTCCTATACGCCGTCCAACGGCACCGACGAGCTGATCGACGCCGTGCGCCGTTACTACGCCGGGATCGGCGTTTCGCTCGACTACGGCGATATCCTGATCGGCACCGGCGGCAGCGAGGCGCTGCAGATGCTGCTCGCCTCGATCCTCGACGACGGCGACGAGATCATCGTGCCGGAGCCCTATTATCCCAACTACGCCACCTTTACCAGACTGACGGGCGGCCGCATCCATCCGCTGACCACCTGCCCCGAGGAAGGGTATCGCTACGCGGTGCGCGAGCGCGTGGAGGAACGCATCAACGAGCACACCCGCGCGATCATGATCACCAACCCCGGCAACCCCACCGGCGCGGTCCTCACGCCCGACGAGCTGAAGCTGATGCTGGACGTCGCGCGCGAGCACGAGCTGTTTATTATCTGCGACGAGGTCTACCGCGAGTTCGTCTACGAGGGGCAGCCGCTGCTGTCCGCCCTGCAGTTCGAGGGCTACGACGAAAACGTCGTCGTGATCGACTCGGTGTCGAAGCGCTTCTCCGCCTGCGGCGCGCGCATCGGCATGCTGATCTCCCGCAACAGGACCCTGATGGGCCACGCGCTGAAATGGTGCCAGTCCCGCCTGAGCTCCACGCTGGCCGATCAGCACGCCGCCGCCGCGCTCTACACCGTCGGCCCGGAATACTTCGACGAAATGCGCCGCGAATACCGCCACCGCCGCGACGCGATGATGGCCAGGCTCCGGCAGATCCCCGGCGTTCTCTGCGCCGAGCCGCAGGGCGCCTTCTATATCATGGCGGCGCTGCCGGTGGACGACGCGGAACGGTTCCAGCAGTGGCTGCTGACCGAGTTCAGAGACGAGGGCGAGACGCTCATGTTCGCCTGCGGCCGCGCCTTCTACGCCACGCCCGGCAAGGGGCTCAACGAGGTGCGCATGGCCTACGTGCTGGAGGCGCCGCGGCTCGAGCGCGCGATGGATATCCTCGCGCACGGCCTGGCGGCGTACCGCCGGGACGTCATGGGCGTGTAACTCTCGGCTTTTTCCGAGAAAAGCGGGCGGTTTGCCGCCGCGCGGACGGGGCTTCCGCCCCCTCCCGAAAGCCCGCCGGCAAGGGCCGGGATCTCCGGCAATCGGCGCGGCGCAAGGGAAATAACAAGCGAAAAATCTCCGGCGAAACGGTTTCGCCGGAGATTTTTCGCTTGTTCCTTTTTTGTTCGGCTTGACGGAGGCCGTCCCCCGCCAATCGGCGCTCACGCCGCTTTTCTGTCCGTCGGGATCCTCCGCAGCTCCCGTTTCGGCTCCGGTTTATCGGGCTTCCGCGGACGCCGGCGCGGCGTAGGCGGACAGGGAGCCGAGGACGTCCCCTGCGTTGAAGGCGCGGACGGAGAACGCCGTTTCCTCGCCCGGCGCAAGACACGCGGCCGGGATCGTGGCGGAAGTCCCTCTTGCGGTGAGATAAACGCCCTCCTCGCAGAGCCAGACGAAGCTCTCGCCATCCCGGCGGTAGATCCGGAAGCCGCTGACGCCGGCGGAGCCGAGCGGCTCGTCCCAGCTCAGCGTCACGCTGCCGTCGTCGTTCACCGAGGCGGTCAGGCCGGTCGGCCGCGGGCAGCGGGCGACGCGGGAAACGGTTTTGCTCGGCCCGGAGGACGAGCCGCCCGTGACGGCCGTGATCCGGTAGGTGTAGCAGATCCCGGCGCTGCCGCTCTTGTCCGTATAGAACGTATCCTCGACGGGCCGCTCGCTGATTTTTTCAAACGGGCCGTCGGCGCTCGTCGAGCGCCAGATCTCGTAGCCCGCGGCCTTGTCGACCGGCCGCCAGCTCAGCGTCACGCCGCCGGTCGCCGCGTCGTTGTCCGCAGCGAGGCCCCGGGGCGCCGACAGCTGCACGGCGACCGGCGCGGCCGCCGCGGGGAGCGCGTAGATGGAGATCGTGCCGAGCAGATTCCGCTCGTTATAGCCGCGGACGGAGAACTGCGTCTCAACGCCGGGCGTCAGATAGCGGGCGGGGATCGTGACGGAGGTCTCGCTCACGGCGAGGTGTCTGCCCTCGTCGCCGATCCAGACGAAGCCCGTTCCGTCCCAGGCGTAGATCCGGTAGGCGCTGACGCAGTTTTTCACCAGGGGCTCGTCCCAGCGCAGCGTCACGCTGCCGTCCCGGTTGGCCTTCGCCGTCAGACCCGTGGGCCGCTGGCAGCGGGAGATGCGGGAAACGGTCTCGCTCAGCGGGCCCTCCTCGTCCTCGCGGACGGCGCAGACCTTGTAGCGGTAAATCGTTCCGGCGGCTCCGCTGCGGTTGTCCGTATAGGACGCCGCTTCGACGGGGGCGTCGTTGAGCTTTTCAAAGGGGCCCTCGGCGCTCGTCGAACGGTAGACGTTGTAGCCCTCCGCCGTCTCGACCGGCTCCCAGCTCAGGCGGATGCGCCCGGTCGTGAGGTTGTTGCCCGCGCTCAGCTCCTGCGGCGCGGTCAGATCCGGGAGTATCAGCTTCCACTGGGCCAGCAGCGTGTTGTCCTCCCAGTCCGCCGGGATGGCGTCGCCCGGGTTCCAGAGCTCGCCGAAGGCGTCGTCCCTCCAGCCGAGGAACCGATAGCCGTCCAGGCGGGGAACCGCGGTCGACAGGGCTTCGCCCCTGCCGTAGGTAAAGCTCTGCGCGGCGGGTGCGCCGCTGCCGCCGTTGGCGTCGTAGGTGATCGTGTATTTCGGCAGCGAAGTCGTAAAGCTGCAGTGCCCCTCGCCGGAGCTGCCGCCGACGTTGCAGGCTCTCACGCCGACCCGGTAGGAGCCCGTCTCAAAGCCGGACAGCGTGCAGGAGAGCTCCGTTCCCATGTCCCGCGTTTCCACGGCGGCGTTGTTGAGATAAACGGTGAGCTCGTACCGCTCGGCCCGCGCGCACTCGGCCCAGCTGACCGTCACGGTCTCCCGGGTGCTGCAGCGGCTCTTGTCCGCGTACACCGAGGGTCTCGGCGGCGCGGAGGGCAGCGACCCCGAGTCGTTGACGAGGAAATCGGCGTCGATCACGTCCCGGGAAACGGTCAGTCTTCTCAGCGCGCCGCTTCTGACGTAGTAATTATCCGCGGACGCCGTGATCCGGAGCGTGTAGCGCCCTTCGCTCAGCGTGTCGAACGCGAGCCCCGCGTCCAGCATGGTGTTTTTCAGATTCTGACTGCCGCAGCCGAGATACGGGAGCCTGCTCTCGCAGCAGACCTTGTCTCCGTCGAGGATCCTGCCCTCCACGGCGCTGAGGGGCAGCTCCGCGGAGGCGACGGTCCAGTCGACGACGGCGTCCGAGCCCGTTTTGACGGCGAAGCTCAGCTTCTTCCCGGACCAGCTCATCCCCTCCCGGATCGTCTCTTCACAATAATCCTCCACGACGGTATTGCCGCAGGGGATATAGCCCGTGCTGCCGCCGCAGCTGCATTCGTACCAGTATTCGTTGGCGGTGTTCAGATAAACCCCGGTCACGGACAACTCGGTATCCTTCGGGATGGCGTCCGTCAGCAGCGCCGAACGGGAATCCGTGCGGCTGCGGCAGGGCAGCGACCAGAGCTCGGTCGCATTGGCCGTGGTCCTCACGCCGAGCCGCGCGGGATAGGCCCCGCAGCCGTCGAGATAGCCTTCCGAGCCGCGCGGCTCCATGACGTAGGTCAGAGAGTAGCAGCGGTATTCCTGCCCGTCGATGTCGGGATCCGCCTGCTCGGAAAACAGGCTCCGCATCTGGTCAAGCGAGGGGTTGGTGCACAGATACCATCCGTCGCGGATGCCGCTCTCGCCGCCGTGGCTCAGATACTGGCCGATGCTGATGCGGAAATCGAGATGATAGCCGTAGGGCCCGTGGCCCGTGCCGGAGGAATAGGCGATCTGCTCGCCCTGAGCCACCTCCTGGCCCACCGAGACCAGCAGGCCGTGGTACTTCAGATGCATATAGGTCGAGTAGACCTTTTTCCCGTCGCAGGTCTTGCCGTGATAGATCACGACGTAGTTGCCGGAGGCCTTGCCGCAGCTGCAGCTTCCCTCCTTCGAGTCGCACCCGGCATAGGTCGCGACGACGACGCCGGCCTTGCTGGCGTAAACCGGCGAGTCCTTCCCGCAGCCGATGTCGATCGCGGGGTGGTAGGCGCTGCCGTAGTCGATATACCGGCGCCCGAACAGGCTGGTGATCACCCGCGCGCCGCGCTTTCCGGCCGGCCAGTACCAGCCGCTCGTGTCGATCAGCACCTTGTCGTAGGCGGCCGCGCTCTCGAGCTGATCCGGCGAGAGCAAGACCTCGGGCTCCGCCTCCGCCGGCGGCTCCTCGACGTCCTCTTCCTCCCCGAGCAGCAAAAGCAGCTCGCCCTCTTCGGCCGTCTCCTCTTCGACGGTCTCCTCTGCGGGCATAACCAGTTCAAGAAGCCCGTCCTCTCCGTCGTCGGCAGCCGCCCGTACGGGCAGCAGACCGACGCTCAGCAGCAGGGCGAGCAGCAGCGCCAGGATTGTTTTTCCGCTTTTCATGTATTCGACCTCCGCGCTTCGACGACGCCGAGCGAAGTTTGCGCCCCGCCGATAGCTTCGTCAAAGGGGTGCAGCTCCGTAATTATATCAGTGTAGATATAATAAGTTACAAATAGTTACATGTCAAGCGTTTTTTGTTTCTTTTTCGTCTCTTTTTACAATTCGTTGATGCTGCAGGCGACGCCGCCGTTGTCGAGGATCTCCAGCAGCGCCCAGCTCAGGCGCCGGCCGCTGCCGGCGGTGCCGGGATTGATGAGCTGCACGCCGCCGAGTTCCTCCTGCGAGGCGCGGTGCGTGTGCCCGTAGAGAGCGAGGCTGCAGCCGCGCTCCTGCGCGGCGTAGGCCAGGCGGTCGAGCTCGCCCCAGTCCACGCCGTACTGATGGCCGTGGCAGAGGAAGGCCTTCACCGGCCCGAGCTGCACGATATCCGCCAGCGGGGCGATCGGCGCCAGATCGCAGTTGCCGCAGACCCGGTACAGCGGCAGCTCGGGGAACGCCCGCTCGATCGCGAGCGTGTCGCGGTCGTGATCGCCGAGGTGGACGACGGCGTCCGGCCGGCAGAGCAGCAGCGCCTCCAGCATCGGCCCGGTGTTGCGGTGGGTGTCGGAAAAGACGGCGACTTTCATCAAAAGACCTCCTGTCGAAAAAACGGTATCATCCGGTGACGGACGGAATAGAATGGACTCGAGGGGGCGTGATCGACGTGCAGGATCTCGAGAGCTTGAGCAGGCAGCTGCAGCAGGACGGCCGGGCGGAGAAAATCAAGGCGCTGGCCGACTCCGCCGACGGACAGCGTCTCAGCCGCATGGCGGACCGCAAGGCGCTGTCGCAGGCGGTGGCACAGGGCGATACCGAGGCGGTCAAGGCGATGATCGGCCGGCTCCTCGCGACGGAGGAGGGCCGGCGGCTCGGCGCGCAGCTGCAAAAGATGCTGGGAGACAAGGGCCGTGGATGATCTGGAAGGTCAGATCCGCCAGGTTTTGAACGATCCCGGGCAGATGGCGCAGATCATGAATCTTGCGCAGTCGCTGATGGGCGGCGACGGAGAAAAGCCGCCCGCTTCGCCCGCGGAAGAGCCCGGTGCGGAGAGCGCCCTGCTCTCCCGGCTCGCCTCTCTGATGAGCCGCGGCGGCGAAAGCCGCCAGCAGGCGCTGATGAAGGCGATCGAGCCTTATCTGTCCGAGAAGCGGCGGCAGAAGATGGAGCGGGCGCTGCGGCTGGCGCGCATGGCGCGGCTGGCCCGGCTCGCGATGGAGGGGATGGAGGGGACCGACGATGCCTAAACGCTATCAGGGCGGCAGCGGGCGCTTTACCTGGCTGGACGCGCCGCAGCAGCCGCCCGCGCCCCCGCCGCCGCTGCGTGCGAGTCCGGGGCGCGGCTTTCCTCCGCTGCCGTTTCGGCTGCTGCCTGCGGAGCTGGAGACGGAGGATCTGATCCTGCTGCTGATCTGCTATCTGCTCTATCGCGAGAGCGGCGACAGCGAGTGGCTGGTCGCGCTGGGCGCGCTGCTGCTCTCCTGAGCTCCGGGTCTCCGGCCCGGAGCTCGTTTTGCCGGAGAGCATTATACCACCGGGGCGGCCGAAAGGAAAGATTGCTTTTTGCGGCGCCGTATCGTACAATGGGGACAAGCTCTGTTTTTTCGAGGTGCTTCATGACTGTTCGTTCCCTGATCGGCGACCGCGCCTTTTACCGCCGCGTGTTCCGGATCATGACCCCGATTTTGATCCAGAACGTCATCACCAACTTTGTCGGTCTGCTGGACAACCTGATGGTCGGGCAGATCGGCACGGAACCGATGTCCGGCGTCGCGATCGTCAACCAGCTTCTTTTCGTCTACAATCTCTGCCTGTTCGGCGCGCTGGCCGGGCCGGGCATCTTCACGGCGCAGTTCTTCGGCCGCGGCGATCCGGAGGGCGTGCGCAGCACCTTCCGCGCAAAGATCATCATCGCGATGCTGATCTTCGCCGCCTTCTCGGCCGTCTTCGTTTTCAGCGGGACGGCGCTGATCGGGCAGTTCCTCCACGAGGGGCAGGAGCGCCTGGACCTCGCGGCCACGCTCGGGCACGGGCAGGACTACCTGCGCATCATGATCCTGCAGATGTTCCCCTTCGCCTGGGTGCAGGTCTACGCCGGCACCCTGCGCGAGACCGGTGAGACCGTCGTGCCGATGCGTGCGAGCGTCACGGCGATGCTGGTCAACCTCGTGCTGAACTATATCCTGATCTTCGGGAAGCTCGGCCTGCCCGCGCTGGGCGTCACCGGCGCCGCGATCGCCACGCTGATCGCCCGCCTCGTCGAGTGCGGCATCGTCGTCGTCTGGACCCACCGGCATCACGGCCGCTGCGCCTTTATCGACGGCGCGTACCGCTCGATGAAGGTGCCGGGCGAGCTGCTGCGCCCGATGCTGCGCATGGGCCTGCCGCTGCTGCTCAACGAGCTGCTCTGGTCCTCGGGCATGACGACGCTCAACCAGTGCTATTCGCTGCGCGGCCTGGAGGTCGTTTCCGCGCTGAACATCTCCACGACGGCCTCAAGCCTGTTCTTTTGCGCCTTTCTGTCGATGGGCAGCACCGTGGCGATCATGATCGGACAGCTGCTCGGCGCGGGCGAGCCGGAACGCGCCGTGGACGAGGACCGCAAGCTCACCGCCTTCTCGGTGGCGCTGTGCACGCTCGTCGGCGTCGTGATGGCGCTGATCGCGCCGCTGCTGCCGGAGCTGTACAATACCGGCGCGCCGATCAAGGCGCTGGCGGTGCGCCTGCTGCTGGTGAGCGCGGCGATGATGCCGGTCAACGCCTACACCAACTGCTGCTATTTCACGCTCCGCTGCGGCGGCAAGACGCTGATCACCTTCCTGTTCGACTGCGCCTTCGTCTGGGTCGTCAGCATCCCGACGGCCTTTATCCTCTCCCGCTTCACCGCGCTGCCGATCCTGCCGATGGTGATCGCCGTGAACGCGCTGGATCTGATCAAGTGCGTCATCGGCTATGTGCTGGTGCGCAGCCGCCGCTGGGTCAACAAGCTCGTTGGCTGAAAAATGCGTCCCGTGCGCGCCGAAACGCTTGCAGTCGAAAGCGTTTTGTGCTATTCTCTACCGTAGACGGGTTATATTCCCCGTCTGCCATGAAAAAAACCGGGCGCCGCCCGGCGGAAAGGTGAGGTCAACATGAAACAGTGTCCCCAGTGCGGCAATCAGTACCCGGACGAGGCCCGCTTCTGCACGGAATGCGGCGTCCCTCTGCCCGCGGCCAAGCCGCTTGACGAAGAGCCCGCAGCGGAAAAACCCGCCGAGCCCAAGCCGGTGCAGCAGCCCGCTTTCACGCGCCCGACTCTTGACGACGAGCCGGAAGTGACGCCTCAGCAGCAGCCGGTTCAGCAGCCGGTCCCAGAGCCGGAGAAACCCCGGAAGGAGCCCAAGCCCAAGAAAGAGAAACCGCCCAAGAAGGAAAAGCCGCCCCGCACGGTAAAGCGCGTGGGCGCCGGCCGCCGCGTGCTGGTGGTCTTCCTGTGCCTGTTCCTGTTCATCTTCCTCTTTGCCGCCGCGCTGACCTTTGAACTGCGCAGCTCCAGCAGCAAGGCGGGGCTGACGGAAATTCTGGACGGGATCGACCTGAGCGAGCTCCGTATCGACCCCTTCTTCGACGATATCAGCGAGGAGACCACGATGGTCGACCTGCTGAAGGGCGGTCTGGAGGAGACCGGCAACGACATCGAGGAAAAGACCATTGAGAAGTTCCTCGACAAGTCCACGCTCAAGTCCTTCTTCGCCGGCGAAGCGGCCAAGCTCCTCAAGGACGTCTTCAACGGCAAGACCAAGTACGAATTCGACCCGCAGGATCTGACAGACGAGCTGCAGGACGATAAAAACCTCAGCATTCTCCGTAAAGAAGGGTACAACCTCAGACGGCAGGATGCGCAGGAGATTTCCGACCGCGTCGTTGACTTCGGCATCGCCGACACGCTCAACAGCGCCAACCTGAAGGAGAAGGCCCCCGAGGCGGTCAAGGCCGTCCGCTACGGTCTGGCGTATTACACGATCGCCGGCCTGCTGCTCCTTGCGATCATCTTCGCGCTGCTGATCCTCGCCGCGAACCGCGGCCGCGTCAGCCTGACCTTCGGCGACGTCGGCGGCACGGCGATCGCCCTCGGCGCGATCCTGTGCATCGCGGCGCTGCTTGCCCGCCTCCTGCCCGACGTCTGGCAGAGCATCTGCGCGGACAACCAGCTGATCGCCCAGGGCTCCGGCGCTTTCCTGAACGCCCACCTCAAGACCAACGCCATCGTCTTCGGCGTCGGCCTCGTGCTGGCGATCCTCGGCGCGCTCTTCCGCATCCCCGAGAAGAAAGCCACCGAGATCTGAAAAACCGCAGAGAACGCAAAACCGGCCTGCGCCATGAACGCAGGCCGGTTTTTCTATGCCGCGGCGCTTGAGTTTTCCGCGGCGCTGTGATACAATCATTTCCAGCGGCGCAAAGCGCCGCCGAACGACGAGGAAACCGCCGGCGGCCGGACATGCGGCCGGCTTTCCGACAAAACAAGTGAGGATTCTGCTGTGGAACTTGCGAAAACGATCCGCACCGTCGCGCTCGACGGGCATCATTTGACGCTGGATCAGCTGGTCGCCGCCGCGCGCTTCGGCGCGCAGGTCGAACTGACGCAGGAGGCCCGGGAGGCGATCCGCCGCTCCCGCGCGCTGGCCGAGAAGATCGCCGCGGAAAAGCGCGTGGCCTACGGGATCACCACCGGCTTCGGCGATTTTGCCACGGTCGCCGTCCCCGAGGAGCTGAGCAGCCGCCTGTCCAACAACCTCATTTTCAGCCACTGCGTCGGCACCGGCGAGCCCTACGCCGAAGAGGTCGTGCGCGGGATGATGCTGCTGCGGGCCAACGCCCTGTGCGCGGGCGTCAGCGGCGTGCGGCTCGAGCTGGTGGAAAAGCTGCTGGAGCTGCTGAACCGACAGGTGACGCCGGTCGTGCCGCAGAAGGGCTCGCTGGGCGCTTCGGGCGACCTCGCACCGCTCAGCCACATGGGCCTCGTGCTGATGGGCCGGGGCGAGGCGGTCTTCGAGGGCGAAACGCTGCCGGGCGCCGAGGCGCTGCGCCGGGCCGGGATCAAGCCGCTGGACACGCTCGTGTGCAAGGAGGGCCTCGGCATCACGAACGGCACCTGCGCGATGACGAGCGTCGGCGCGCTGAATCTCTACGATACGATCCGCGCCGCGCGCCTGGCCGACCTCGTCGGCACGCTGACGCTGACGGCGCTCGCCGGGCAGCTCGACGCCTTTCAGGACCGGCTGCACCGCGCGCGCGGGCAGCTCGGGCAGATCCGCGTGGCAAAGAACATCCGCCTGCTGACCGAGGGCTGCGAGATCCTCGCCAACAGCCAGGGCGACCGCGTGCAGGACGCCTACGCGCTGCGCTGCATGCCTCAGGTGCACGGCGCGGTGCGCGACGCGCTGGACTTTATCCGCGCGAAGGTCGAGATCGAGCTCAACGCCGTGACCGACAATCCGCTGATGTTCACCGAGGACGAGGCCGTGATCTCCGGCGGCAACTTCCACGGCGAGCCGATGGCCCTGCCCTTCGACTTCCTTGCGATCGCCTGCTCGGAGCTCGCGGGTATCTCCGAGCGCCGCACCGAGCGCATGGTCAACGCCGCCCTCTCCAACGGGCTGACCCCCTTCCTGACGACCGACGGCGGCATCAACAGCGGCTACATGATCGTGCAGTACTCCGCCGCCTCGATGGTCTCGGAGAACAAGGTGCTCGCCCATCCGGCGAGCGTGGACTCCATCCCCTCCTCGGCCAATCAGGAGGACTTCGTTTCGATGGGCACGACCGCCGCGCGCAAGTCCGGCCTCGTGCTGCAGAATACGCTCTCGGTGCTGGCCTTCGAGCTGCTCACCGCCTGCCAGGCCGTGGATATCCGCCGGAGGCTGAACACCCACGGGCAGGGGCTCTCCCCGGTGCACGAGGCGCTGTTCCGTCACGTGCGCGAAAAGATCGCCTTTATGGAGACCGACCGCGAGCTCTGGCCGGATATCCGGGCGATCGAGGGCATGGTCCGCAGCGGCGAGCTGCTGGACCTCGCCGAAGAGCTCGTCCCCGGTCTGGAGTAATACGCGGCAAAAACGCCCTCCGCGGTTCCTTTTCACACGGAACCGCGGAGGGCGTTTTTTCGTTTGCCGGATCAGAACAGGCCGGAGATCACGCCGTTTTCGTCGACGTCGATGCGCTCGGCGGCCGGAGACTTCGGCAGACCGGGCATCGTCATGATGTCGCCGGTCAGCGCGACGAGGAAGCCCGCGCCGGCGCAGACCTTGAGAGAGCGCACCGTGACCGTGAAGCCCGCGGGCGCGCCCAGCAGCGCCGGATCGTCGGAGAAGGAATACTGCGTCTTCGCCATGCAGATCGGGAGCCGGTCGAAGCCGAGCGCCGTGATCTGCTTCAGCTGCTTTTTCGCGTTGGCGTCGAGCTCCACGCCGTCGGCGTGATAGACGCGGCGGCAGATCGTCTCGAGCTTTTCGAGGATCGGCGAATCGGCGTCGTAGACAAAGCGGAAGTCGTTCGGCTCTTCGCACAGGCGCACGACCTCCTCGGCCAGCGCCCGGCCGCCCGCGCTGCCCCGGCCCCAGACCTCGCTGAGCGCGACCTTCACGCCGAGCTCGCGGCATTTCGCCTCGATCAGCGCCAGCTCCGCCTCCGTATCGGTCGGGAAGCGGTTGAGCGCCACGACGCAGGGCACGCCGTAGACCTCGCGCACGTTGCGCACGTGCTGCAGCAGGTTCGGCAGGCCGCGCTCCAGCGCCTCGACGTTCTCCGCGCCGAGCTCGGCCTTCGGCACGCCGCCGTGGTATTTGAGCGCCCGCGCCGTGGCCACGACGACCATCGCCGAGGGACGCAGCCCCGCCATGCGGCACTTGATGTCCACGAACTTCTCCGCGCCGAGATCGGCGGCGAAGCCCGCCTCCGTGACCGTGTAGTCCGAGAGCTTGAGCGCGAGGCGCGTGGCCATCACACTGTTGCAGCCGTGGGCGATGTTGGCGAAGGGGCCGCCGTGGATGAACACCGGCGTTCCCTCCAGCGTCTGGACGAGGTTCGGCTTGATCGCGTCCTTCAGCAGCGCCGCCATCGCGCCCTCGGCCTTGAGGTCGTGGGCGGTGACGGGTCTGCCGTCATAGGTATAGCCGACGACGATGCGCGCGAGCCGCCGCTTGAGGTCGCCGAGATCCGAGGCGAGACACAGCACGGCCATGACCTCGCTCGCGACGGTGATCTCAAAGCCGTCCTCCCGCGGCACGCCCTGCATCCGGCCCCCAAGGCCGTCCACAATATGGCGCAGCTGCCGGTCGTTCATATCCACGGCGCGCTTCCAGGTGATCGCCTTCGGGTCGACGCCGAGGGCGTTGCCCTGCTGGATATGGTTGTCGAGCATCGCGGCGAGCAGGTTGTTCGCCGCGCCGATCGCGTGGAAGTCGCCGGTAAAGTGAAGGTTGATGTCCTCCATCGGTACGACCTGCGCATAGCCGCCGCCGGTCGCGCCGCCCTTGACGCCGAAGACCGGGCCGAGCGAGGGCTCGCGCAGCGCGGCCATCGCGTTTTTGCCGAGGGCGCGCAGGCTGTCCGCCAGACCCACGGAGGTCGTCGTCTTGCCCTCGCCGGCGGGCGTGGGCGTGATGGCCGTGACGAGGATCAGCTTCCCGTCCGGCCGGTCGGCCAGCTTCTTCAGCAGCGCCGGATCGACCTTCGCCTTATAGCTGCCGTACTGCTCCAAATATTGCTCGTCGATCCCCGCCTGCGCCGCGATCGCGGTGATTTTTTTCATGCTGCAGGCCTGGGCGATTTCGATGTCCGTCAGAAAAGCCACGCGCTTATCCCCTTTCGATGTTTCCTTTTTTGATCACGGTCCGCGCCAGATTGCTGCCCATGCGGTAGAAGATCATGTCCAGATCCGGCGCGTCCCAGACGACCAGATCCGCCTGCTTGCCCGCCTCGAGCGAGCCGACCGTCCCCGCCCGGCCGATGGCCGCGGCGGCGTTGAGCGTCACGGCGGTGAGCGCCTCCTCGGGCGTCATGCGGTATTTGAGGCAGCCGAGGTTCATCACGAACTGCAGATTCAGGCTCGGGCAGGAGCCGGGGTTGAAGTCCGAGGCAAGGGCCACCGGCACGCCGGCCCGGATCATGTCGCGCACCGGCGCGTAGGTCGAGCCCAGATAGAAGCTCGTGGCCGGCAGGCAGCAGGCCACCGTGCCCGCCTCCGCCATCGCCGCGATCCCCTCCGGCGGGCAGACGATCAGGTGCTCGGCCGAGATCGCGCCCACCTGCGCGGTGAGCTGCGAGCCGCCGATCGGGTCGATCTCGTCGGCGTGGATCTTCGGGACAAGGCCGCAGCGCTTGCCCGCTTCGAGGATGCGGCGGCTTTCCTCCGCCGTAAAGACCCCCGTCTCGCAGAACACGTCGCAGAACTCCGCCAGCTTTTCCGCCGCGACGCGGGGAATCGCCTCCTCGCACAGCAGGCGCAGATAGCCCTCGCGGTCGGCCTTGTATTCCGTCGGGACCGCGTGCGCGCCCAAAAAGGTCGCCGCGAGCTCGACGGGCTGCTCCACGTTCAGCCGCCGGATCACCCGGAGCTGCTTGAGCTCGGTGTCGAGATCGAGCCCGTAGCCGCTCTTGGCCTCCGCGGTCGTGACGCCGAGCGTCAGCATCTCGTCCAGCGCGGCGCGGGCTTTTTCGCAGAGCTCGTCCTCCGTTGCGGCGCGCGTGGCCTTCACGGTGGAGAGGATGCCGCCGCCCTGCGCGAGAATTTCGAGATAGCTCGCGCCGTGCAGCTTGTCGCCAAGCTCGTTCTGCCGCCAGCCGCCGAAGATCAAGTGCGTGTGCGCGTCCACGAGGCCGGGCGTGACGAGTCTCCCCCGCGCGTCCAGCCTGCGCTCCGCCCGCGGGGCCTCGCCCTCGCCGAGCGCGGCGATCACGCCGCCCTCGCAGAGCACCCAGGCGTCCTTCAGAAAGCGGAGCTTTCCCTGCGCCTCGCCCCGCCGGGCGGTTTTGCCCTCGGGCGTCGCGAGCAGGCCGATATTCTGGATCAACAGCCGTTCCATAGGCTCTCCTTTCCGGCCGCAGCCGGGTTTTTAATCGTCGTAGACATAGCGGGCGGCGAGCTTGATTTCTTCGTCGCCCTTGACCCCCTCGATCCGGTCGTCGTCACAGACGTATCGGTTCGTGTAGCGGCTCATTTCTTCCCCGTCTCTTACCATTACATATTCTATCGAGTAAAGCTGATCGTCGTCATAGGTAAAGGCCATATCGGTCGTTGTTATACGGGTGCCTTCGGCGCCGATCTGCTCCGTCCTGTCGAGCTGGCCGTCTTCGTAGAAAAACTTTGTGGTCAGCGTGAGCTCTCCCTCATGATAGGTCTTGGTACTCTTCAGGCGGAGCTTACTGTCGTAGGAATACTGCATCTTCCAGGTGTTCTCTACCATCTTCTCGCCTTCGTAGACCGTGTACGCCGTTCTGATACAGCTGTCCATCTCTCCCTTGTCGTTATAATGGTATTTATCTTCACGAAAACGGCGGTTTTTCGGGTTGTCCTCGTCAACGCTGATGAAGAGCGTCTGCTTGAGAAGGCAGCCGTCCTTGTCGTAGCTGTATTCGTACTGCGTGACGTATTTCTCCTGTATCGGATCCCATTTCTCCAGACGGATCGGCTTGTCCTTCTGGCTTCCGATGATGTAGTCCACGGACGCGGAGGTGAGCTGGCGGGTTTTTACGATCTTCCGCTGGCGGAGAAAGAAAAAGCCTCCGACGCCGAGAGCGGCGACCAGCAGCACGATCAGCGCGATCGTCAGGATCTTTTTTCCGGTCTTCCTCGGCTTTTCCGGTTCCGGAGCCGGCGCCGGGGCGGGCGTCTCAGCGGGCAGCGGCGTGCCGCAGTAGTTGCAGAAGCGCCCCTGCGTCTCTTTGCCGCAGTTGGGACAGAACATAGACTTCTCCTCTCTCTTTTCAGAAGGAATGAGGGATTGTCAAAAATCCCTCATTCCCGGTTCTCAGTGGTTTT
Organism: Oscillospiraceae bacterium; assembly: GCA_024690695.1. The sequence goes on from JAILOS010000116.1 coordinate 21,374, forward strand.
TCAGCGCCTCTTCGACGAGCGCGTCGTCGGCGACGTAGGGCATCGTGATGTGGTCCTGCCCGGCGTAGAGCTTATTGTACTCCGCGGCGGTGGCCATCGCGTGCTCGTTGCGGGCCCAGCTCCGGCGGGCCACGCCCACCATCGTATCCCAGGGCATCGCCATCTTCAGGATGTTGTCCACGCGCTCGGAGCCGTCGAGCACCATGCCGAAGCCGCCGTTGATCGCGCGGCCGATGCCGGTGCCGCCGCCGTTGTGCAGGGCGATGTAGCTCATGCCGCGCGCGGCGTTGCCGGCGTAGCACTGGGTCGCCATCTCGGCCATGATGTTCGAGCCGTCCTTGATGTTCGAGGTCTCGCGGAAGGGCGCGTCGGTGCCGCCGGTGTCGTGGTGGTCGCGGCCGAGGATCACGGGGCCGATCTCACCCTTGCGCACCATGTCGTTGAACTTCAGCGCGAGGTTCATGCGGCCCATCGCGTCCTGATAGAGGATGCGGCACTGCGTGCCGACGACGAGCTGGTTCTTCATCGCGTCGCGCACCCAGACGTAGTTGTCGTAGTCCTGGTAGCGGCGGTTGTGCTCCTTGATATACTCCGCGGCGGCGGCGTCGGTCTTCGCCAGATCCGCCGGGTCGCGGCTGAGGCAGCACCAGCGGAAGGGCCCGTAGCCGTAGTCAAAGAGGCAGGGGCCGAGGATATCCTCCACGTAGGACGGGAAAATGAAGCCGTCGAGGTCGTTTTCGCCGTTGCGGCAGATGGACTTGACGCCGGTGTCGTACACGGCCTTGAGGAAGCTGTTGCCGTAGTCGAAGAAGTAGGTGCCGCGCTCGTGGAAGCGCTCGATCAGCTCGATATGGTGCTGCAGGGACTTGTCCACCAGCTTGCGGAAGTCCTCGGGGTCCTTGTCCAGCATCTCGGTGCGCTGCTCGAAGCTGAGGCCCTGCGGGCAGTAGCCGCCGCCGTAGGGAACGTGGCAGGAGGTCTGATCGCTCATCAGATCGACGTGCACGTCCTTCTCCAGCAGATACTCCAGCAGGTCGACCACGTTGCCGTGATAGGCCACGGCGCAGCCCTTGCCGGCCTTCTGGTGCTCCAGCGCGATCGCGACCGCCTCGCCCAGATCGTCGGTGCGGTGCGTGACCCAGCCCTGCTCGTAGCGGGTCTGGATGCGGCTGTCGTCCACCTCGGCGATGATCGAGGCGACGCCGACGATCACGGCCGCCTTGCCCTGCGCGCCGCTCATGCCGCCGAGGCCGGAGGACACGAAGAGCTTGCCGGCGAGGTTGCCGTCCTGCGGGATGCCGAGCTTGAGCCGTCCGGCGTTGAGCAGGGTGTTGAAGGTGCCGTGCACGATGCCCTGCGGCCCGATGTACATCCAGCCGCCGGCGGTCATCTGGCCGTAGTTGGCGACGCCGAGCGCCGCGGCGCGGTTGAAGTTCTCCTGATCGTCGAAGGCGCCGACCATCAGGCCGTTGGAAATGATCACGCGGGGCGCGAGCTTGTGCGAGTGGAAGAGGCCGAGCGGATGGCCGGACATGACGACCAGGGTCTGCTCGTCGGTCAGCTCCTCCAGATACTTTTTGATCAGGCGGTACTGCATCCAGTTCTGGCAGACCTGCCCCGTCTCGCCGTAGGTGACGAGCTCGTAGGGGTAGAGCGCTACGTCAAAGTCGAGGTTGTTGTCGATCATGACCTGGATGGCGCGGCCCTCGACGCATTTGCCCTTGTACTGGTCGATGGGCTTGCCGGAGAGCTTGCCCTCCGGGCGGAAGCGGTAGCCGTAAATGCGGCCCCTCTCTTCGAGCTCCTGCGCAAACTCCCGGGCCATCTGCGCGTGATGGTCGGGATGGATGTAGCGCAGCGCGTTCTTGATCGCCAGCGCCTTGTCGGCCTCGCTCAGCTTCGACTCGCGGCGCGGCGCGCGGCGGTAGCCCTCCTCCATTTTCGGGTACGGGGGCAGCTCGTAATCCAGTTTGATGGTCATGGCTTCATCGGCCAGATCGCTCATGGCAGCTTCCTTCCTTTCTCGTTCGTATATGATGATGGTTTTGTCCGCTCTTTTTCGCCCGTTCCGGGCGGCCGTCCAACCTTCAGTATACCACATCCGGGCGGAAGTGTATAGCTCGAAACGCGGATTATTCGCTTTTTGACGCGGAGCTCTCCCTTTTCCTCCGGAAGCGCCCCGCCCCTCTTTACCGCGGGCAGATTTCGGTGTATAATGATTTTTACCGGCCGCGCAGGCCGTATTACTGAACGCTATCGGAGGATCGATTCATGGCCAAACTTGTGGAATGCATCCCCAATTTTTCCGTCAGCAGAGAGCGGGACGAGGCGGTTTTTCAGGGTCTCGTCGACACCGCCGAGTCCATTCCGGGCTGCACGCTTTTCGACGTCCAGTCCGACGGCAACCATAACCGCTGCGTCTTCACGCTGATCGGCTCCCCCGCGGCGATCGAAGAGGCCGCCTTCCGCCTCGCCAAAAAGGCCGCCGAGACGATCGACATGACGAAGCATCAGGGCCAGCACCCGCGCATGGGCGCCACCGACGTGATCCCCTTCGTCCCGCAGATGGACGTGAGCGTGGAGGAGTGCGTGGAGATGTCCAAACGCGTCGCGCAGCGGATCTGGGACGAGCTGCAGATCCCCTCCTTCCTGTACGAGGACTCCGCCTCCCGGCCCGAGCGCCGCAATCTGGCCGCCTGCCGCAAGGGGCAGTTCGAGGGCATGCCCGAAAAGCTGCTCGAGCCCGACTGGGCTCCGGACTACGGCGAACGCCGCATCCACCCCACCGCCGGCATCACCGCCATCGGCGCGCGCATGCCGCTGATCGCCTTCAACGTCAACCTTGACACCGCCGACCTGGAGATCGCCAAAGCCATCGCCAAGGCCATCCGCGGCTCCTCCGGCGGCTTCCGCTACTGTAAAGCCATCGGCATCCTGCTCGAGGAGCGCGGCATCGCGCAGGTCTCGATGAACATGGTCAACTACGAGGGCACGCCGCTGTACTACGCCTATGAGATGATCCGCGCGCTGGCCGAGCGCTGGGGCGTGCGCATCATCGGCACCGAGATCGTCGGCCTCACGCCCGCGAAGGCGCTGATCGACTGCGCGGAATACTACCTGAAGATCGAAAACTTCGACTGCAAAAAGCAGATCATGGAATACCACCTGATCGACCTGGAAAGCGAGGCGGAAGAGAAATGAAGCTGGCCGAGCTGAGCGTTCGTTCCTTTGCGGAGGTTCTTGCCTCCGAGGCGCCGGCCCCCGGCGGCGGCTCCGCGGCCGCGCTGGCGGGCGCTCTCGGCGCCGCGCTGACGGCGATGGTCGCCTGTCTGACCCAGGGGCGGAAAAAATACGCCGAGTTTGCCGAAAACGCCGCGCGCGTGGAGGCCGAGGCCAAGGCGCTCGAGGCGCGGCTGCTGGACGTGATGGACCGCGACACCGAGGCCTTCACGGTCGTCAGCGCGGCCTTCTCGATGCCGAAGGAAACCGAAGAGCAGAAGGCGGCCCGCTCCGCCGCGATCCAGGCGGGACTGCGCGGCTGCACCGAGACGCCGCTGGAGATGATGGAGCTGTGCGCCGGGGCGATTGATCTGACCGCGGACTTTCTGGCAAGCGGCTACAACGTCAGCTCCGCCAGCGATCTGGGCGTCGCCTTTCTGAGCCTGAAGAGCGCGATGCAGAGTGCCTGGCTCAACGTGCTGATCAACGTCGGCTCGATCAGGGACGCCGCTTTTGCCGCCGCCTGCCGCGAAAGAGGCGAGGCGCTGCTGGCCAAAGCCCTGCCGCAGGCCGACGCGGGCTATGCGCGCGTGCTGGAAGCGCTGGGCTGATCCGTCCACACAGGCCGAGAACGAGCAAAAGCGCCGCGGGAAGTTTTTCCCGCGGCGCTCTGGTTTTCTCTCTTCGGTTTTTTGCGGCCGGTTCAGCCTTCGATCTGGATCGTGCGGCGCTCCGGCAGCTTTTTGGGCTCTTCCTTCGGGAAGTCCAGCGTCAGCACGCCGTCTTCAAACTTCGCCTTGACGTCTTCTTCGCCGACGTGCTCGCCGATGTAGAAGCTCCGGCTCATCGAGCCGCTGAAACGCTCCTGGTGGACGATACGGCCCTTCTTGTCCTTCTCGTCCTCTTCGACGCCCTTGCTGGCGGTGACCGTCAGCGTGCCGTTATGCAGCTGCAACTCGATCTGGTCCTTCTTGAAGCCCGGCAGGTCGATCTTCAGCTCGTAGCCCTTGTCGTGCTCCTTCAGGTCCGTCTTCATCACGCGGCCGGCGTTCTTGCCGTACAGCCTGCGGTCCACGTCGTTCTCAAGGCCCTGGAACGGGAAGCCCATCCAGTCGTCAAACAAACTCTCTCCAAAAATACTCGGTAACATAAGTCATGCCTCCTTTTGCAATCCTTTCGGTCTGTTACCTGAGCAAGGGGGATGGAGGTCGGTTGATCGGATCTCTGTTCCTCTGTTCGATTCTGATTATAGCACGGTTTTTAGCACTGTCAAGCCTAGAGTGCTAAAATCTGTGAACGGACTATGAACAAAGCTGGCATATTTTGTGAATCCTGCGGATCGGCGCTGCGGCTGCCGTGCCGGAAGCGCCGAAGCATGGCTCACAGGCGGATGCCGGTTTGTTTGAGCGAGTGGAAAATCCAGAACTTTTTCAGGCTGAAGCGCAGCGTATCGTCGTACTCGAGACGGTAGGGCGGCAGCAGCACCTCGCCCAGCTCGCCCTGCACGCTCCAGAAATGCTTTTTCTCTTTGAAATAGGGCACCTGCTTGTCCGGGATCAGGTGCGGATAGAGCTCCGTGAACTCAAAATCCGAGCTCTGGCTGCTCATCACCTCGACGACGATCGTCGTCAGCCCCTTCTTCGCCATGTGCTCGCGCAGCGCCTCGTCGTATTCGACCTTGAATTGTCTGGCCATCGTCGTTCTCCCTTTCTTACAGCTCTATGCGCGCCGCCGTGTGCAGCGCGACCTCCATCATCTCGCGGAAGCCATCCTGCCGCTCGGCGACGCTGAGCTCCTCGCCGGTGAAAATATGGTTGGAGACCTGGAACATCGCCAGCGCCTTCTTTCCGGCGGCCATCGCCGTCAGATACAGGCCGGCCGCTTCCATCTCCACGGCCAGGTGGCCCAGCTCCCTCGCCCTGCGGTTGAGCTCCGGGTCCGGATGATAGAAGAAATCCGAGCTGTACACCGTGCCGACGCGGGCGCGGACGCCCAGCTCGTCGGCGGCCCCGACCGCCTCGCGCAGCAGCTCGTAGGTCGCCGTCGGCGCGACAGCGCCGGGCAGGCCGTAGGCCGTCGCCATCGTGGAGTCCGTGGACGCCGACATCGCGACGATCAGATCGCGCAGGTGCACGTCGTCGCGGAGGCCGCCGGCCGAGCCGATGCGGATGATCGCCTCCACGCCGAAAAAGTGAAAGAGCTCGTAGGCGTAGAGCGTGAAGGAGGGCATGCCCATGCCGGAGCCCATCACGGAGATCTCGCGCCCCTGATAGCGGCCGGTGTAGCCCAGCATATTGCGCACGTCGTTGAAGAGCACCGGGTCTTCCAGATAGTTCTCCGCCACGGTCTTCGCACGCAGCGGGTCGCCCGGCATCAGCACGATCTTCGCGACGTGCGCGCCTTCCTTGAGCTCGATGCAGGCGGACGGGGACACAGGCTTCATGGCAGCCTCCTTACGCAAACAGTTTCTTTAAATTGACGTCAAAGGGCGGATAGACGATCCCGCGGTCGGTGACGATGGCGGTCAGCAGCTCGTGGTCGGTCACGTCGAAGGCGGGGTTGTAGCACCTGACCTCCGGCGGCGCCATCGGTTCGCGGTACCAGAGGCTGCGGATCTCCTCGCCGTCACGCTGCTCGATGCGGATATCCGCGCCGGTGGGGCAGCTCATGTCGACCGTCGAGGCCGGCCCCAGCGTATAAAACGGGATCCCGTAATGCTTCGCGAGGATCGCGACGCCCGAGGTGCCGATCTTGTTGGCGAAGTCGCCGTTGGCGGCGATACGGTCGCAGCCGACGAAGCAGGCCTGTACCCAGCCGTTTTTCATCACCAGGCTCGCCATGTTGTCGCAGATCAGCGTCACGTCCACGCCGGCGCGCTGCAGCTCGTAGGCGGTAAGGCGGGCTCCCTGCAGCAGCGGGCGGGTCTCGTCGGCAAAGACGCGGAAGCTCAGCCCCCGTTCGCGCCCCAGCAGGATCGGCCCGATGGCTGTGCCGTATTTCGAGGTCGCCAGCGGCCCGGCGTTGCAGTGCGTCAGCACGCCGTCGCCCGGCTTGAGCAGCGTCAGCCCGTATTCGGAGATGCGGCGGCACATCCGGATATCCTCGTCGTGGATCGCCAGGCTCTCCCGATACAGGCGCTCGCGGAGCTCGTCCGCGGTCCGCGCCGGGAAACCCGCCGCGGCGTCGAGCATGCGGCGCACCGCCCAGCTGAGATTCACAGCCGTCGGCCGCGCGGCGGCAAGCCGCGCCCCGCAGGCCACCAGCGCCTTTCGCAGCGCGGCGGGGTCGTCCGTCGGCTCGCGCAGCGCCAGCACGTACATCCCGTAGCCCGCGCAGATGCCGATGGCCGGCGCGCCGCGCACCGCGAGCGTGCGGATCGCCTCGACGATCTCCTCCACGCTCCGCAGCGTCAGAAACACGCGGCGGTTCGGCAGCTCGCGCTGATCCAGGATCACGAGGCTGCGCCCGTCTTCCGACAGGTGCACGCTGCCCTGCATCCGGTCCTCGTTCGTAACGGTCATGCCCTTTTCCTCCCGTGCCGGCGATCTCCCGGCGCGCGGCCGGGGCTCCTGCGGCTCTATTATATCGGAGTTTTCGCCCCGGTACAAGCCTTTTTTACAGCCTCCGGCCCGGGACGGAGCTGTGCTCCAACATCGGCTGATACGCCGCGAAACGCCCGACGCGCAATCATCCCGGCCGCTTCCTCGGTCGGGGTGATTGCACGTCAGGGCGCGCGTCTTCCGCTTGATTTCCGATCGTCTTCCGGTTTTTTCCGCGCGCGCTTCGGCGCGCCGGCGTTTTCTTTTTCGGAAGCCGCGTTCTGCGCGGTCTCCGCACTTGCTTCGGATTGCTTTTTCTGCTTTTTGGGGCCTCAAATGCGCGTTTGGATGGGAATCTATCTATAAAAAGGCGACATACCCCCTGCTTCACTCGGTTGCCTTCCGCCGGATCGGCGGAGATTGGTGTGAAACAGGCTGTATGCCGCCTTGTGCATTGGTTATCGGGAGGGAGAAGGCCGTCCGGCCTTCCCTCCCCGCCCTCTGATATGCGCGCCGCAGAGCACGGCGCCGCGTTGGGTAAAAAAGAAGATAGGACGGTCTTGTTGCCATCCTATCATTTCCCCTATACATGATTGTCTGTACTGTAGCGCAAAATGCTGAAAAAGTCAAATAAATCAACGGTTACAAAGATCTTTTGTTTTTATGCCATCGGGCAGGATAGTATGACTGGGGCGGCGGCGTTTTTCCGTGAAAGCGGTGCCAAAAAACCGTGGCAGCGGCCTTCTCCGTCCGGAGTTTACAGCTTTTACTGAAATCTGAAAAAAGCCTGCAAAGATTTCCGAGCGGGATTTGCACCGGATGAGGCAAAGGCCGCAGCGCGTCATGGAGATATACGGTCAAGGGCTTCAACATAGAACGGCGCGAATCCTGCCGGAAAGATTCCAGAGTTTCTGCGAGGTATCCGTATTAGGCTCGGCCGTGTGTGCCGTTTCTGTAATTCCGGCGCAAATTGCTTCTCCCGGCCCGGCGGCTTTCGCTTCCTCCAGCCCGGCGCTCACGGCTGACGGCAGTTTCTCCTCGTATGCTTCTCGTTCTTTCGTGATTCTTATCACTGAAGCGCGTCGATGTTGATCCTGTTGATGACGGAAGCGAAGTCGACGTTTTTGGGGCTGATTCTTGCTCCTCTTCGAGACGCCGCGCAAGCAGTTCTTCGTCAGTCAGTCAAGGCCCAGCTGTTTCAGCAGGTCATAGCGAGTTTGGGAACGCTTATAGTCTTTTGCCAGCTGTGCTCCGCTGCGGCCTGTTTTAAGCCCGCGCCGGACGTAGCGAAAAATCTGATAGAGCCAGCAAAAGGGCTTTAGAATCCTGTGCCTTTGATAGGCTTTCCAGTTATGTTCGCCCTGCTGCTGAAGATAACGGAGCAGCCCCGTTCGCTTGATATTGGTCGCCACAGTCTCCACGCTGGAGCCGGAACCGTGGACGTGACCGAAGTTGCCGGTGACAAGAAGGTTTTCCAAAAGGTCGTCCACAAGCGACTCGTCCGCGCGGGAACACCAGGTGATCGGATCGGGCAGGCCGAGATGCTTCTGGCAGAGCCGTGTCGCGGTGACAGCCAGCGTTTCGAGCTTGCAGTCCGCTGCGGCAAGTTGGAATTTGTCTCTCCAAAACTCATCTGTCAGGCAGGCATGGACATACATCATCCAATCAATCATCTGGCGCAGTCCCAATCCTTCTCGCAAATGCTGGGCAACGTGAGCTAACAGAACAAGTCCGTTTTCCAGAGAAGGCAGCATGGGAAACACGTGATCGTCCAGCTGTGCGGTCACCGGCGCTTTCAGGCCGCGGATTATATACTTCTCAACATCGATCCCCTCGGAGCTGAAGCGGCGGTGGAGCTCAACCGTAATGCCGTCTCTTTGGTACGCTATTTCGCGGATATCCGTATTTTGAGTGTCCTCGTCGTTCCACTGATAGCCGGATTGCTCCATCAGTTTCCTGGCTGTTGTAAAGTCGCTCTGCGGAACGATCAGATCTATATCACCCATCGTGCGCCGGATCGGATCGCGATAGTATATCGCGGCAGCCGCTCCTTTGAGCACAGCAACCGGAATACCCGCTGCTTGCATATGATCTATTACTTCGTCCTGTGTGTAGAGAACGCGGATATAATGAGCCGATTGATGCATCGTCTCCGGGCGATCCGGGAACAGAAGCGGAACGAGGGCTTGCGTCTTTGCTTCATCAACTGTTGTTTCCGCATTCTCGGGGCATTCGGCGCCCCACAGCACAGATCGAATCAGAGCCAAAAAAGCCGTCTGCTTTGTCGTCAGCATTTAGCTTTCCTCCAAAGAAACTCACCGATTCTGAATAACCCATAACCGATCATGACGCCGACGGTGTTATCTGCAATATCGGTAAGCTCAAACCATCCGCGCCCAGTAATTAACTGAGCCAGCTCAATCAGCACGATCAGTGCAAATCCAAATAACACCGTTATGCCAAAGCCTTTCTTTGTTGCCCAGGGGAACAATACGCCAACCGGTAAAAGCATGCAGAAATTCAGCAGCAATTCAGATCTGCTGTAAATATCCTCGGTAAACCGCCTCGCCCATGTTCCAATCAAGTCAATATTAATAAGCTCAGAGAGCGTATTATGCCGAACGGGACTGCGGGCCAGAACGGTCGATGCAAGGATAAGGAGAAGATAAACTATAAGCAAATTGCCGATCATCTGTTCCCGCTTATGCCGGAAGATCAGCAGCAGCGCGGTAACGGCTCCGATGATAATCCACCAAGTCAGACCGATGACCCGGAACTGGTACAGGATCGCGTTGATGATTTCCACCGGGTCACCTTCTTTCCGTCATTTCTTCCGCCAGACCGTCTTGTTGACCACGCCGGTGTAGCTCTGGATGATTTTGACGACCTTGCCGCTGACGTTTTCATCCCGGTAATCCGGTACCGGGAGGCCGCTGTCTCCGTTCCCGACCAGCTCCACCGCCAGCTCGACCGCCTGCAGCAGACCTGTCGTGTCAATGCCGGAGAGAACGAAGCAGCCCTTGTCCAGCGCCTCCGGGCGCTCGGTGCTGGTGCGGATACAGACCGCCGGGAAAGGCTTTCCGACGGAGATGAAGAACGAGCTCTCCTCCGGAAGCGTCCCGCTGTCGGACACCACGCAAAAAGCGTTCATCTGCAGGCAGTTGTAATCCAGAAAGCCCAGCGGCTCGTGCCGGATGACCCGCCTGTCCAGCGCAAAGCCCGACGCCTCCAGCCGTTTCCGGCTGCGCGGGTGGCAGGAGTACAGAACGGGCATGTCATATTTCTCGGCCATGCGGTTGATGGCCGTGAACAGCGAGCGGAAATTCTCCTCCGTGTCGATATTCTCCTCGCGGTGCGCGGAGAGGAGGATATACTTTCCCTTTTCCAGCCCCAGCCGTGTAAGGATATCGCTGCCCTCGATCGCAGCCAGGCTGCCGCGCAGCACCTCCGCCATCGGGGAGCCGGTCACGAAGGTCCGCTCCTTCGGCAGGCCGCACTCGGCCAGCCAGCGCCGCGCATGCTCGGAGTAGGCGAGATTCACGTCGGAAATGATATCGACGATACGACGGTTCGTCTCCTCGGGCAGACACTCATCCTTGCAGCGGTTGCCCGCCTCCATGTGGAAGATCGGGATGTGCAGGCGCTTGGCCCCGATGGCCGAGAGGCAGGAGTTCGTATCCCCCAGCACCAGCACCGCGTCGGGCCGCAGCTCCGCCATCAGCGCGTAGGACCTGGCGATGATGTTGCCCATCGTCTCGCCGAGGTCGGCGCCGGCGGCATCCAGATACACCTCCGGATCAGCCAGCCCCAGATCCTTGAAAAAGACGCCGTTCAGGCTGTAATCGTAATTCTGCCCGGTGTGGCAGAGGATGGTATCGAAATACCGGCGGCACTTCGTGATGACCGCCGAGAGCCGGATGATCTCCGGGCGCGTGCCCACAATGATCAGCAGCTTCAGTCTGCCGTTATCCTTCCATTGCGCCATGCCTCAAACCTCCTCGTAAAACGTATCGGGATGCGCCGGGTCGAAGATCTCATTGGCCCACATGAGGGTGACGAGGTTCTCCGTCTCCGACAGGTTGACGATGCTGTGCGTGTAACCGGGCAGCATCTGTACCGCCTGCAGACGGTCCCCGGAAACCTCAAATTCCAGCACCTCGTCCGAGCCGACGCGCCGCTCCCGGATCAGTCCGTGCCCGGAAACGACGATGAATAATTCCCACTTCCCGTTGTGCCAGTGCTGACCCTTCGTGACGCCGGGCCTGGAAATATTCACGGAAAACTGCCCGTGATCGGCCGTTTTCAGCAGCTCCGTGAAGCTGCCGCGGGCGTCCGCGTTGGATTTCAGGTCAAAGACCGTCTTCTCCGCCGGCAGATAGCTCAGGTACATCGAATAGAGCTTCTTTTCGAGGCTCCCCGGCGCAATGCGCGGCATCAGCAGGGTTTTCGGCTGGTCGCGGAACTCCTGCAGCAGCTCGACGATCCGCCCCAGCGTGGCCTTGTGGCTGCCGGGGGCGCAGCAATACCGTCCCGTTTCCGTCGGCACGGTCTCCACGCCGTCAAACTCGCAGCGGTGCTCCCGTCCCTCCAGCGCGTTAAGCATTTCCTCAACCAGATCGTCGATGAACAGCAGCTCCAGCTCCACGCCGGGGTCGTTCACCGTGATCGGCAGGTCATGGGCGATGTTGTGGCAGAAGGTGGCGACGGCGGAATTGTAATTCGGCCGGCACCATTTGCCCGCCAGATTCGGGAAGCGGTAGACCAGCGCCTTCGCGCCGGTTTTGGCCGCGTGGGCGAAGACCAGCTCCTCCGCCGCCAGCTTGCTGCGGCCGTAGGCGGAATCGCCGAAGCGCCCGGCGAGCGTGGCCTGAACGGAGGACGAGAGCATCACCGGGCAGGCGTTGCCGCAGCTTTCCAGCGTCTCCAGCAGCTCCCGGGTGAGATCGGCGTTGCCGCTTTGAAACTCCGCCGCGTCCTTCGGCCGGTTGACCCCGGCCAGATGGAACACGAAATCGCAGTCCGCGCAGGTCCGGGCCAGATCGGCCGGAGTCGACGCGCGGCTGTATTCGTATATGTTTTCAATATGGAGGCCCGGTCGGGTTCGGTTCTTCCCGTCCCGGATGTTTTTCAGGTTTTCTATCAGATTGCGCCCGACGAAGCCGCCGGAGCCGGTAATCAGGACGTTCATTGGCCCAGCGCCTCTCTGACGTAGTCCGTGGTCAGCAGCTTTTTCACCACGCCGTCCACGTCCAGCAGCGTCGTGTTGCTGCTGGTATAGCTCTCTTCGGCGGGGATTTCCGCCTGCCCTTCCACGAAAAACTTGTCGTAATTCAAATCTCGGTTGTCTGCGGCTACACGGAAATAGCTGCCCATGTCCTCGCTGCGCACCCGTTCCTCGCTGGTCATCAGCGTCTCGTAGAGCTTCTCGCCGTGGCGGGTGCCGATGATTCTGAAGCCCGTGTCGCCAAAGAGCCGCTGCACCGCCTTCGCCAGATCGCCGATGGTGCTGGCGTCAGCCTTCTGGATGAACAGATCGCCGGGGTTCGCGTGCTCAAAGGCAAAACGCACCAGCTCCACCGCTTCATCGAGATTCATAAGAAAGCGCGTCATAGCCGGGTTCGTGATCGTAACGGGGTTTCCGGCCTTGATCTGGTCGATGAACAGCGGGATCACGCTGCCGCGGGAGCACATGACGTTGCCGTAGCGGGTACAGCAGATCACCGTGCCGCCCCGATCCGCCGCCACGCGGGCGTTGGCCGTGACGACGTGCTCCATCATGGCCTTGGAGATGCCCATCGCGTTGATCGGATAGGCCGCCTTGTCCGTGGACAGGCAGACCACGCGCTTGACCCCCGCGTCGATCGCCGCGTGGAGCACGTTGTCCGTACCCTCGACGTTGGTCTTGACCGCCTGCATCGGAAAAAACTCGCAGGAGGGCACCTGCTTGAGCGCGGCGGCGTGGAAGATATAGTCCACTCCGGGCATTGCGTCCGCTACCGAGCGCGGGTCGCGCACGTCGCCGACGTAGAATTTGACCTTGTGCGCGTGCTCCGGGTACCGGGCCTGCAGCTCGTGCCGCATATCGTCCTGCTTCTTCTCGTCACGGGAGAAGATGCGGATCTGGCCGATATCGGTGGTCAGAAAATGCTTCAAAACGGTGTGGCCGAAGGACCCGGTCCCGCCGGTGATGAGTAAAATAGCGTTGGTAAATGACGACATGGTTTCTCCTTACTGTCGGTTGAGGTCATTATTGGGACTATTTCAAAGGCAACTCCACAGGAGTATTTCTTTCTATCATATTACATCCCACGTCAGAATCGTATCCTCTTCCAAATCCTGTCTGACACTTCTTCCAATGACAATGTCTGTAAACTGCGGTGAAATGCCAATCCCTGGGCGCTTGGCCATCACATCCGCAGCGCGGATGATCTCACCTTGCTTTAAATCCCGAGTTAGAACCAGTGATCTACGCGCCTCTCTACGTGGAACGCGCTCACAATCCAGTACCGTTTTTTCCGCTTGTCCAAGAACCGTATCAATCCACCGGAAGTTTTCAATTGCTTTTTTGAAATCTTTCGGATCACCTGCATGATAATGGTCATTGCCAGGTAGTGTTTTATCAAGTGTAAAATGTTTTTCAATTACTTCTGCTCCGAGAAGATACGCGGTTGCCAGCGTCATCATGTTATCATCTGGTGCAACATGGTCGCTAAAGCCAATCTTCGCGGCCGGAAAGCATTGTTTCAAGGTCTGTATTATCCGTAGATTCGCATTTTCAGGCGCAGTAGGGTAAGAAAGAACACAATGAAGAAGGGTAATGTCCATACACCCTGCTTCCTGTAATGCTCTGACTGCCTGATCTACTTCAGAAAGATAGGAAGCCCCAACAGACATCACTACCGGTTTCCCTTTCGCTCCAATGTGCCGGATAAACGGGAGATTGGACAGGTCCGAAGAGGATATCTTATAAAAATCTACCATATTTTCTAAATAATCTGCAGAAGCGTAGTCAAAAGGTGTTGAAGTAAAGTCCATCCCTTTTGTATGTGTATACTCGCACAGTTCCCGATATTCACTTTCTCCAAACTTATCGAATTTCTGAAAAAGCTCAAACTGTGTTTTTGTAGGCTCTTTGCTCACATCCCAATACGCAGGAGAATTTTTAGAAACGATGGTTCCCGCTTTATATGACTGAAATTTGGCGCAGTGTATCCCAACATTTGCAGCTTCATCTATATATTGTTTCGCCGCTTCAAGAGGGCTGATTCCAAACGCTCTTGCCGTATCATAGAAATTCACTCCCATTTCCGCTATCACATACGGCGTTTTACTTTTCATTTTTTTGCCCCCCATTAAAGACTGTTGATTAAGCTCATGACTCTCTTCCTTCCATTCCTCAGATCAAATTTCAGGAGTTTATTCTGGAAATGCTGCCGACTGCTTTGAGAAGTAGTCAAATACATTCTGAGGTTTCCCTCAATGATTTCGTCGGAAGGTTCTCGTCCGATATAAGAAAAGCCGTTTTCGTTACAAACAAATCCATGCTTTTCTTCTCGTGCGTTCTGCGCCATAACGATGGTCGGGATTCCAAGGATAGCCAGTTCATAACTTGTTCGTCCTCTGGATGTCAGCGCCATGTCGCACGCAGACATCAGTTCCGGCATATTTGTCACATCAAATAGGACATGAATGTTTGGGAAACTATTATACTGCATAAGTTCCTCAACATTGTGTTTAGCCTTTCCCAGCACTACCGTAAACTGATATGCCGAATATTCTGGCTTTGAAACCATTGCAAGGATACGGTCGGTATAGTTTTGCGGATCAGAGCCGCCAAAGCTGACCAGAACATGTTCAACACGCTCTTTAATAGAAATCGGCCGATAGAACAGAAATGGTTTTCCACAGATATAGTACTGCTCTCCAGCGCAAACATTTGGATATGCGCTTCGTTCATAAAGTGCGTTGAACACCAAATCTGCTTTCTGAATCCCTTCGCCGGCATCTTCAAAGTTGATAATCTTTGCATTGGGCAATGCTGATCGAAGGGCAATCATATAATCAATAGAAGTATCTAATATATCGTTTATAAATATAGAATACTGACGACCCCGACATATCTGAAAAAGTTCTGCAATTCCGTTGACCGGACACAGTCGATGTGTAGTCGTGCCGAATACGCTCGGGTCGGTCTGATTCACATCATAAAAAATATCCGGCTTGACAAAGAATTCATCTGCAAGCTCCAACGCGCGATAAACATGTCCCATTCCACGCTGATTGTTGCCGTTGACGTAAATGGCGACGGACAAGCCGGAGAGTGTTGCCTCCACGCTTCTCAAGTCATTAAAGTTGTCCACGTCCTGAGCTTCATTTTCCGGGATTTCAAATACTTCGACTGAGCTTCCGATCCTGCTCTTCGGCGTAACAACAGAATATGCAGAAATAACAAATGCGCCGGTTTCCAGATAACAAGGCGGAAGATACTGACGATTCAGCCGCTTCTCATAGTTGGGAACAATTCTTCCATCACGAACACCCCAGGAAAGATGCGGCGCGTTTACTACAGAGATTAATGTTTCAAGCCGGTGATCCAGCGCAAATTGAATCGCTCGATCCAGAGTATCCGGCTTCAGAGTCGGAGAGGTTGGTTGCATCGTTACGATATAGTCCCAAGACTCGTCCCCCGGGATGGCATCAGCAATCACGGCATCCAGTGTGATTTCGTCTCCACAAAGATCATGTTTACGCCAATGAACGCGAATACCCATCTGTCTTGCTATAATTCCAACCTCCGGCGAATCTGTTGTTACAACAATATCTGTGATAAGCTCGGATTTTTGGGCGTTGCGGATCGCATAATAAACCAAAGGATGTCCGCTGATGATTCGTATGTTCTTGTTTGGAATTCCTTTTGACCCAGCCCTTGCCGGAATAACTGCCAATATTCTCATTTAATCCTCACTTACAATTGTATTTCCGTCTGATGAACCAAATACTCCAGATAAAAAGAGTAATTATTTCTTACCTCATCAAAAATGCTTCCGATCTCTTCTGTTCTGTTGATGGTTTTTACTGTGAAGCCATAGCTTTCCTCCGGCATTTTCTCTCTGTAGGAAATCACAACTGTTGGAACGCGAAAAAAGGCGGCTTCAAACAATGTGGTTGATGAAACAGTGATGTGCAACCAACTTTTTTGCAAAAGATCATAAAGCGACGCATCATTTCCCATTACTGAAACATCAGATAAGCGTTTCTTGTATTTTTCAGCTATTTCTGTGTTTTCCCGCGGATGAAGCTTAATACATAGTTCAAGCCCCATGTCGACTGCCATTTCCTGTAGCTTGCCGAGAATCGGAATCATCGTATCATAGTATCCGACGCCGCTCCCGTCCTGCTCAAACGGCTGGGATGTGAACAGGATCAAATTCCGCTCCGTTTCTTTCACCGGGAACTCTCGGCGGTACATCTGAATCCTAGGGTTTCCGATCACCTCGATCTGTTCGGGGCGGAAGATGGAGCGCTTACATAAAAGCTGCTTTGTCGCTTCTCCGTAAACCAGCAGTGTCCGGCGGAAGAAGTCGGTATCCAGGTCCCGCACAAAGTCCGGGTAGATATATCCGGGGTGCGTGCTGTTGATCAGGCCGTGCTGCAGTTCGATTTTCTCCGGCTCCCCCGGCAGCACCGGAAAGATGTTTTCTCTTCCGGAACCCCAAAAGTCGATTGCGTATTGAATAGACCTGTAGCGGCGAAACAGTTTTTGAAAAATCGCCTGGCTCAGCTCCGTTGTCACGGCAGATTCGGGAAGAGCCTCCAGCAAATACCGGATTGCCGCAGCCTCGTTTTCATTTCGTGGGTCGGGAGCATCCTCGAATTGGCGGCGGAGCTCGATTCGTATCTGCTCTGCCTTTTCCCTCAGTCGCTTCCTGCGGAGAAGACGAGCGAGCTTATAGAGGACCGGGTAGATGTCGAGCGGGCAATACCGCTCCCGCTGCGGATCGGAAAAATACGCGCCGTCAAATGCCTCGTTCCGCGCCGGCCACTCAAACACAACCGCGTTCGGATACCGCTCCATCAGATACTCCGCCGCCAGATTGCGGCCGTGGTCGCGACGATAGACGGAGGACGTGAAAACCACGGTCTCCGCGCGACGGAGCCTCGGCAACTTCAAGAGGCTGTCCAACAAACGCTTTGGAAACACGCGGCCCTTTTCACCTCTGGATGGGTCATGATGCTCCCCAAACAGCAAAATGAGCTGGACATTATCACGGAGCATATCGCATATTGGAACATTTTGTAATTTTATATTATATAGAAAATGATATCTGTTTTCAAATTCAACTATTTCCATAGTCTTTCTTTATCTCATAATCACAAATCAGATGTTGTATACCACCCATACGATACTTATATCTCTCTTCTCCTCGGGTAAAATCAATGGTGGTACCAGCGAATTCATCGAAATGCTCAAGAATATAATCAATCAACATAGTCATAGTTGGTGATCGGTCTGCATATTTTTGGTCAAAGCCCATCTGGGTCACACGTAAAGCCTTTTCATCCTGAAGGCAATGAATGTAGCAAATGATCTCATCGCCCTGTGAACCAGTAAATAAAATGGAATCCGAATCGCTCCTCATAGCTGCAGCAATTTCATTATATTTTTTTCGAAAGATCATAAAAAGCGAAGTCGCCTTCATCGATAAGTTCCGTTCGTTTTTTTTGTCAAATCGTTCCTTATGTATTTGATCTATTCTTTCTATTGTTTTTTCATCGCAGAGTCCTTGATGTATACCAGATACCATTTGAAAGCCGTCTCGAGCGCTCCGGTTCTTTTGCGTTCTATAGTTCTGGCGAAACTGTTTGTGCATATGCATTAGAAATTCATTTGAGTCTTCTGGAATAAAAAGTCTAACGCATTGTTCGATACCTGTAGCCTTGATATGAAGCCCTTCAACCCCATATTTTAGTAAATTATTTACGCTTGTATTCTCTGGTATCTGATTTAGCGTTACTTTCTTAACACCTGTATTCTCCATCGCACACCATAAAATCAGTTTTAAAGCATCTTCTTTCATTTCTTTGTATATCATATTCAAATAATCAGAATATCCACGCACGCCAAGAAAATAGATTCCTCTTTCATAGCCAAATTTCCCAATCTTCAATCTTTTGCTCTGTATAAAAAAAGGCGCAATCGCTATCGGGTTATCATCTGCATAGGCCAAATAGTACTGGATTTTTCCAAATAGTCTCTTGAGTTTATTCTCTTTGAACTCATCCTCTAGAATTTGATACCAAGAATAATGCTGAAAAGCTGTCATGTCATTACCTGTTTGGAGGTTTTCCCAAGCACTCCTGAGTTTTGGATCGTTAATCGTGTCAAAAACTTCACATCTTAGCATGATGCAACCCTATCTTTCTCCCAACATACCGGATAACACGTTTGATCTGATGTTTCAATATGGGATCATTGAACTTCACATCAATAACCTCATAATCATTTGCAAGGCAGTAAGTATGAATTCCTATGATCTTTTTTTTCATATTGCAGGAAATCAATTCTGGTTCCACCTTGCACAAACATTTTTCCGAATAACCACCCTTTAGGCACACCGAATTAAACTGCAACGTGTGACCATAGTCCAGTCTGCAATCCTGGGAGGGGCGAAGAAGTTGACCATGATATTGAAACAGATAGCCAGCGCCACGGGAGCATGGGTCAAATTCAAAATCATCATAGCAACATCTTATTATCCCCTTACTGATCTCTCCCGCGTCATAGATCTGTAGGCGTGTAATGCTACCATTTCCATAAAACTGCTCAAAGGCAAAAAGAAGGGCGTCACCCTCATCGCCGATATACACTGTCGTGTCGGCCCATTGTTTTCCTTCCAAAAGGACATAACACTGTTCCCATTGGTCGGGGAAGTTGATGGCTTTATAAAGAACGATATTGTTTTTGGTCGTGGTCTCCGGGATCATATATACGATATCGTTTTTTTCAAATACACAGGGATAAGAAAGATGACACTCGGTCTGCAAAACAATTCTCGGCTTTCTTGGAAATAAAGAATCAAGTTCAGTTACGCCGATTGACCCGGTATCGTTACTTCTATCATACACCTCGCAAAACAAATACTCTCGTCCTTTATAGCGAAAAACCATAGGATCAGCATACCAAGTATCACAAGAAATTGGCATGATGATGAACGGAATATCTGCTCCTCCATCCTCAAACAGAAGTTTTTCAGAACGTCTTCTGATACCAATAGAATAAACATTTTCTTCAAAGAGGAGCCTCTTAAGCTTGTTCATTCTGTTATTCCCTCACAAGTGAAATGAAGTATTCCTCATACTGCCGGATCAGGTTCGGCCAGAAATAGGGCCGGATAGACTCAGCCGCTTCCTCGGACATTTTTTGATACTCCGCCGGGTAATCCAGCAGCCATTGGAGCTTCTCCTTCATCTCATCCAGCCCGGCAACCGCAAAGCCGTTGACCCCGGAGCGGATAAAATCAACGGAATAATTCTCGTCCACGTAAATGCTCGGAACACTGCAGGCCGCAGCCTCTTGAATCACCTTGGGCAGACCCTCATACTCTGAGGTCATCAGAAGCAGGTCTCTTTTTTGCATGAGCTTGTAAACCTCGCTGTTGGGCACCCGACCGTACAGTACGATGTTCTCCAGCTTCCGACAGGCGATCTCGTCCTTGACCTGTCCTTCCATATCACCGTCGCCCAGCATCAAAAACGACAGCTCCGGAAACGCCTGTGCGCATTCCACAAGCCACAGCGGGCGTTTGTTCTGCTTGATATTCCCGACCCAAATCACTTTTTTGATCTTGTCGGAGCAGGCGCGTTCTTTTTCGGGCGGGTCAACGCCGAGCGGAAGCACCGGCGGGTCAACACCCCACTTCTCCTTAACGCTCTCAGCAATGCACCGGCTGATCGCGAAAAAAGAGTCCACCTCCTCCATATAGTACGAACGATATTCCGAGCTGTTGTTCGTAGAATCAGTCACAACACCTTCTACCGAAGCCACTGTTACAGCTCGTCCCCGTAAAAGACGGGCGGCATGTCGGTCGGGCTTTTCAGCCTTTGGAAGATACAGGATATCATAGTTGCCACACAGCATGGTCAGCAGCTTGCACCAGTACCACAGGAACCGGTGCGAGAAAACGCCGTGCAGATGGATGCCATGTGCGTTGTACCATGCTCTATCCACCTTCGGAAATTGCCCTTTACAGAATCGAAGCCGAGCGGCATATGCAGTATGCACTTCAAACTTGTCCTTATCAAGATGCCGTGCAAGGTTGTCGCAGTTGATATTCTGCGCGTTGGGGAAGTTGACGTAGCCGCCGAGGAAGATTTTAATTTTACTATTCGGCATTATTCAAATCCTTCTTTATCTGCGTGCTGCTGATTTCGGGCGTTCGGGGGAGATACACAACCTCGGAGCCTTCTTCTTTGAGAAAATCAAATTTTCCTGTCCAGTCGTCGCCGATAACGAAGGTGTCGACATGATATTCGTGGATATCCGCGCGTTTCTGCTCCCAGGACTCCTCCGGGATGACCAAATCAACGTAGCGGATCGCCTCAACAAGCGCTTTTCGCTGCTCATAAGAGAAATAGCATGTCTTGTGCTTCTCGTTCCGGTTGAACTCGTCCGTGGAGACCGCAACGATCAGGTAATCGCCCAGCTCCTTTGCCCTGCGCAGCAGATTGATGTGACCGTAATGAAGCAGATCGAAGGTTCCGTATGTAATAACTCGTTTCATAATTCGTGCGGCTCCTTTACCGGATATCGCTTTCTGTCAGGAAATCGCTGAAAACGCCCCAAACGCCCTGTCCCCGCAGCACGCGGTAGTCCTGAACCCGATTGACTGTATACGCGTAGATTCGAATATTACTCCTGGGAAAAACGTCCCATCCTTTTCTTTCACGCAGGGCCTTTTCCGAAACCGATACGGCGCCGATCCCGTTTTCCAGGCACAGGTTAGCAGCCTCCGTATAGTCTGTGCCCATCATGCAGACGAAAAGCATTTTGAACGGCCCGACTTGCCGGACCTGCCGAATGTTTTCCGCATTGAATACCTGGATCACGATTCGCTCTTGATCGGCAGCGGCCGGAACCTCTATTATCAGTCGCTCTGCGAATTCAGTAAGATCGCTGAATTTGCAGTCGAAAATCAGAATCAACGCTTCGTCGCTTTGCAGCTCCGCGAGGCAATGCTCCAACGGCATCGGATGGAAACGTTCGTCGATCAGGCTGCGGCCGTCTCCGTCATGCGTCAGAACAAAGGTCCCATCTTCGGCGCGATCCACATCATACTCAAATACTGTGTTTCCTGCCGTTCGATACGTCTCATAGGCTTCTTCGCAGTTCAGATAACTCAGTCCGCTCAAACCACCCCCGGCATGGGTGATCAAATGGATCCGTTCAAAAAACGCATCCACTTTCCCAGGCGGAAAAAGCAGCCGGTAATCTGCCCGGTCTGCAGTCGCGTCATTCAATCGTTTTTCAATGGCAGCATCCGCCGACGCTAAGTGCCTGAGGACAAAATGAACTGCACGCAAAGCAAACAAACATATAGGGTTCATATACGTTTCAACCGCCTGAATTTGTTAATGGTTTCCGTCAACAGGTATTTTTCTTCCTTATTCAAACACGCAAAGTATGCATACACGGCAAACAACACACTGTATACGACTACCTTTCCGGACAGAGAAATCCATGAAGCATCTTTTATCAGATAATTCAGGAAAATGCCTGTCGGAACAATACAAATCAACCGAGCCAAAAGCAAAAGAATAGTTTTCCAGAATGTGCCGATCTGAAGATGGATCTTTTTTGTGTAATACCAGTTGATTGCAATTCCTTTTGTCAGAATCGTCGTCAGTCCGGTACAGGCCGCGCAGCCGATAGGCCCCCATTTCAGCCCTGCCGGAATACTGAGAGCAACATTCAAAATGGCACATACAACATACAGGATCGCCTTGAACTGGTGCTTGTTCTGCGCCTGTATGACCAGAACGGGTATGACTTGAATATTCGGTATCACCGCCGGGATCGCCAGCACCAGAACGATCCAATACGCTGCGGCGTAGTCGCTGCCTGTCCATAAATATATGAACTCCCGCCCGAACAGCGCAAAGCCGCTGCAAACCAGAAACGCAAGATAAAACTGTATGCGTCCGATCCGGATCATCAGTTCGGACATTTCCTCCATCGACGCGCCGGCCGTGATCTGTTTGGTCACTCTGGGGAAGAAGACGCTGGAAACCGTCGTCGGAATCTGCTGCATATAGGTGTTGAGGATATAGCCCACAGAGTATACCGCCACAGCGATTTCCCCGCTGATAACGCCGAGGATGACGGAATCGGCATAGTCGTTGAGCTGTCCGACGATTGTTCCGAGAAAAATGAAGAACGAATAGCCGATGATCTCCTTGACGATTCCGAAATCAAGTTCCCGACGGTTCAGATTGATGCGGATGTGCAGTCTCCGTTTCGCGTAGATGATGTTGGCGCAGTGCATGAAGACCGTCAGGATCAAAGTCACCAGCGACATGGTGATCGCCTTGTAGCCCCAGAGCAGCAGCGGAATCATGACGAGCGGCTTCAGGAGCGTGTAAATCAGATTGTTGACCTTCGCAAAGGTGAAACGCTCGTGCGCCGTGATAATCGCGCTGAACGGCGTGGCAAAGAAAGAGAACGAAAGGTTGATCACCATGATCAGCATGATGATGCGCAGTTGACGATACCCTTCATCGCCGGTCGATACCGTGTAAAACCGGTCCACAAACGCGATCAGCAGCATGCCCAGCGTCAAAATCAGCAGAGCCAGAAAGCCGTAGATATACATGAACACGCCGTAAAGGCCCGCCGTTTTTTCATCGTTTCCTTCCGCGCGATACTTTGCGGAATATCTCACAACCGCGTTGCCGAAGCCGAATTCGGCCAAGCCAAGATAGCTGACCGCGGCCTGTCCCATGTTGTACAGGCCGTACTGCTGCTGTCCCAGGCTGCCCAGGAGGAATGGCGTATACAGCAGCGAGACGATCAGCGACGCCGCGATATTGATATAGGAAAAGACAACGCCAAGGCGAAGATTCTTGCTTTCAGTCACGGGAAAAGCCTCACATCAATAATATAATTCAGCGGGCCAGGGCTCAAGGTTCATTTGCAGCGGGAGCGGCAGCCGTCCAGATTTCGCATATACGTGCCCGATCCTCAGGTCTCCCCACAGGCGTTTCCGCTCGCGCAGAATCAGTTTCTCCCGAGCAAACAGGCTCTCCGCGCCGATCGACCGGGCCGTGTCCCAGCAGGTCAGATACTCGATTCTGTCGAAGCAGCCAAGATTGGAAAACCGCCTGTTGTTTCTTCTCGGAACAAAAACAAAGCGAAAGCACTGCCCGACAAGCAGCTGTTTCCAGCGGAGCAACTGTTCGTCGGTCACCGGAAACGAGATAACGTAGAGATCGACCGGCTTTCCTGGCTGTGCTGGCCGAAACTTTTTCAACTCTGCGATCAGTTCACGCGCGGCAAGAGGAGAATCCTTCGGGCAGAACTCCTCCCGGAAGGCGGCGTCAGCCGTTTCTTTTCCTTCGAGGATCCGCTGCTTCAGCTCTGCGTAGGTTCGTACAACCGGATATGGCGTCAGTTTCAGAACATCGGGATAGACGCCGCGGTCAGAAAAGTACGAATCACGGTCATACTGATACAGGATTGTTCTCCGTCCCGTATTCGTAAAGTCAAAATACACGCTGGAATAATCGGTGATCAAAATATCCGCCGCGTTCAGAAATTCGTATACCTCATATTCGTCCGGCATCTGATGGCAGAAACGCATCTTCCCCACGGATTGGAGCATGGCGGGATGCAGCTTCAGAAAAACGGCGTATTCATCACCAAGCTCTTCCGCAAGGCGCTCCATCTCGGTGGTAAAATCCATGCTCTTGACACCGCCGGCTGTGCCTCGCCATGTCGGCATGTAGAAGACGACCTGCTTCTCATTCAGGCCGAACCGACGCCGGATGGTTTCTCTCAGCTCCCGATCAAAGAACGCTGTGTTCCGGGGATATCCGCCGTAAACAAGCCTTCCGGGCATGATATCGCGGATCATATGATCCTCCAGGAAAACCCGAGCCGTCAGATCGTTCGGCGCAAGCAGAAGATCGGCAAGCAGCATGTTCCGCTGGGAGTTGTTCAGCTCAAAGGGGTCGTTCCTGATATTTCGCCCCAGGCACTTCAGCGGCGTTCCGTGCCAGGTGTTCAGATAGACCTGTCCGCTCTTTTTGATCCAATCCATTGAGAAAGAGACGTTGTTGATGAGATACTTTGTATGGGAAAGCACATTTCGGTACTCAGCGGAACCGTAGAGGATCACCCGGACCCGCTCGTCCAGAAGTCCCCGAGCTTCCAGAAAACGAATACAGCCTTCCGGATTGCGATGGGCGATATAGAGCGTAAGACCGGAGAACGCTTCCGAGGAGAAAATTTCTCTGTATAAGTAATATGGGTTCCCCTGAAAGTTCTTCCCGCCGAAGGATTCAAACAGGACTGATTGATCCCAAATGGTACTGTCGCAGTAGTATTGAATATACTCCCAGTAATGGCTGGAAAAATCGTTTCGCAGGCCGTCAAGGCGTCCCTTGAAGCTTTTTATTGGATTCATATGCATTCTCTCCGGAAAAAGCCTTAAAACAGCGACCTGAATCGGTTAATCGCTTTGACAACGATCTGCGGCAGAGTGTATCGTCTTAAAATTTCCTTGGTGTCGACCCGATTCCACTCTTCCATAGTAATGGTGCCTCGTTTGCTGAAATCAATATCTATATTATTGCTCTCGAAGAGCTCCGATAAAAGAGGGTGCATCATCCATTTCCCATTCACTACGCAATAGCAGCCTTTTTCCCACAGATAATTGAAGACAGCAGGGGAACAAACCCGAAAAACCTTTTCTTGATATTTCCAGCGCTTAGCCCTCGCCGCACCGCAACTCTCAAAAGCCCATATTGTTTCCCAAGTCCGCATCCAGTGAACAAGAACTGACTTCCTCCAGATTGTAGGAACAAAGCAAACTTTGGCCTTGTCGTCGCCAATTTGTTCAAGTGTCAGTTTGTCACTTATGGTGTTCGGTTGTAGCTTATCGCAATTAATTCTGGTTCCAAACAACTGAATTTGTCCAATTGATTCGTCATTGTCCATCTGGTCAAGTAATTGTTCGATCAGCTCCGTTTGAACCCTCTCTCGAAGGAAAAAATCCTCTACCAGGACAAAAACATACTCCTCATTGATCCGATCGAGAACATCAAGCGTTCTGCGGCTCCATGAAGTTCTTGCCGGATTTCTTCCTGCAATCAGGTTGAGCGATTTCACTGAAAAATGTAAATACTCTTTATTATATTGGGTTGTTTCCGTATTCAAATAAACTGGGTAAGTATTCCCGTTTTCAGGAATCCAGAATGTATCCATCAGTTGAAAAAACGGATCCCACAAATCAGAATAAGCGTCACACGATGTGACTAAGACCGCCATTCGAGCCACAGATAATCCTCCATTCCAATATTCTCTACCGAATTACCGATCGTTTCAGATTTTGTCTCTTTTTGTTAGTCCAAGCCAGAATGAAACTTCTTTCCGGTTAATCCATGAAACCAGCTTATCAATCATCACACAAACGAAGAGTAGGGCTGCGTTCACAAGAACGTAATAGACTATGAACCAGCTATTATGACAGAATTGTTCAATGTGAAGAAAAGATTGGTATAGCTCGTTGCGCAAATACGGATGGGCTGTAATCAGATAAACTGCTACGATGTTTTTACTGAAAAACGAGAAGCCGTCCCCGCTCAGGTCAAAAAGCTCAAAGAACGCAAACAAAAAAACCGCTGCAGCGAAAATCAGAATATAACGAAACGCCTCATCCGCTTTCGTGTGTTCAATGCCAACCTTAAGCACCGCCACACGCTCAACAGCATACAGGAGCATGGCAATTGCAAACAACATGGCCAGCGTCGTCTTTTTAGCGCTTCTGAAAGGATGAAAACGACGGATATAGAGCCCGGCCAAGAACGCCATCAAACCTTCGAAAAGCGTATACTTGGGAGCAGCAAGAAACAAATTGTGGAACAGCAGCGCGAGAAGACCGATCAGGAAGTGCTTTTTGGAAACCGTTTCACACCCGTGCCGCAGAATACTCCCAAGTAAATAGAGGATTAAATATATGGAAATAAACCAGTAAAAATCAAAAACAATCGGGAAAAAACTTTGCAGCATGGAAGCTTTCCATCCATTAAGCACGCCGGCCAGGCAAGATAAAACAACAGCGTAGAATGCAGCTTTGCGCTCCAGAAACAACGCTTTTTCAACTTTGCACTCCGAGAAAAAATAACCGGAAATCAGGAAAAAAAGAGTATTGCCGATCTGGGTTATAAAATACAGCGGCATCACCCAATAGTAATTGGCATCCTGCGGCGCCAGGCTGTTGACGGCTCCGCCCCAGCCCATAAAGTGTGCGGTCATGATGAACCACATGGCAATAATCTTTAATAAATCCAGCGATTCTTTACGATGCATTGCTAGCCACCTCCGGATAAGGCCGATCGCCGGT
Organism: Oscillospiraceae bacterium; assembly: GCA_024690695.1. The sequence goes on from JAILOS010000116.1 coordinate 47,751, forward strand.
ATAGCCAACGCGGAACATAAGCCATGTTATTGCACCCCAAAACAGGAATCCTTCCGTACTGCCTACCGATGTCATGGAAGATTCCCCGTAAAACGACAAAAGAAAAGAAACAGACAGAACAAGCATTGTTCCCAACTCTGTTGAGCGAGTTAAAAGCCACTCCTTACCCGCCTTGATTATTACAGGCAGTACAAAAGCCGAAACACATAACAATCCGATCACACCGGTTTCGACCAAAACAGTCAGATAAGAACTGTGATACCCCATCCCTTCCGCAACTTTTATACTGGTTGTAGTGTTCACAGCTCCGTAACCGTGACCGAGCAAGGGCTTGTTCAGGAACACGCGCCATGCGTACTCCCACAGTTCGCCCCGGTCTGTACCCTGTATAATCAGGCGGTCAAGGCCGGGTACCTGCAGCAATATCTCCCGAGGCAAAAGAAAACCGGTCAGCAAGAGCAGTATTGCAATTGTTGTCGGCATCCATTTGCGCCGTATCTGGGACACTTCCAAAAAGAAATATAAATAATTAATAACGAGCAAAACGAACGCTGTCCGCGAGCCGGACAAAAAAGCGGAAACGGTATTTGTGAGCATAAGAAGAATCCAGATCAGCTTATCTCTTCGACGGGATTTTGCGAAAAAATAAATTGAAAAGAGCAGCGAAATATTTGCTTCGTGCCCCAGCGAATTGGCGTTGCCTGTAATGCCAACAGACCGTCCGCTGACAGTTCTGCCAAGAAACAAAAAATTTACGATACCGTAAGCCACGGAGATCATCCCGATATAAACCACAGCTCGATCCAGCCTGTGTCTGTTGCGAAGCAGCGAATAATAGGTCGCGTGCATCCCAACAACAAGCACCAAGGATATCAGTCTTTGGGTTGAATAATAGCGCACCGGGCTGCACAGGAGAATTGTAACCGCAAAATACATCAGCATAAAGAGATAGGCCGCATTGGGCAGCAAAACGAATCTCTTTCCGTTCTCCAGACCCGCCGCCAGCAGAAGCATGGCGGGAAACACCCACCGCAAGACGCTTTTGTACGGAAACCTGATAATTGTATCCATTATAAAATACATCGTGAGCACGATCACAAACAGAGCCGCGTATGGAATTGTTATGCGCCGGTTGAGCGTCATCCCGTTTCGACCTCCGTTCACATATTCTTCCTCACGATGGAGCCCAGTGCTTCTAATAATTTTACCCTATAATTTTGATAATCCCATTTATTGATCACATCCACCGTGACTTTCCGATCTCCAAAATAAAGCCATTTTTCGATATCCACGGCAAGAGTCTCTGCATCCCCCGTGGGAAACACGTCCCCATTCTCCCCGGGAATAATCAGATCGTCCACGCAGCCGCAGGCGTCCGAGGCTATCACCGGCATGCGGCAGGCCAAGGCCTCGTTGACTACCAGGCCCCACGGCTCGAATGCCGAGGGCAGAACAAACACATCCGCCGCGGCATAGTATTCCGCCAACTTCGGCATAAGTTGATAGTCGAAAAAACGTACGTTTTCCTGCAGGCCCAGGTCGACCGCCAGCTTCTCGAGCTGCGGTTTCTGTTCTCCTTTTCCGATCAAACACAGGACGAAATCATCATGCGCCTGCTTCAGCTTGGCCACCGCCCGCAGCAGGCAGGGCAAATCCTTAACCGCTGTAAATCGTCCGGCGTAAAGGATCACCTTTTTCCCGGCAACACCGAGCATCTCCTTGTATTCGTCTTTTGTGTGCAGCTCCGAAATTGCCCGGAATTGGTCGGTGTCCACGGTCATGGGCATGACGAAAATATGATCGTCCGGCATGCCGTAATGCTGAAACAGCTTCTTCTGCCTCGTCCCGCCGGGAAATCCGTAGGCGTTCCCGCTGAATATGTGCTGCAGATAGATACGCTTGATCCAGCGCTTTACAGGGCTTTTCGGAATATTCAGCTGTGTATCAGATTCGATGGCGTAAGGGATGCCCTGCCCGCGGCAATATCGGATATACCCTGCGGTGACAGCCTCGGCATACCCATTGACAATAGCAAAATCGGGCTTTACAGCCTGCGATATTTCCATAAGCTGCCTGAGCTTTTTCCGCGCGCTCCCTTCGAGCACATGCACATCGTCCGGGATCTCACGACCAGTCTGATGGCCGGTAGACGAGATCGAGCCATATACATAACAAAATGCATGATCCTCTATTTTGCTATATACTTCTTGAATTCTTGCAAGATTATACTCTGTGATTTCAACAAAATAAACCAGAATATTCATTTAGCTTCACTTTTTCACCTTAGACAATCTTTGGTAAATCGATTTAAATAGGCTGTTGCCGTAGACAATATCTCTTAAGAAGGATCTCAAATACATCTTAATGGAGTAGAGCGTCTTATAAACCGGTATGCGGAATGAACGGATCTCAACATTATACGATATATTGGCATCCCATTGTTTTTTGTAATCATAAGCACCTCGCATCAAATCTACCGTTTCAACTCCGTTTTCAAAAGCGGATCGTATTAGACAATAACGTAAATAGTTTCCAAATCCATATCCTTCCATCGTTTTGAATGCCGTAAGCCATATGCATATTTTTTTCCCGAAGCAGTAGTAAATAGTAAAAGCGATGTATTCTTCCCTGTACCTCAACATGCCAATGCGTAGCAAGCCAAGATTGCTCAACTCTCGCACGATTTCTTTCGCCCAGTCAAGCTTAGATACCCCGATACGGTCTTCCATGCGAGCTTCGTAAATCTGCTCAATAGAACTCCACAGAGGCTCTGAAAATGGCTCGATCGAATATTGAACACCCGCATTCTGACACGGTTTAATGGATTTCTTTCTCAGGCTGGCACTGATCGACATCAAGTATCTATCAAAGGTTCCGTATTCGCTTAAATAGATACCTGCCGTTGAAACCAATTCCCTGCAAAGAACCCTTTTACAGGAGCGCGCTCTTTCTCTGAAGAGCACATATTGAGAAGACCAAACAGGTATGTTTTTCAACCAGTAGGTAAAACCGTCTTTTTTACATTGAGCGTCAATTTCGTCAAATATCACATCAAAAACATCCGATTTCTTCTCGGCGCAAATCATCTCCCCATAGTCAAAATGCTTGTCCCCGATGAATTCGATGATCCCGTTTCTTTTTACAAGAGGCGCAATTCCATACACGTATTTGTTCTGTACGGCAATAATAATCATCAATTCTTCGGGATGATACTTCCAAAAGTAGTAGTTCCATTCCCATGTTTGAAATGGTGTAGCATCATGCATGCGCTCCAAAAGTGCGGTCCAGCTGTCTTTCAGCGAAAGGAAGCCTTGTTCTGTTGTGATGATTTTTGCTTCCATCAAGTTCCCTCCCGTATCGATGATTAAATGTCTCATCCGCACTGCATCTTGTTGCAATCTGCCGCATATACCGACGCCAGCTTTTCCGCTGCATGCCTCCAGGTGAATCCATTTACCATAGCTTTGCGGGCTTGTATGCCCATTTCTGCCCTCGTCTTACCGTCCATCAACAGTTCCAGCTTTTTTACCAGTTGTTCGGGGTTCTGATTATCGATCAGGCATCCGGTGACCCCGTCTTCGATCACCTCGTCGATCCCGTTCCCATAGCAGCCGATCACAGGCAAACCGCAGGCCATGGCCTCCAAGTAGACGCACCCCAGCGCCTCATACCACGAGGGAAGAACAAACACGTCCGACGCCTGCATGAGCTTTCGTACTTCATCATACGGGATATAGCCGGTGAACTCAACCAAATCACGAATACCCAGATTGACGGCAAGCGTTCTTAATTCATGGTCAAGCGCGCCGCCGCCCACGATCTTCAGGTCAGCTTGGCAGCCCCGGTCAAGGAGCGACTTTAACGCTCGTAAGGTGAGATCATGGCCTTTCAACGGGATCAGATTGCCCACCGATATCAGGTGTACTGTTCCGTCAGATTCGTGAGAAACGGGGAAGAATTTTTCTGTATCAACGCCGTTGTAAACCACATGTCCGTGTCCGGACAGATTTACCTTTTCAGCAACCCGGTCCAGCACCTTCTGACTCACACCGCAGACTGCAGCCGCCTTTTGAAAAACGTGCTTTGATTGCTCCACGATTTTCCCGACATTCGGGGATCCGGCATAGCTTTCCTCCAAAAAGACGTCCAGCCCATGCCCGTGCACGATGAAAGGCTTTCCGTATTTTTTGCCTGCGATCATGGCCGCCTGGCCGGTGGGAAGCGCGGCGTCAGCGTGGTAAAGATCATACTTATTCAAATCAAAGGCTTGATCCAGCACCGGAAACAGGTTCTTTCCGGTCCTCTGAAAGTCCCATGCGCCGGGAAGCTTGAAAAAGCGTACATAGCGAATAGGAACGCCCTCATAATCCCAGGTTTTGCAGTCGGGCTCCCGATTGTAAAACGGAACCGGTACAGCAACCTCCACATCCACACCAAGCTGCTTCAGTGCCTTAACCTGTTCATGGCAGAAGATCCCCTTCTGAGGAAACGACGGAGTAGGGTACATTCCTGTAATATAAAGCACCTTCATGTACCGTCTCCTCAATACGTATACTCTGTGATACGTGCTCCGCGAAGGTTGCCTGCCATCAGCCGCGCGAGCTGCAGCGGCCCTTTCCAATCGTAGCGTCCGGAGATTTTGCCCCGGAAGACGTCCAAATTATCGTCTTGTGAGATGCCGATTCTGGGCAGGAGCATCGGCTCCCTGCCGTTGAGAAGCGCTCGCCCGTAATGTGAGCCCAGTAAATACCGGTAGCGGCCTTCATTTTTCAAACGCTTGAGAGACGCATAATTCCAAACGCCAAAGGGCATGCAGAAGGCTTGCGGAACAGACCCCAGTTCCTCCCGAAACAGTCTGTCAGAGTCGGCTATTTCTTCAGACAACTGTGCAGCCGACATCGTGCGGATATCCGCATGCGTGTGTGTGTGCGCCTGCATCTCAAACTCACCGGAATCGCGCAGCTTTCGCACCATATCCCAATCCATAAAATGACTGTCCTGTCCGATATAGGCAGTAGGAAGATAGATGTTGCTGCGTATGCTATACTCATGCAGTATCGGGGCCGCATTTTCAAACACCGAGCGAAAGCCGTCGTCAAACGATACGATCAGCGGCCGTTCTGGCAGCGGTTGTTCCAATTCAGAAAAGAATAACGTCCGGTAGCCGTGTTCGGCAATATACCGCATCTGGCCCTCAAAATGGTCTGCCGTAATCCTTTGATAGGAAAAGCCGTCTTCTTTTACGACGTTATGATAGTAAATGATCGGAATTCTGGTCATCATGTATTCCCGCCCTTGCCGAAGATGTCGCGGTATCCCGTCGACGTCTGTGCCGCTCTTATCTTATCCCGAGCGAGCTGTACCCCATTCGACGCCATTTCAGCAAGGCGCTCACGCGGCAGATCGTTCAACTGCCGCAGGGCTTCGGCGAGCTGCCTTGCATCAGGCCCGGTGACAATGCCTGCGTTGTATTCCTGAACCGCATGCCACGGTGTCGTGTCGCTGATGATCGGTATACAGCCGACGGAAAGCGCTTCAAAAATCACATGGCCGTAGTTTTCGCTTTTGGTAGGTAAAATCAAAACATCATGACGGGAAAGCTCATGCTGCACTTCATCAGATGGGATATCCCCTCTGTATTCCCACGGAAGCCCCTGCAGCCGGCGCTGGCATTCCCGCCAGTAATCCGGTTCCTGCACCGGGCCGCACACCGTAAAGAAGCAGGAAACGCCGGATTGCTTGATGGCCTCGATTGCAAGGAGCAGGCCCTTGTGTTCACAGATGCGCGACAGGAACACCAGACGCAGGGGCGGCTCATAGCCGCGAGCCGGGCTGCCCGGCACCCGGCTGCGAGGCAGATCCTCGGCGATGATACAGGAAGCGTCCGCGCCGATCACCCGCTTCAGATCCGCAGCCTCCAGCTCGGAGGTGACCGACCACGTAATTCCCCGGAACATGCCGGCCGCTTTGCACAAACCGATAAAAAGCTTTTTCTTCAGCGCCTTGCGCTTCAACGCCGCCTCCGAAAACACGCCCATTGACGCAAGAGCGACCGGAATCGTAATTTTCCCCCGGCGGCGAAGCCAAAGCGTTTTGTATCCGTAATCGTCGAAGAAGCTGGACAGATAAATCAAATCCATCCCTTTTGACAACTGCAGGATCAGTTCGTCAGTAAATCCGCCCGGCGCCATATACCAGACTTTGGCCTTGCCGACGCGGTTCCACTCGCCCATCCGTATTCCCGGATAAGGCTCTGTGTCGCCGTGATCCCTGTCCAGACAGGCAATATGAAAATCATACTCATCGCCAAGGGCTTCCGTCACGTTTGCAATCGTCCGCAGCGGGCCGCCGTCCTTATGTCCGGGGAGATAGCGCCCCATGAGAATCAGAATCTGTTTCATGTTCCGTGTTCTCTTTCATATATCTTCGCGTCTACCAGAAATCTGTACCAGTAGGCTTGAAGGTAGATGAAGATTTTTCCTTCATATCCGTCCAGAAAACCAAGCTGGAAGTAATAGCGATACCAAAAATACAACCGGGCCCGCAGAAACAGCGGCAGACGGTAATATAAACTTCTTTTTTTCTGCTGCGCCGTAACGGGATTCCCCTCGTTGTGAAGCCGGTCAAGCAGCAGAAGCTCCCGGTTGCTGTAGCCAATATGCTTTTGGAGCCATTCATCCAATCCCTTATAATCGTAATGGATCAGATCGCCCTCCAGCCGCTCGACCCTTCCGTTGACAGCGATGCGTTCGTCCATCTCTCCTTCGCAGCGGCCTGCGCCATACCGAAACAGGCGAAGAAAATAGGGCTTATGCGTACCGGCGTGTCGTATCCACTTCTTCATGAAGTACACTCGCCACCGCATCTCAAATCCAGCAGCGTCTGTCTGATCGATCCGCCTGCGGATTTCTTCCGCCAGCTCGGGCGATATCCGCTCGTCGGCATCCAGCCGGAAAACCCATTGCGTCTGAATATTGCAATGATCCAGGGCCCAGTTGAACTGGGCGGCATGGCCCGGCCATTCATGGAAAAACACCTCTGCGCCATGTTGTTCGGCCAGCGCTGCCGTGCTGTCTGTGCTGCCGCTGTCAATCACAAGAATCCTTTCAGAAATCTGTGCTGCGGACCGAATGGCGGCGGCAATGTTCTTTTCTTCGTTTCCGGTGAGGATGATCGTTGTTATCGAAAGTGCCATTTTTCTTTCCTTATCATCTGTTTTGAAAGCAAATACAAACTGATCGCGCAAAATGATGTGCAAAAAACGAATCGAATCAATCCAATAATTGAACCTTCCACACTAAACCGATTAACAAAATATCGTTGCGCAATATAGATTTCATAGCTTATTAGACCAATATATTTCATTGCAGTAGTTTGCAGAAATCTGCAAGCATAAATGATCCATAAGAGGCCAAGAGCACACGGCATACAGGTGAAAGAAGCCAAGAAATTGTATAAAAGATCAGAGGAATTGAGCTCGCCAAATTTTGGAATATGAATGGCAAAATATATAAGTACTCCTCCGAAAGTTAATCCCATCGTCAGCCCAGCGAGTTTCTTTGGGTGATGATTTATGTACTCCCTTACCTTTCCAATGTTCTGTGCAAGTATTATGCCAAGCAGAAAACAAACAATCTGTCTCGGTTCCAAAAAGGGGGTCTCGTCGACCCAAAGCGTTGATTTAAGGACAAACCAGCAAAAAAACAACACGAAAAGCCAGATATTTCGGCGTAGCTTGTCATTATATAAATATATATATGAAACAACGTAAAACAGCAGATAACAAACAAAGATGAATCTAAAAAACCAAAGAAAAGGAAATATTTCTTTTATCAGAGTAAAGTTCAAGACTGCTCTGTATATACTGACGTTTCTTTTTGTAACGATGATTGCTAACAGATCGCACAATGCGAAAGGGAGATATACCCGCTCCAGCCTTTTCTTCCAAAAACCCTCCAATTTGTTCTTTTGAAATGATGCTTCGATCCCAAAACCAGACAATATTATAAAGATCGAAACGCCGACTCCTGACGGAAATTCAACGCCGTTGATTCCTAAATATGCAGCCACATGGGACCATATAACAGCCACTGCTGCGTACCCTTTTACTTGTTCGCAGTGTTCTCGATCCAAGAACACAAATCTAACGGGTCGTCCTATAGCGATAAGTGAGACGCCCCAAGAAAGAACAAGAAATATGGAGAATGTCAACAGCACCGTCATAAAACCGCTCGCATTTCTTTCTCAAGTTTTTCCATGAACTGCACACGCTGGAAATGCGTTGTATAATAAGCCCTGGCGTTTTTCCCCAGGCTTGCTTTATCGGCGCTGTTCACGAACAAACGGATATTCTCTGCCAGCGCTTCTGCATCCTCCGCCGGGCCGCAGAACCCACATTTCGCTTCCCGAACAACATCTGCCGTCTCTCCGTTGATTGCGCCGATAATTGGTCTCCCCGCCGCCATATAGGATTGAACCTTTCCCGGAAGCGTCAGACTCAATACCGGGTCTGCCCGGAGCGTCACCAGCATGGCGTCCGCGTTCTGATAAAACGCCCTCATCTCCTCCAGCGGACGGCGTCCAAAGAAGCAGACATTGGTGAGCCCGTGATCCGCGGCTATCTGCTGCAGCCGCGTCAGCTCCGTCCCCCCGCCGGCAATCTGGAAAAGCACCGGCTGATTTTTAAGTCTTTCCGCTGCGTCAAGCACCGTATCCAGGCTCTGCGCTTTTCCTATATTCCCCGCAAACAAAAGCCGGCACGTTCCGTCAAAACCTCTGGGCTCGATCCCGTCAAAAACCGTTTCCGCATACTGCGGCAGGTACTCTGCCTTCTCTCGGGGCACGCCATGCTCTTTCTCAAGATGTGTCAAAAAAGATCGGCTGGTAACCAAAATGCGATCCATCCGTCGATATATGCTGCCGGAAATCAAATGAAACGCTCGATAAATCAGCGATCCCTTTCGCACGCCGCCTGCCATCAGGCTTTCCGGCCAAAGGTCCAGGCAGTACAGAACCGCCGGTTTTTTCCATTTTCTTTGATATACCATCCCCGGCCACGCCATCATAACAGGAGAGAGCTGGTTGATAAATACCAGATCATAATCGGAAGGAAGCCGTTTAACGTAGCGCGCGGCAGAAAGCGGATAGCTGAAATAATTCAGGAAACGGTGCAGAGAATCTGTGCCTCTCGGGACGATCGGGCAGCGATGAACCTTCACGCCGCGGATCGTCTCATCCGTTTTATCCCGGTCTTCATAGCCCGGATAGATTTCTCCCTCCGGATAGTTCGGTCGGCCCGTTACAACCTGTACCTCGTGGCCGCGCAGCGTCAATTCTTCACAAAGGTCTGAAACCCGAAGCGGTTCCGGATAATAGTATTGGCAAACAACCAGGATTTTCATCTTTTCTTCTGCCTTTGATACTCCTCGATTTCCTCAGCGATCCCTGCTTCAAAAGAGCGCGGAGCATAGGAAAACGCAGCCGAAGCTTCCTGATGCGGAAACGCGCGGGATTCGCAGAGCCGCTGGACTTTTTCCCGATAGTCAATTCTTTTGAACGACAGAAGAAAGACGGCCCATGCTCCCAGATACGCAATCCAAAACGGACAGCTGACAAAATGAACTTTTTTCCCGAGCTTCTCCCCAATAATTTCAAACATCTGCCTAAGCTGGATCGGCGCCAGTCCGGAAAGGATAAAGTCTCGTCCGGCTGTTTCCTCCTCGTGCATAAGGACATCGTAATAAGCTTTCCCAAGATCCTGATAGTGGACGGGTTGGAGATCGTAACGGGCTCCGTTTATAACAGGCATAATCGGAAGCTTATCAACCATTTTTATAAACTGTACGATGTTCTGATCCGAAGTGTTGCCATAGATCATCGTCGGTCGGAGAATCGTCAGCAATATATGATGCTCTCTGCATGCGGAATAAACGAAGGAATCAATATGCCGGTATTCTTCTCCTGCCTGTTTATACTTTGAATAAATGCCCGTTGTATGTACCAGTATGATCCGTCTTACGCCGCAGGCTGCGGCTGCTGTGACGATCTCTCTCGACCAATGGATGCCCGCGACATGAACCAGCGTATCGGCATCGTTCAATGCGGTTCTGAGAAAGGCCGGGTCCTCCAGACTGCCTCGAAAAACGGAGACGCCGGAAATCAATTGTTCCAGCCGATTCGTGTCTGAAGACTGACGCACAACTGCGCGGATACCGTCCGGGAACTGTTCTGAGACAGTATCGAAGTGTGCGCTGAGTTGCTCTGCAAAAGCGCCGCCGGATTTCCTTCCCGTAGCGCCGGTAATAACCAAAACTTTGCTCATGGTGTTACCGCCTTACTGATTCAGGCTCCCTGTTCCGCCCTCAGTCACGCCTTCAGATCTGAGAACAGACGTTATGGTTCGCAAAAAGCACTTGCAGTCAAACAAAAGGGCTCTCATTCCGCCCTGCCGCACAACAGCCGCATACTCTCCGTCCAGCCTTGCCTTATCCACGATCTCAAGCTCATCACGTCCATTTACCTGTGCCCAGCCGGTGAGTCCCGGGACCAGATCGTTGGCGCCGTATTTATCTCGCTCCTCGATCAGATCATCCTGATTCCACAAGGCCGGTCTTGGGCCAATAATGCTCATTTTTCCCCGAAAAATATCCCACAGCTGTGGAAGCTCGTCCAGACTGCTTCTGCGCAGAAAACCCCCTATTCTGGTGATGTACTGATCCGGGTTTTTCAGCAAATGCGTCGGCATGTCATGCGGCGTCGACATCTTCATGGTCCGGAATTTATGCAGCTGAAAATAGCTTTTTCCTTTTCCGACACGTCTCTGGGTAAACATCGCCGGGCCGGGATCGTCTGCTTTGATCAGCATGGCGATCGCCAGCATGGGAAGCGCAAGCACAATCAGTGCAAGACCGGAGAGCAGAACGTCAAGAAATCTCTTTATATATCGTATGTACATATTCTTTCATCTTTCAGCAAAAAACATTTTCGGAGCAGCCTGCCGCGGCAAGCCTTGCTTTGAACTCCGCAGATGATCTTTCCGGGCGTTCTATGCAACGGCCAGACCATGCGCAGCTATATGCGAGCACATGCTGGCGCTTTGCCCTTCTCGATTCTCGCAGGCGCCAAATGTGTATAACACATCTACATTAATATATCATGACGCACTTCGAATTACAAGGTTAAAATGCGCCAAAGGATCGGCCAAAGAAATCCAGAGAAGCCACATATGATCACGAGCTCCAAAGCCCGGTTATACAAGGATTTCCTGCTCTTCGTGACTTCGTTTTTCAGGTTCTATAATAAATGTTGGGTGCAGCGGAGCCGGGAGGCTTCGCTGCACCCAATGTATATTATTGAGTCAAAATGAATACCCCTCTCTGCTGATTCCGGCAGGCAGCTGTCTGCCGGAATCAGCAGAGAGGGATCGTTTCGCGCGAGCATCAATCCGGGCGCGCGCCGGAGTCTTCGGCCGGTTCTTCCCGGATCATCAATTCAGCCACGGACCGGGCTTCCTCGCGGTTATTGTACGCAAGCTCCAGAAGCTCCGGCAGCCTCCCGAAGAACTCGTCCTCGTCAAAGGCGATCGGATGTCCGATATGAATGAGCTTGTTGGGCGTCGTCTGCAGCCCCTCCTCGGCCATCAGCTTCTCCTCATAGAGCTTTTCGCCGGGGCGAAGCCCCGTGTAGACGATCTTGATATCGACGTCGGGAACAAAGCCGCTGAGCTTGATCAGATTCCGCGCCAGCGTGTCGATCTTGACGGGCTCTCCCATGTCGAGCACGAAGATCTCGCCGCCTTTGGCATAGACACCGGCCTGCAGGATCAGACTGACGGCCTCCTGGACCGTCATGAAATACCGGATGACATCCTTATGCGTGACCTCCACGGGGCCGCCGCGGGCGATCATCTTCTTGAACAGCGGAACGACCGAGCCGTTCGAGCCGAGCACGTTTCCGAAGCGCACCGCGACGAACTCCGTTCTCGCCCTTTCCTCCGTCCGTACGTCCTCGGAGCGGGCCGGGAAAACCGCGTCCTCGCCATGCGTCTGAAGACGGGGGATCTCTCCTTCTTTCCCCTCCCGGATCTTCCGGTCAAAGCTCTGGATAACCATCTCGCACAGGCGTTTGGAGACACCCATGATGTTCGTGGGGTGCACCGCCTTGTCGGTGCTGACGAGGACGAAGCGCCTGCAGCCGTGCGTCATCGCGGCGTAGGCGGTTTTGTAGGTGCCGAACACGTTGTTCTTCAGCGCTTCGCAGGGGCTGGTCTCCATCAGCGGAACGTGCTTGTGCGCCGCCGCATGGTAGACGTAGTCCGGGCGGTATTTGTCAAAGATCTGATTGACTCGCCGGCTGTCTCTCACCGAGCCGATCTCCACGACGAAGCGGAGGCCCGGAAGCTCGCTTTTCAGCTCCTGCTCGATTTCATAGGCGTTGTTTTCATAAATGTCGAAAATGATCAGCAGCCCCGGCTCATGGCGGGCGATCTGCCTGCACAGCTCCGAGCCGATGGAGCCGCCGCCTCCCGTGACCAGGATCGTCTTGCCGCGGAGGGACTCCAGGATCCCTTCCACGTCCACCTTGATCTGTTCGCGGCCGAGAAGATCCGCGATCTCGACCTTCTTCATGTCGGCCAGGGATACCTCGCCGGAGATGAGCTGGTAGATGCCGGGCAGCGTTTTCAGCTCACAGCGGGTCTCTTTGCAGATGTTCAGAATATCCCGCTGCTCCTGCCTCGACGCGCTCGGAATCGCCAGGTAGATCTTATCGACCCTGTATTTCTCGACGCTCGTGAGAATGTCTTCCCGGCCGCCGACCACGGTGACGCCCTCGACCGTTCTGCCCCATTTGTTCGAATTGTCGTCGATGATGCAGACGACCTTGTCCTCTGCACCTTCCGCTCCGAGCATCTCGCGAAGGATGATCTGTCCGGCCTGCCCCGCTCCGATGAGCATCACGCGATGCCCGGCCTCCGCCGTTCTCAGGTGGGAGCGCAGCGTGTTGAACAGACGGTATGAGAACCGGATGCCCAGCACGAAGCAGAACTGGAGAAGCGCGCCGAGGATATAATAGGAAACCGGCATCCTGTGGAAAAGCACCGTGATCAGCACCGCGTGGAGCACGGCCGTGACGGCGCTCGAAGCGGCCACCCGGGTCAGCTCCGAAAAGCTGGCAAAGCGCCAGATACTCTTATAGAGACTGAGCCTCCAGAACACCAGCAGGCACAGGACCGTATAAATCGGCGCAAAGAACTTCCACGCGCTCATGTAGTCCGGGCTGATCGAAGAAACCCTGAAATCAAAGCGCAGCCAGAGCGCGAGAAGATAGGCGCCGTTGACCATGACGACGTCGTAAACGATCAGGTAGATCCTGATAAGCTGCCAATGCTCAAGATGCAGCCATTTTGCTATTTTTCTGCTGATTCGCCCCATCTGCGGCTCTCTCCCCCGGCCGGACCCGTTCTGTCGTCGTCTTCGTTTCTTTTAATGCTTGCTCTTCGTCCGCTTTTTTGTTCCGGATTCATACTCGCTGCGGTAGTAGTAATAGCCGTATCTCTTATAATAGCCGTAGCGGTTATACCGCCGGTAATAGCCGTACTTCTTCCCGTAGTAGCGGCCGTTGTTCTGGTGATTGATCTGATTGAGCACCGCGCCCAGGATCGTGCAGCCGGTATTCTGCAGCTTGGCGACGACCTGCTGGGCGAGCTTGTAGTGGACCTCGCCGGCATTCAGCACCAGAATGGCGCCGTCGCACAGCGGGGCCAGAACGGCCGCATCGGTGACGATGCCCAGCGGCGCGCAGTCGATGATGACGTAGTCAAAGCGTTCCCTCGCCGCCTTGATCAGCATCTGCATATCCTCGCCGGCGAGAAGCTCCACCGGGTTGGGCGGATAGTCTCCCGTCGGCAGCAGATAGATCCCCGTCTTCTTATCCCTGAAGAACACCTCGGACACGTCACACTGCCCTGTCAGCAGATGGGACAGCCCCTTGTCTATTTTACCGGACAGAAGGCGCTTGCCCATGACCGACTTGCGCATATCCGCGTCGATCAGCAGCACGCTCTTCTCCAGCTCCGCGATGCTGCGGCAGAGGTTGAGAGCCAGAGTCGTCTTGCCTTCGTTCTGGACGGCGCTGGTCAGCAGGATGACCTTCTTGTCTTTGCCGCTGAACTGGATGTTGGTGCGGAGCGTCTTCATTTCCTCGTTGATCGAAAACGGAAGCTCCGTTTGAAGAAGCTCGATCTCACGGGGGCCGCCTTTCCGGCTCACTTCCTGATTCATCACGTTGTTGTCTTCCGTCATATCCTATAGTCCTCTCGTCTTCGGGCGTTTCCGTGAGCCGCAGGCCGGCCGTCTGCCCGAAGCAATCGTTGTTTTCTCCGGCGGCGGTCCGCCGGTATGGATCTGTTTCTTTATACGGTTTCTGTCTGCCGGCGCAGTCCGCTCAGCAGCGACGCCGGATTGCCGTGCAGCAGCTTTTCCGCCTGCGCATCGCCCAGCTTTTTCCGGAGCAGCTCACTGCACGCTCTCATTCTCGGTGGACGCTCCTCCACGCTGTGCGCGTCGGAGGCGATCACGTCGACGAGGCCCGCCTTGAGCAGCGTCCAGGCAAAGCGCCGGAGCGCTCTGCCGTCATAGCCCAGAACCGCGTCGGCGTTGACCTGGATCAGCGCGCCCTCTTCGCGCAGCGTACGGATAAGGCTCTCCGTCGCGGCGGGGTATCTCTCCATATGCGCGATCAGCGGGACATAGCCGCCGCTTTGAATCTGCCCGACGGCTTTGCGAAGCTGCTCGCCGCTGTGCCGCTGCGAAAACTCGACCAGAAGCGTCCGGTCTCCGATGGGGAGCAGCGTCCGGTCCCGGAGCCTGTCAAACAGAAGCTCGTCACAGTGATATTCCCGGGACAGGAACAGCCGCAGGCCCTTCTCCGCCGCCGGTCCCTTCAGCCTTTCGTACTGCGCCAGCAGCTTTTCGTCCGGCGTCTCGAACATTCCTAGACGCAGGTGCGGCGTTGCGCAGGCCTCCGTAACGCCCTGCGCCGCTTCCAGCGTCAGCAGCCGGAGCGCCTCCTCGAGATCGTTCGCCCCGTCGTCCACATACGGCAGGAGGTGGCAATGGATATCAATCATTCTTTTCCTCCTCCGCTGTTTCCCCGGGCCGCGCCGCGTCGGGAGCTCTCAGCGGCTTTTCTTCCGTGCGCAGACGAGCGCGGCCGCGCTCGAGAGCGCCGTCAGCGCCGCCGCTGCCGGCAGCCAGGGCGCGTCCCCGGTCTGCGGCGCCTTCCGTGTCGAGTCCTTCGCCGGGTAGTTGGCCCCGACCGTGGTCGTCACGGCGGACAGCGATCCGTCCCGCTCCACCGGCACGTCCACGTCCGGCGCGGTCCCGACGGTCAGAAGCGCCCATTCGCCGTCCATATCTTCGAAGACGTAAACGGGAAGTCCGTCCAGTCCGGACAGCCGAAGCTTTACGACGACGGGGTACGTCTCCGTGCTGTAGTCCGCGCTCCAGACCACGACGAGCTTGTCCGCCGCGACGCCGGTGAGCGCCTCGGCCTCTTCGGGCGTGATAGTCCGGGCCGCCTCGACCGCCGTCCAGGAGGCCTCCGCCTCCGGCGCCGACGCGCAGCAGGCGGCGCTCAGAAGCGCCGCGGCGAGCCAGACGCAGGCAAAGATCTCCGCTTTTCGTCTCATACGGCGGAGACGGTGTCTTTCCCGGCCGCCTTGATCTTTTCGACCTGCGCCCGGTCGAGCTTTTTGCCGCCCGCGGTGAGGCCGAAGACGCCGCCGCTGACCGCCAGAAGGCCCGCCATCAGCGGGGTCCACTGGTCAGCAAGAGTCATCGTCGTCTGGAAGTTCTGCGTAAGCAGGAGGGCCGCAACCGCAGCCGCGCCGCTGAGCAGGTCGTACCGGCCGCTCTTCCACAGCTTGCTCTTGCGCCTGAACTCGGTCTCGGTCGTCTTCACGCCCTCGATCGTGCGCGTCTTTTCCTTCTCAAAGAGGATATACTCTTCATCCTCATACCGGTATTCCAGCTTCTTTCGGCTGATTTTGGCAGCCTCGACGGTCGCCGCGCCGCCAAAGGCAAGCGTTCCGGCCGTGCAGAGCAGGTTGGCGAGGGACCAGCTCTCGTTTCCCCGGCCTTCGGCGTCCGTATCCTCCTCAGAGGGCAGCGTCCTGTCAGGGATCGGCGTCGTGCCCGGCTCGCCGCCTTCTGTGTCTCCTCCGGTCGGACCGGGAGTTCCCGTCTCCTGGGGAGAGGGCGTTTCCGTGGGGACCGTTGCGATGATCTCCACGGGATCTGTTTTGCTGTCGCCGTCCGAGGCCAGCGCCGGCGCAGCCGACAGACTCAGGACCAGCATCGCCAGCAGCAGGAAGGAAAAGACTCGTTTCATTTTCATATCCTCCGTTTTGCCCCCTCGCAGGGGGAATGGGTTTCTCTCTGTCTTGACAGAGGCTCGGTTTGTCCGCGTTTATCCGTTCTCCGGACGGTAGAAGAGGCGGATCAGGATCTCCTCCAGCTCGTCCTCGTTCACATAGAACTCGTCGTGGATGGCTCCGCGTCGTGTTTCGCCGGGCAGCCGGATGGTCTCCGCGAGCTCGCAGGCGTAAAGGTCTGCAATCTCATCGCCCGTCATGTCGGTGTCCATGTAGGGGCCGGCAACCGTCAGCAGCCGGGAAATGCTGTCTTCATCTCCCTGCTCCAGCATCTGCCGGATAAACCAGGTGTGCCGGCTCATGCGCGCGTCGTTGCTGCCGACGGCGCTCTTGTCCCTCCAGCGGATAAAGAGCTCGGCCTCTGCACCGTTCATGTGCACGTCCGCATCCGGCACGTATGCGGGGTCGATATAGCTGCAGTCTTCCTCCATGTGCACGTCGATGCCGCCGAGGGCGTCGACGATGGGCGCGATCCCCGACATGTTCAGGGAAACCGCTCCGCTGATCGGGATCCCCCCGAGAAGCGCCGACACGGTCCTTTTGGTCAGGTAGGCGCTGCGTCTGGGGCTGTCTCCGAAGGAGTACTGCATGTTGATCTGCATGACGCCCGTGCTCAGATAGTCGCCCGCCGTGTCGTAGGTATCCACCTCGGTCATCGTATCCCGGCTGATTTCCAGAATGCGCAGGGAGGAGCCGTCCTTGACGAACAGCAGGATCGTATCCGTCCGGCCGCCGCGGCCGTAGTTTTCATAGCTCAGGCCGACGTCGTCCACGCCGAGGAAAAGGTAGGCGCGGATCGAGCCGTCGCGCCTGTACGAGACACCGCCGCGCGTCAGCCTGATGCTCTCCTCGCTCGGCGTATAATTCGCCTGGGAGACGGTCTTCTGTATTTTTCGATGGTACACGAAGGACAAAAGCGCGCCCATGACGATCGAAACGGCGAGTGCGATCAGCACGATCCGAACGGCCTGTCTGGTTTTTATTTTACGCTTCATCGGTGAGGCCGTTCTCCTTTAATCGTTTCTTACCGCAAGCACGACGGTCCGCCTGTCCGCTGCCCCGCGGCAGGTTTCAAGGGTCAGAAGATGGTCGCTCAAAACGTCGATCGCCTCGAGGCCGGCGCTCTCCGCCCCGTCCGGCAGGCAAGCCCGGACCGACGCGACAAAGGCCCTTCGGTCCGCCGGATCCCGCTGGTCAAAGCAGGTGTCGATCAGCCGGTCGTCATAGTCGACGCAGGCGACGACCGTATACGTAAAGTCTCCCTCCGGGGTGCCGATGCGCACCGTTTTGTGCTCTTCCCGATACGCCGGGTCATAAAAGCGGTTCAGCTCCGAAAACATCCCGCCGAAAACCGGGTCGTGCCCGTAGAGAACGGTGTTGAACTGGGAAAAGTCCTCCGCCGTGTATCCGCAGGCGAAGATCGAAGCGGGGCTGCCGGCGGCGCCCTCGACGGTGTGCGTCAGATAATAGGCGTCGTCGTCCGGATGCTTGACGACCGGGTAATCCACGTCCGTTCCCGGGATGGAGATCCAGGCGAAGATATCCGGATTAACGGCGCGCAGCTCTTCAAAAGCCGCGGACCCGGCGAAGGGGGCCTTTTCCTTCAGCTTCCCGTAGATCCAGGCCCGCTGGATCCGGCCCGCGGCGAAAAACGCGGCGGCTCCGGCCGAGAGGCAGAGCAGCACGGCGAGCGCGGCCAATACAGCTTTTTTCACGGTTTTTTTCCTGTCGGAGCGGCTCTCGCTCAGATCTTCAGCGCCTTATCGTAGGGGATGGAGGCAAGGGTGTTCAGCCCCAGGTACTTCCGCACGTCCTCCTCCGTGCTGATCGTATCGTCCATCAGGAAGCGGACCACGAGAAACGCCGCCACCAGGGCCAGCCCGATCAGGGCGCCGATCTCGATGTTTCTCGTCAGAGAGGGGCTCGACGGGCTGGTCGGCACGACCGCCCGCTCCACCGTCGATGGCTTGTCCGTGTTCATGATATCCGCCACCTGCTGTCGGAGGATATCGGCCATGGAGTTTGCGATGCGCGCGGCGAGCTCCGGGTTCGGGTTCGTCACGGTGATGGTCAGCATGTGGGAGTCCGCCGGGTTCGAGACGGTGATCGAGCCGCTCAGCGCCCCAGTGCCCATTTTCAGATCGCAGTCGTCGATGACCGCCTGCAGCACTTCCCGGCTTTTGGCGATGATCTGGAAGTCGACGGTCAGCTGGGAGCCGAGCTGGATATCCGTCAGGGACGTGATGCTCGTCGTTTTGTTGAAAATATAGATCGTCGAAGAGGCGCGATACAGCGGCGTGATGGCAAACACGGTGTAGCAGCCCGCGAGAAGGCCGCCGACCAGCAGTCCCACCACCAGCATCCACCAGTGGTGCAGCAGCACCATCCCCATCTCGATCAGGTCGATGCCGTCGGAAAAGGGGCTCTGTTCGACCTCGGTTTTGTTTGTCGTTTCGTTCATCTTCCGTTCTCCTGCTCACCGCACGCTCCCGGCCCTGCGCCGGAGCCGTGCTGTATTTTTAAGACCGCTTTCCCGGGACGTCCCGCGGGAAACGGATCGGCGTTTGCTCAGTCTTTCCAATGGCTGTAGATCTCCCGTGTGAGCTCCTCCAGCTCCCGGATCCTGGCCGTTCGAGCCTCCTGGGTCTCCAGGAAGGCCGCCACGTTGGCCTCTTCGCGCGCAAGCCGCTCCTTCACGACCGCGGCCGCGTCCCGGACCCTTCCGATCGTGATATGACCGGCGTCGGCTTCGTCGCGGATCAGGGACAGGATCTCTCCGATCTGCCGCTCGCTCGCCGTCGTCTCCGCCAGATCGATGGCGAAGAGCAGCCCCTGCTCGGAGCCGTTCAGATCCGACAGGCGGTTGACGGGAGAATAGGCGCTCTTGTTGACGTAGCTGTAGTTCATTTCGACCGTGCCGTCTTCCCTGACGGCACTGGACAGGCTGTCTCCGTAGAGAAACAGCGTCGTGATGCCCGAGGCCGCCAGGATCTTCCGGTTCGCCTCGGTGTCGTCGCTCGCGCGGAGCAGATAAGCGCAGGTGTTCACGCAGCCCGCATCCTCCAGCCGCTCCTGAAGCGCCTTGATCTGAGCGGCGCTGTCGAGCCCTCTGCTGTAGAGGATGATCTCGAGCCCGGAGCCTGTCAGCAGCTCCACGGTCCCGTCGAGGTCCGGATCGTCCACCCGGAGAATGATCGTCGGAGTAAAGCCGTATTGCTCGCCGTAGCGAAGCGCCCTGTCCAGGTCGTCCTCGCCGCCGATCAGAAAGGCCACGACGGCCGTTCCGGGTCCTTCCGGCGCGTACAGGCGCATCTCCTCCATCTCCTGCTGGCGGCGGAGCTCGTTCAGCTCGGCCTCATAGGCGCTCGCCTGCACGGACAGGGACGCGATCTGCCTTGACCGGGCGCTCATCTCGCCCCGATAGCGCAGGATCATAAACGCCATGCCGATCAGCAGGCCCGCCAGAAGCAGAGCCGCCAGACCCTTTTTTACTTTGCGGAGAATTTCTTCGTCCATTCCATCTATTCCTCTCGCCTTGCGTTCCCGATCACGGCGGAGCCGGTCGGCCGGTTTTGCGCCGCGCCCTCAGGGTCCGGGAAGCAGGCTCTGTCGATTCAACCGCGCCTCCAGCATTTTCGGCACAGTGCTTTTGTCATGTTGATAAGCCACAGGACGGCGATCCGGATCGGATACAGCCTGCACCACAGCAGCAGGTATGCCCGATACGGCAGCGAATGGAAATCCATCCTGTTCTTTCCGTCCCGGACAAGCCCCGTGAGGGTGCCCAGGATCTGTTCGTCCTTCACGCCGCGCTCCATGCGGGTGTTGTGGTCGCCGAGCATGTCATAGACCAGCCGGCCGGCCTCGCTGTAAACGCGCATCACCCGGTGGAGGATGAAGCGCCCGCCGTTCCTGAACAGAACGACGTCATACTTCCGTATTGGGGAAGTCTGCCGGGCCGAAATTTCGAGGACGTCTCTCTCTGGCCGGATCAGCGGCCGCATGCTGCAGCCCTTGCTCGTGTAGAGAAAGCCGCCATGCTGTTCAAGTTCTTCTTCAAATGTCATCGTCGTTACCGGCCTCCGGGTCCGCCCCGGCTTTTTCTCCGCCGCCCGTCAAGCCTGCTCCGGACAGCGTGTTCCAGGAGAGCTCGGCCGCCGCGCGGGAGATGTTGCAGCGCAGCTCATAGAGCGAAACGCTGTCGGCCAGCCGCAGCACCAGCGGCAGGATCCTGTCGACCGCCTCTTCCCGGTAGGCCTGGCTGAGCAGCCGCGGCAGGGCCTCCCGCGGAGAAAGGACTCGGATTTGGTTTTCCGCGCTCCGGTCGAGAAAGCAGACCGCGCGGAGCGGCACCGCCGTATTTTGGCTCAGATGGTGCTTTCCGTCCCAGGGCGAGCCGAAAACCACACACGGTGTGCCGACGCGGATGAAGGGCTTGTCGTCGTTGATCATCACGGCGCGTTCTCCGAGGAGCTCGCGCCACAGGCGGGCGTGCGTGCTCTTCCCCGTTCCGCTGGGCGCGGAAAAGATATAGGCGAGGCCGTCGACGGCCACGGCGGAGCCGTGAAAGAGCAGCACGCCCTTCTCCAGCAGCGCGTCGGAGAGCTGGCGCTGCACGGCGAGGGTCTCCGCATAAGCGGCCGTGATCGTTTCCTCGGAGGCGGCCTGTTCCCGCCGGATCTCCGCTTCCCCGACCGTGATGCGGACCTCGGCGGGCTCTTCGCTCTGATAGGCGGCAAGAAGCCTGTGGCTGCCGGCAGACGGGACGTCGAGGTCAAAGACCAGATCCGCGATTTTATAGGCCATGACCTTCTGTCCTCTCCGTCCTTATTGCGGCTGGGCGCCGCGCTCCAGGTAGACCGCGATCGCTCCGTCGGTCTCCCCGTCGTAGACGATCTGTCCGGCTTCCAGCACGATGCAGCGGCTGCAGAGCTGTCTGACCGTCTCCATATCGTGGCTGACGTAGAGGACGGTGCGGTCGCTCTCCCGTGCCGTTTCGTGCAGCTTCTCCAGGCTTTTTCTCTTGAAGGCGGCGTCGCCGACGGCCAGCACCTCGTCCATGATCATGATCTCACAGGTCAGATGGGCGGCGACGGCAAAGCCGAGCTTTACCTTCATGCCGGAGGAATAGCGCTTTACCGGGGTGTCGATAAACTCCCCCACTTCGGAAAAGGCGATGATCGACTCCAGATTTTGTTCGATCTCCGCCCGGCTCATGCCGAGGATCGCCCCGTTGAGATAGACGTTCTCGCGGCCGGTCATCTGGAGATTGAAGCCGGTGCCGACCTCGAGCAGGGAGCTGACTCTTCCCCAGATATCAATCTCTCCGGTCGTCGGGGCCGTCACGCGGGAAATGAGCTTGAGCAGGGTGCTCTTCCCCGAGCCGTTGCGTCCGATGATGCCCAGCGTCTCGCCGCGATAGACGGTCAGATCGACGTCCCGCAGGGCGAAGAACTCTCCGCTGTCCGTGCGGGCCGTCAGCTTCCGGTTCGGATCCTCCCGTCCCCGGCGGCGCGCCCACCAGCTCTGAAAATCGGCCTGCAGCGTTCCGTAGCCGATCTGGCCGAGGCGGTAGCGCTTGGAGACCCCCTTCATGACGATCGCCGCGTCGCCGCCGACGCCCGGGCCGGGCGCTGCCGGCGTCTGGTTTTTGTTCGTTTCACTCATAAGCGCATCTCCGGGCGCAGGCCGTACCTGCCGAAAGCCTGTTGTGCCTCTTCTCGGGCTGTTTTCCGCCGTGCATACCTGTCACACCGTGTCGAGGAAGTTCCGCTCCACCCGGTGGAAGAGGGAGATCCCCAGCACCAGAATCACGAGCGTAATGGCCCAGCTCGCCGCGACGTAGCGGAAAGCGGGGGTCCCGACGCCCAAAAGGGCTCTCCGGAAGAGCTCCATCGGGGCCGTGACCGGGTTGATGAGGACCGTCTTTCGGATGATCCCGGCGGGGATCACCGACAGCGGATAGACGACCGGCGTCGCGTACATCCAGAGCTGGGTGCCGACGGGAACGAGCGCGTTGAGATCGCGGTATTTGGCCGTCACGGAGGACACGATCAGCCCGCAGCCCAGTCCCAGCAGCGCCAGCTGCAGGACCGTCAGCGGCAAAAGCAGGCAAAAGCGCCAGTCCGGCGTGACCGTACCCGCCGCGCCGTGCCGGACGACCAGCACCAGCGCGGGCAGAAGCTGCACGCCGAATTTCACCAGCGCCGTGAACAGATTGGCGATCGGGACCGCGAGGCGCGGAAACCAGATCTTGCCGAACAGATGGGCGTTCGAGGTGAACACGGTCGAGTTCATCGAAAAACAGGTGGCGAAAAAGCCCCAGGCCGCCGTTCCGGTCAGGTAAAAGAGCATCTCGGGAACGCCCTCCGTGCCGAGCCCGGCGATATGGCCGAACAGGACCATGTACACGAAGCTGTGCAGCAGCGGATTCAGCAGCAGCCACAGGGGCCCCAGGATCGTCTGCTTGTAGGTGACCGTCAGAGACTTCCGGGTGAACAAAAGGATCAGCTCGCGGTACTTCCAGAGCTCGCCCAGTTCCCAGTGGAACCAGCCGCGTCTCGGGGTGATGTGGATGTGCACCGGCCCCGCGCCGTTCGTGCCGACGCCGCTCATTCCTCGAGCGCTCCTATACCGCGCAGCTGCTCAAGAATCTCCTCCACGTCGTTCCGCGCGGTCTCGGGATCCACCTCGTATTCGGCTGTCATCGTCCCGACCAGCTCCTCGAGCGTGGTCTCCCGTTTCAGCAGATCAATGATCCGGGCCGCCGTCCCGTTCGCGCGCGCCAGCCCGTGAAAGCGGCGCGCCGCCGGGCCCATGGCGACCATGAGCTGCTCGGATCTATAGGTTTGTGTGATATAGCCCTTCGCTAACTTCATGCAGCGCTCCGTTTCAGCGTCTTTGGCAGGCTGCCAGGCGCTGTTTCCCGTTTTGATTGATCGTGCGCTTGCGGCAGAGCAAAAATCTGCTCTGCCGCAGCTTAAAAAGATATTCGGTTTATCCGTTTTCCGGCGTGTCGGATCCGGCCTTTCGGATTGCTTTACCGAAAGACCCGAACCGTGCCGGTCCCGCTCGTCAGGCTCTGGCCGAAGCCGCTCACCTCGCAGACGTACTCGCCGGCGTCCGCCGCTGTGACGGAGCGGAAATACAGCCTGCTGTCCGTGGCGCCCTCGATCGCCTCGCCGTCCTTATACCACTGGAAGCTGAGGCCCTCGACCGAGCTGACCGCAACGTCCAGCTCCACCGGGGCGCCTTCATAGGCCCTGTAGCTGTCGGGGCTGCGGGTGATGGCAAAGGAAACCTTCTCGCGGATCGTGACGGCCTCGGTCTCGGCGCTGCCGCCGTCGGCGGTCGTGATCACACACTTGTACTGCTGGCCGATCCGCGCCTCGGTGACCGGAATGCTGACCGTCGCCGTCCGGCAGCCGGTCATGCCGGAGATCTTCCATTCGTCGCTGCCCCTGGTCTTGAAATACCACTGGTAGCTCAGCGCCGAGCCGGTGTCGGCCGTGGCCTTCACCGTCGCCGAGACGGTATCGCCGACGGCGCCGTACAGATCGGCGGGCTGCGCTTCGATGCTCACCTCGGACGGGATCGCCAGAACGGTGATCGCTTCGGTCTCGGCGCGGCCGCCGTCAGCCGTCGTGATCACGCACTTGTACTGCTGGCCGAGACGGGAGACCGCGACGGGAACGGTGATCGTCGCCGTCCGGCAGCCGGTAAAGCCGGAGGCCTTCCATTCGTCGCTGCCTTTGGCCTTGAAATACCACTGATAGGAGAGAACCTCGCTGGTGTCGGCCGAGGCCTTCACCGTCGCCGTTCCGTTGACGCCGAGCTTCTCCCGGATGTCGGCGGGCTGCTCCGTGATGACGATTTCGGAGGGAAGCGGGTCCAGAACGGTGACCGCCTCGGTTTCCGCGCGGCCGCCGTCGTCGGTCGTGATCACGCACTTGTACTGCTGGCCGACGCGCATCCAGGCTACGGGAACGTAGATGGTATCCGTATTATTCCCCGTAAAGCCGGAGGGCTTCCACTCGCTTCCGTTCTTCGTCTTGTAGTACCACTGGTAGCTCAGCTCCGCCTCGGACTCCGCCTCCACGGCGGAGCTGCCGTTCTGCCCGAGCTTCGCCCGGATATCGGCGGGCTGGGTCAGGATGGTGATCGCGGAGGGCTCGGCCTCGCGGACCGTGACCGCCTCGGTCTCGACCCGGCCGCCGTCGGCCGTCGTGATCACGCACTTGTACTGCTGCCCGAGTCTGGCCTTCTCCACGGGGACGCGGATCTCAGACGTCGTGCAGCCTTCAAAGCCGGAGGGCTGCCAGACGTTCTTGCCGACGCCCTTGAAGTACCACTGGTAGCTCAGCTCCGCCTCGGACTCCGCTTCCACGGCGGCCGTGCCGGTCCGTCCGAGCTTCGCGACAATATCCGTCGGCTGCGTGAGGATCGTGATGGCGGAGGGGATCAGCTCCAGAACCGTGATCGCGTCCGTTTCAACCGACGCGCCGTCGTCCGTGCTGATCACGCACTTGTACTGCTGGCCGATCCGCGCCTCCGTGACGGGGACGCTGATCGTGGGCGTCGTGCAGCCGGTAAAGCCGGAGGCCTTCCACTCGGTCGTTCCGCGCGTTTTGTAGAACCACTGGTAGCTCAGCTCCGCTTCGGACTCCGCTTCCACGGTGGCCGTGCCGGTCTGTCCGAGCTTGGCAAGAATATCCGTCGGCTGAGCGACGATCGTGATGGCAGAGGGCTCCTTGACGGGCTCCGTGGGTTCCTCGACGGGATCGGTGGGCTCCTCGGGATCGGTGGGCTCCTCGGGATCGGTGGGCTCCTCGGGATCGGTGGGCTCCTCGGGATCGGTGGGCTCCTCGGGGTCGGTGGGCTCCTCGGGGTCGGTGGGCTCCTCGGGGTCGGTGGGCTCCTCGGGGTCGCCGGCGGTCTCCGTCGCCAGCACGCTGATCACGTCCGTCTCGGCCTTTCCGCCGTCCGACGTCCGGATCAGGCACATGAGCTGCTGTCCGACGGTCTCTTCCGTCACGGGGACCTCGATCGTGTCCGTGTCAGCGCCTTCAAAGGCCGCGGCTTCCCAGCCGTCCTCGCCCTTGACCAGCCATTTGTAGCTGACGGCGACCGGCTTCCCGGCGTCGGCCTCTCCGTCCGCGGGCTCCTCCGGCTCGTCCTCTCCGCCCTCTTCGGGGGCAGGCTCGTCCGCGGGCTCCTCCGCGTCTCCGAGCGCCAGCTCGATCAGGACTTCGGGTCCGATCCGGACCTCCACGCTCGCCGTTGCGAGCTCGCCGAGCGCAGCCTCGATATCCTCGGGCTGCGTGAGGATCGTGACCTCGGTGGCGACGCCTTCTTCGACCGTGACCCTTTCGCTTTCAAGGGTGTTCCCCTCCGCGTCGGCGATCACGCATTTGAACTGCAGGCCGAGGCTTTCTTCGGTAACCGGCACGTAGAGCGCTGCGGCGTCGACGCCTTCCCACTCGTGAAGGGGCTCGCCGGATTCATCCAGCTCGCCGGCGTCGATCCACTCGCCGCTTTCGGCGTCCTTGTAAAACCAGCGCCAGGAGACGGCGCCATCCGCCTCGACCGTCGTAAAGGCGGTCGCGCCGAGGGGCGCGGCAAGTGCGCCGGGCTGCTGCGTGATCGCAAAGGGCGTGTCCGCCGCCGCGACGGAGACCGTCGGCAGCATCAGCAGCAGTGCCAGGAGCACGGCTATCATTCTTTTCTTCATGTCCTGCCTCCTTCTCGGTCATCCCCGTGCCCGTTCCGGCGGCGCTTCAGAAGCCAGAAGGCTCCCGCGCCGACCGCCAGAACAGCCACAGCGATAACAGCAGGTAAAATGGTTTGATTGGAAGGGCTTCCCTCCGGGGGAGTCTCCGCCGGGCCCAAAGCCTCCGCGGGCGTTTGCGCTTCTTCCGTAGTGCCGCCCGCCGGCTCGGCAGCGGCGGTCTCTTCCGGGGAGGCGCTCTCTTTGTCGGGAACCTCCGACTCGGCGGTCTGGGTCGGTTCGCTTGTCGGCTCCGGCTCGGCGCTGGGCTCCGGTTCTTCTTCCGGGAAGAAGACGAGCTCGTCATCCTCCTCCCCGAAGCCCGGAAGCTCGCCGAACGAGAAGCCGTCTCCGTCGTCCTCGGCCCAGGCCCTCAGGGCGAGCGGTGCGCTCATACACAGCAGCGCCGCAAAGAACAGGGATAGGATCTTCTTCATGGCGTCACGCATCGTTGAGCCCGGAGCTGGTGATGATGGGATCATCGCCGGGATCAGGATCCTCGGGGTTGATGTCTCCTGAAAAAGTCACGATATCCTGACCGTAGAAGAGTTCAATAATGATCTTCGGTTTTTCATATAGTTCTTTCATTATGTTGTCCTCTTCTGTGTTTAATTCTCCGGTCTGACCCATGTGTCATAGATGTAGGTGGACGGTGATTCTCCGTCTTTCACACGGCATTGATCTGTGGTTGTGACGAAAACCTTGTAGGTTTCTCCGTCGCCAAGCTGGTAGATAACGTATCCGTAGGTGTACAGCTTCGGATCAAGGGTGTATCTGCGGGTAAAGGTGCCGCTGGTCCATCCTTTTTCAGCCCAATCGGACAACTGGGCCTCCGTGAAGTGATGCGCAGTTAACTCATCATCATCATTCACATAGCCGAAGCCGACGGTAAGAACAGTAAAGTCTTTGACGTCCGGCGGGGCGACTATGGAGACCGTCATGCCGACACGGCAGCTTTCGCCAGAGCCCTCTATCCAAGAGTCCGCAAGCGTCACCTTCGGGTGGTCGATGGTTTCTTCCTGGCCAGTACCGGTAAAGTAAGCAATGGCCATAATCTCCCCGGTGGGGTTATTCTCGGTGGGATTCTCTCCGACAAAGTACGAGGTCTTTCTCTCGGGCACCTGAGCGATGCCTGCAAAGCCATCCGGGTACTCGCTCGCCGGGCCGATCTTCCAATAGCTGAACGGAACGCCATCTACCGTCGCCGAGGAGTTGACGTAGAACGACCGTCCCGCGTAGGCCGTAAACTCATAGTGCTGATCGGTCAGTTTTCCGCCGTTCGTAATGGAGTAAATCTTCACCTGAACGCTCTGTCGCAGGAAGAACGCTTTGACGGTGGTGGTGCTATCCAGATCCCCGCTTTCAACCATCGTCTTAAGAGTCGAAGCAAGCCCATCCGTATCATAGGAGCCGCTATTATTGATTGTCCAGTAGTTCAGGTTATAGTAACGGATGCTCGGCTCCGAGACCTCCACCTTTCCGTCGTTGTACTTGATCGTAACGCCGGTGTTGGTGTAATCCTTGATTGTTGTAGTAGTGCCGTTCTCTTCAACCTGCGTCGTGTAATCAAGCTTGATGGAATAGATGGTGTCGAACTGCGCGATGTACGTGACGTCAGCCGCTGCAGGAGCAATCTCTGCACCGTCCGCAGTCTTCCATCCGCTGTGGAGATAGCTGATGATGCCGGACCCGTCCTGCGTAGGCGTCGTCGTTCCGGTATACTCAGGCGTTACGCCGGGGTGGACGTACTCGTCGGTTTTCAGCGTCGTCTCGCCGTTCTTCCAGATCACCGTGTAGGTCTGGATGATCGTGAAGTCGCATGTGTTGGGATCGGGCATATAGTTGCCCGCCTTCGCGCCGGTCAACGTGGCTGTGGCGGTATGGTCACCGACAGCGCTCGCCGCGCCGCCGACAGTGACGCCGATCTCGTCGTTATTCACCATGCCGCTAACCGAAGCCGTCGGCGCCTGTTCAGTACTGTCATAGTAGATGGGATCCGTACTCCAGGTGATCGTGAGCGTCTTCTGCTCAACGGTCAGCGTACCCGCAACAAAGGAGATTTCGTAGTTGCTGCTCGTCAGGCCGCTGGGCGTGATCGTGTAGTCGTCCACGTCACCGAACTGCTCGTAGCTGTAGGCGTATTCCAGCGTACCGCCGAGAACGCTCTCATCCTCTCCGGTCACAAAGCCGCTGTAAGTCACGCCATCATTCGTCGGAGCGTCGCCGTAGGTGATGGTGTTCGGCTTTGCGGTCACGGTCAGAGACGCCTTCGTGATGTCCGCCGTCACGCTCGCAGGCTGCGTCAGACTGTAGTTGCCCGCATCCGCGCCGCTCAAGCTGTAGCCCATAAAGGTGACCGTCTTGCCCGTGCCGACATCCGCGTCAGCAAAGTTCGCGCTGCCGCTTGTGAAGCTGACGTCCTCCTCGCCCACTATGCCGTTCAGCGTCGCCGTGCCGGTAACCGTCGCATTGGCCGTGCCGTCGTAGGTCTTGTCGCTCGCGCCGAGGCCGGTGATGGTAAGGGCCTTCGCCGTGATGCTCGCCGTGACACTGGCGGGCTGGGCGCTGAGCGTGTAGTTGCCCGCGTCCGCGCCGCTCAGGCTGTAGCCAGAGAAGGTGACCGTCTTGCCCGTGCCGATATTCTTGTTGTCGAAGCTCGCGCTGCCGGCTGTGACACTGAGATCGTCTCCGTCAACCTTGCCGTCGATAGTCGCCGCACCGGTAACAGTTGCGTTCGTGTTGCCGTCATAGACTTTGTCTTCCGCGCCGAGACCCGTGATCGTGACAGATTTCGCCGTGATGTTCGCGGTCGTGCTGGCGGGCTGGGCGCTGAGCGTGTAGTTGCCCGCGTCCGCGCCGCTGAGGCTGTAGCCTGTGAAGGTGACCGTCTTGCCCGTGCCGACATTCTTGTTATCGAAGCTCGCGCTGCCGGCCGTAACCGTGACCGTGTCGCCGTCAAGCTTGCCGTCGACGGTCGCCGTACCGGTGACAGTAGCCGTTGTCGTGCCGTCGTAGGTCTTGTCGCTGGCTCCGAGGCCGGTGATTGTCACAGACTTCGGCGTGATGTTCGCGGTCACGCTGGCGGGCTGAGCGCTGAGCACATAGTTGCCCGCGTCCGCACCGCTCAGGTCGTAGCCTGTGAAGGTGACGGGTTTGTCGGTACCGACATTCTTATCGGCAAAGCTCGCCGTTGCGGAAGCAACATTGAGTTCGACTGATTCACCGTCGAGCACACCAACGAGTTCCGCCGTGCCGGAGACGATCACGACCGTCGTGCCGTCGTACTCTTTATCCGACGCGCTTAGCCCGGTAATGGTTATCGACTTCGGCGTAATGCTCGCGGTTGTGCTTGCAGGCTGGGAACTGAGCGTATAGTTGCCCGCATCCGCACCGCTCAAACCGTAACCCGCAAAGGTGACCGTCTTGTTTTCACCGACGGTCTTGTCGGCAAAGCTTGCCGTACCGGCCGTAACTGTGACCGTATCGCCGGCAACCTTGCCGTCGATGGTCGCCGTGCCGGCAGCCGTCGCAGCCGTCGTGCCGTCGTACTCTTTGTTCGACGCGCTGAGACCCGTAATGGTCACAGCCTTCGGCGTGATGCTCGCGGTTGTGCTCGCAGGCTGGGCGGCGAGCGTGTAATTACTCGCATCCGCACCGCTCAGACTGTAGCCTGTAAAGGTGACCGTCTTGCCCTCGCCGACATTCTTGTTGTCGAAGCGCGCACTGCCAGCCGCAACGGTGACCGTTTCGCCGTCCAGCACACCCTCCAGCGAAGCCGTGCCGGTGACCGTCGCGTTTGCCGTGCCGTCATACGACTTGTTCTCCGCGCCCAAGCCGGTGATGGTCAAGGCCTTCGCCGTGATGCTTGCCGTCACACTGGCGGGCTGATCGCTGAGCGAGTAGTTGCCCGCGTCCGCGCCGCTCAGGCTGTACCCCGTGAAGCTGACAGTCTTGCCCGTGCCGACATTTTCGTTGTCAAAGCTCGCGGTGCCGGCCGTAACCGTGACAGCGTCGCCGTCAACCTTGCCGTTGACCACTGCCGTGCCGGTGACGGAAGCGTTTGCAGTGCCATCATAAGCTTTGTCTTCCGCACCGAGACCTGTGATCGTGACCGCCTTCGTCGTGATAATTGCGGTCGTGCTGACCTGCTGACCGGTAGCTGCGAGCTCATAGTTGCCGGCGCTCGCGCCGCCCAGCGTAAGGCCGCTGATCGTCACGGTCTTGCCGGTGCCGACGTTCTTGTCATTGAAGGTACCGGTCGCGGTAACCGTCAGCGTATCGTCAGAGACGATGCCAGCGAAGCTCACATGGGTGGTGTCCAGCGTAGCAGTCGTCGTGCCGTCGTAGGTCTTTTCGCTGGCCGTAATGCCGGAAACGGTAACTGCTCTTGCCGTAATATTCGCGGTCAGGCCGGTGGGCTGCGTCAGACTGTAGTTGTCCGCGTCCGCGCCGCTCAATCCGTAGCCCGAAACCGTGACAGACTTGCCAGTACCAACGTTCTGGTCGCTGAAGCTTGCCGTGGGCGTCCCATCCAGCGTAACGGTATCGCCTGTGATCACACCCTCAAGCGTCGCTGTGCCGGTGAGCGAAGCGGTCACAGTACCGTCATAGATCTTGTTGCTCGCGCTGAGGCCGGTAATCGTCACAGACTTCGCAGTGATATTTGCGGTTGTCTCCGTCTGGCTGCCGCTGTCCGCAAGAACATAGTTGCCAGCGCTCGCACCGCCCAGCGTCAAGCCGCCGATGTTGACCTTCTTGCCGATGCCGACATTCTTGTTAATGAAGGTACCATTCGCAGAACTAATCGTCAGCGTATCGCCGGAGACGATGCCGGTGAAACTCGCGTGGGTGATGTCCAGCGTCGCAGTTGTCGTACCGTCATAAATCTTGTTGCTCGCCGTGATGCCGGAGACGGTGACTGCTTTCGGGGCGATGGTAAAGGTTCCCGTAGCCGTTCCGCCGTAATTACCCGTGCCTGTGACTGTCACGGTGGCGGTGTTGTTACCGGCGTTAATGTTGTTGGTCACCGTGAAATTGTAGTCCGTGCCATTGGTCAGCGTAGTGTCGTTCACTACGACCGAGATATTCGCCACATCCGGTGTAATAGCGCTGCCCGTGTATGTATAGGTTCCACTTACAGTAACCGTAGCGCCGGTAATGTCGGTTTTCCACTTGGCGTACAGCGTGAGCGTCTTGGTCACGGGATCTGTATTGTCTGCTGTGATCGGCGTATCGAAGTCGAAGAGCGTCGTGAACGTATCTTCAGTATACCAGCCGTCGAAGCGGTATCCTTCTGCTGTCGGTGCCGTAGGCTCCGTCGCCTTTTGGTCGGTCTCGACCGTCTGATCGGCCGGCGCCGTGCCGTGGCCCTGCATATCGAAGGTCACCGTGAAGGCTTCAGCCAGATAGTAGTACCCGGAACCGGATTCGACAGTTGTGCCGTTGTTGAAGTTGACATTGTGGGGATTCTTACTGAGATTCTTGCCGGTGATGTAGGTCTGGCGGCTCGTGTTGTCCGGCTCAAAGATCGCGTTGCCTCTTCCAACAGCCATTCCCTTGAAGTCGCCGCCGGAGATCAGCGTCGCATAACCCGCCGCCGTGTTGTTGTTCTTATAGGCGTTGGTGGTCGCTGTGGTTGTGGTATAGACGCCGCCGCTGATTTCGGTGATCTTCGCGTTCGCCTGGTTGTAGATCGCGTGGTAGCCCGCCGAGGTGCAGTGGGCGTAGATCTCCGTGCCCTCGCCGATCTCGCCGATGGTGGGGAGATATCCAGCGGCTGCTGAACCGTTCAGAATACCATAGCCATTCGCGTTGATAAAGACGTTCTTGATTGTACCGATCTGCGCGCCGGAATGGTAAGTATCATCGTTTGCAGCAGTTCCCGCTGTACCGTTTCCTGGAGTAGACGCCGCTGCGGTGTAAGGCGTCGTCGTAGTTCGGCTCTCTAGCACAGCTGTTACATTGTAAATCGTGCTGCCCTTGGAGCTGGAGCCTGTAATCGTTGTCAGCTCTCCATCTCCGCTGTTGATTTCATGAATCACGCCATGATTCTCAATGACCGTCGTTGTCGCACTGATAGTGTTGCCTTCGCCGATCAAGTCGATTTCCGGCATATCATAATCGTATGTCACGACCTTACTCTCGCCGTTCATGCCGAAATAAATCTTGTTTGAACCTCCTCCATTGGCAATCACGGTGATCCAATCGTCCAGGTTAATACTGTAAGAGCGAACTCTTGCCTCGCCGTTATAGATGGCCATAGCTTTTGCGGTCGTCGTTCCGGCGGTAATGGTGCTGTTCTTGATCGTGCCGATATGGCCGCCGTTTTTCAATGCGTAGGTATTGGCGGGCGTAGTGATCGTACAGTTGTCTATCGTTGTGATCTCAGCGGGGATACGAGTATAGTAGTAAGCCTGATCACCGTAATCTTTATTACTGTTTGTAGTGTTCTGCCAGGTTTTTGTTGTCGCGAATAATGAAGTACCGGAATAAAGATGCTCGACTTTTATCGTATCATACGAACCGTACCAATAGTTGACCAGCGAATACTGTGACCCGGTTATCGTGCTGTCCTTCAGCATGGTGATCTTGCCGCGGTTTTCAAACGCGTATGCGCCGGAGGAGATGACGGAAACATTGTCGATCAGATCTATCGTCGCTTCTCCGTAGTTATACTCGTAATCATATCGCGTCACGATCCCGCTCGATACAGTGAGATTCGGAGCAGAATAGTTGGTAACACGGGTCAGAGTGTAATTGGTCTGCCTTGAATCGCCGTTCAGGAAAAGCGGATAATCCGCCGTGGCATATGCCGTAGCCGTAGAGGCAAGCCCCACTGTCACATTTGAAATGGTGCCGATATGCCCCTGGTTCTGCATTGCGAAGTAGCCTTTGCTACCGGTATTCTGCAAGATGATACCGTTTATCGTGCCGATATACCCGCCGGTTTCAAGGTTACGCACATAGGTTTCAACGCGTTCATATTCGGTCGTAGCATCTGTTTCGTTTGTATACTTTCGCTCATACTCATAGCTTTGAACAGCGCCGGATCCTGAATTCAGGATTCCAGAGTACCGCGCCTGGACCATCAGCCCTGTCGAGTTGATCGTTCCGATATATCCGCTATTCATAATGCCGTAGGTTGAGCCTGCCGATATCGTTCCGCTTGCCGTAATGCTGGTTATTTCGGAGGGCTGGCCGTATGTTGTGTTGTTATGTATTTGGATACCGGCGATTTTATCGCTGTATTTGTTGATCGTCTGCGTCGTAAACTGACCATCATTATAAACGGCAGAATTTCCCGTAGCCGAGATCGTCACATTGCCGGTGATGGATTTGATGATGCCGCCGGCGGTGTTTCGCAGTGCATAATTGGATGCAATATTTTCCCCATTATTTTCATGCTTTTTTGTTTGGATCACACCGCCGCTGATAGTCCCTATCACGCCGCCGCTATTATACAAAGCGCAGCCATGGTCTGCGCTGGTACTGGTGTTCTCAGCGATGATCGTGCAGTTCGTTATGGTGTTTATCGTTGGCCGGTAGTCTTCCTCTTCTTTGTAGGTCTCCGTGCGGGTATAAGGATAGGCTGTCGTATCAACTCTCTTCCACACGTTGGTGTCGAACCACCAGTTGGCGCTGTTGAAAACAGTGTAGCACTGAGTATTACCATGCCGAGCTGTTGTCCCGTTGCCGAGCGTGTCCACCTGCGCAGAATCAGGGTGTGCCTTGAATGTAGAGTTGCTGAGCGTAGTGATTCTGCCGCCGTTGTAAATAGCGTACTGTCCTACCTCAATGTTTGAATTCTCAACAACCTCGATCGTACCAACCTTACTGATGTTGTAGCCCGCGGAAATAGCATTAGATCCGCGCAAATTTCGGTTATTGATACCATAAGAACCGGTCATCGTCACATTGGAGATGGAACTGATCGTACCGCCGTAGTTGAACACACAGTAGCCGTAACCGCTGCTAAGCGTCAGGTCAGTCATCGTCATCGTGCCGCCGTTATAATTCATGACGACCGCATTATTGGCATTATACATCTGGGTCATTTCCAGATTGACGTTGCTGATGCTTACGGTTCCTCCGTTGTTGCGGATAGTCGCAGCATGGTTTGTTGTTCCGTTTTCGCTGGCAATATCCGTCGTGATCTTTCCGCCGCCAACAGAGTCCTGTACCGTGAGCGTACCGCTGTTGATGACCGCAGCTTGTGTACGGTAGGTCGAGGCAGCCGCTGTCGCGCCTGTGTGATAATCTAAGGTGCCTCCGTTAAGCTCAAGGGTCATATTGCCTTGATTGTTGATACGTCCCCAAGCAGTGAAGCCATTAAGATTGAGCGTAACGTTCGCCGCCGGGTACGTAGTGAAGAGAGCGGTTCTGCTCTCTGTTTCAAACGTACCGCAGTTTGCAAGCATCGTAACTGTCGTTGTTCCGGACTGTGGAACGAAAGACATCGCTTCGGCAAGCGTCGTGTAATACTCGTCGGTGAAGCTGTTGTACGCAACAAAACCTGTGTAGAAGCCATAAATATACACTTCTTCGTTCGGCGTAGCTCCTGCAGGGACAACGCCCATATACGGATCACCGCTTGTTGCCGAGACGCCGGACATGTTCCACACAATACCGTTGTGATGCTCCGCCGTAATACCCATCTGCTCGTCCGTAGGCGCGGCATGAGTTGTACCTACTTCGATCGGTGAGGACGCAGCCTTCAAAACATAATACGTCGCTCCGTTAATCGTACGCGTTGCGGTAAGTGTGTTGCCTGTGTAAGAACGATATGCCGCGTACTGTGTTTCGTTCAGTACGAAGACAGGTTTATACGCATAGGCGTCTCCAAGTAACGTTACCACAGAATCTGCCACAACGCTCGTCACCGATACTTTCTTGTTCACTGTATCCGGTGTGACGGTTGCGGTTTCACATGTTGCACTGGTTAGCGTACCGAGCCAGCTGGCATCGTAAACCAAGGTTTCATTGTTTTCACAATAAAAGCCCTTTCCTACCGTGTTGCCTTTGTACTGATATTCAACAAGGTATCTGTACCAGTGTTCGCCAGCTTTATCATAATAAAAGGTGCTGGTTCCTGTGCTGACAGTCTGAGAATATGTACCATCGCCGTTCTGCAGCCACGCGTTGTTGCAAGTGATGGGGGGATAGCTGATATTCGTATCTGATTGTGTAGCTTGATATGTCGTTACCGGTGACGTAGCCGCCGTACTGTTGAAGACAATTCTGCCGTTGTTTGAGTCAGCATGTCCTTCGCTGCTGTATATTTTTGCACCGGATTCCGTGGTATACAGCTTGCCATCAACCTGAAGGGTTCCGTTCACATTGATCGTCGCATCGCCCAGATTGTTCTTCGTGCGCATGGTGGTTGTGCCATTTGCCGTGGAGTAGCCTACGACAACCATAGTTGCGGTCGACGTCGCGTAGTTCCCGCTATTCCACTCTGTCAGGTCGTAGACATATACATTTTTCCCAGACGGGATAACAAAGGTTCCTCCGTGATCAATTGTAAGCACAGCCCCGGCCAGGAAGCACAAATCCTGGCCTGCTGTAACAGTTCCTCCATCCGCTACCGTTACATCCAGGTTGTTTGTGATCGGAAGCACATATTTGCTGGAGTCCATACTATAACCAGCAACTGAAATTGTAAGAGAATTGATGGACACCACGCCGTGACATTCGATCAGCAGATGGTCTGTCGTCGGCAGATACCGCTTCGTAATATAGCCCGAGGAGATTCGGAACATACCGTCCGTTGCGGATCCCGAAGTAATAAATGTCGGAGAAGTAGTCTGTGTTCCAATAACTGAAACCGTAACGCACGAAAACAGCTTCTCCACCGCGCCTGCATAGATAGTCAAAGGCGCCTCAATGTTCTGAACAAAATACTGGTTGATCGGGAAAACCTTTTGGTCATTATTCAACATACCGGAGGTCGCAGAGCCGCCGCGCCAGTTACCAAGCTTGAAGCATTCGTATACGGTTGTCCCGGATTGCATGATGACATTGCCGTCGCCGTTGATATAACCCCAGCAGTACAATTTGGCGCTTCCAGAAAAAGTCATGGAGCTCCCTGCCTGCATAACAACAAGTCCATGCGGTCCTGTTGACATACCATTTGCCTGATTAACCTGTGAGTCTACACTTACCGCACCAGCAACAGTGATATCCACGCCGCCTGGAACAGTCAGCGTCCGATAATGAGAAATCGTCGCAGCAGCCACAGTCGCAGGAGACGTTGTATGAATCGTTGTGCTGGTACTGTACGGTACCACTAAAGTCACGCCGGATTTAACATGGTAGCCCTTCTGGTTGCTGCCGGTCAAGGCAGTCCACGCGGTACGCGGATGTTCACCGCTGTACATCGTGTAGTTTGCTATCATATAGATGTTGCCGGATGTTCCGTTGTTGGAGGCAAGCAGCGCATCCTCCAAGCGGTAATACTCATTCGTTCCGGAGCTGGTACCAATTCTTGCAACCTTCGCCAACCCGGCATCTGTTCCTGTGATGGTATAGGTCATTGTCTTGGTCACACCATCGCCAGCAGCCTTAAACGTCACCGTGACGCTATCAAAAGACGCGACAAGCGAAAATGTGTTGTTCGAAGCGGTGAGCGTACCGCTGGTATCAATGCCTGTGGTACTGCCCGTCACAGAATAACCAAGCGTTGCGCCGCTGACCGCGTTTGAAAAATCAGCCGAAAATGTAAATGTGGTGTCTGTACCATTCTGAAATGACGCACTGCCGCTATTCGTAAAATACGCGTCCAGCGTGGTTGAGCCCACTGTAACCGTAGGAAGATTTACCATTCTCTCCCACTTGGATGTTAGAGAAGCTGTTCCTTCAAAATCAAAGCGATAGAGCCCTTCCGACACAACAGAAACAGTACCTCCCTCCACGCCGGTGAAGGAATACTCGCCGCTGTTTGGCGTAGCAGAAATAAAGAGGGGGATATGAACACCGGAGTATGACGTACCAACATCTACTCCAAAAATGTTTCTGACAGAAACCGACCCTTTTGTGCTGTCGTTCGATAGAGAGAAAGTACCGTTTGCCTTGGTAATAGGTCCGAGTTTAACACTGCTGGGAAAAGACAGGCAAAGAACGGTATCAAAATTTGTTTGTTCAGCTGACCATGTGTTGTGATAATAGGTGGTGGAGCCCAATGTCGTATTTGAAAGAGACCCACCTGTCTTCGTGCCTGTCCCAGTATCGCCCGAGTTGCTTGAATTGCTACTTGTTGTAACGTCTGGCTTGTAGCAATACCAGCCCAGATGGTCAATTGCAATAGAGTTCGAGTAATACCAGTCTGTGCTGCCAACCCTTGTAAAAGTCAGAGCTGTTGCCGGGGCGCCAGAATAGCTATTGGCTGCTGTGTAGGAGTCAATGAGAGCGTATTTCACATTGCTGGGTGTTCCAGACGTGGAATACACATAGACCACGAAACTGCCTGTGGAGCCGGGCACCACACTGTAAATGCCTGTACCGGTTGTTGTAGCAACAGGGATCGTCACACTGCTGTCAACCGGAGAGGCTATAGTGCTGGTTGATACATTGCTACGAAACTGAGCCAAGGTATGAGCCGTCATGGCTGTCACATTTGAAGGAGCCGCGTGGTTGCCATAAGTGACCTTTCCAACGTACGCCGGCATCGCCCATGTGCCCGTGCCGCTATTAGATTGTGTACTATTGTTGTAGTAAGTTTTGTTTGTTGTGGTTCCAGATACTTTGCTGTAATTCGTTCCGCTAAAGGCGGCACTATCAAAAGCGTATACGTCGCCCCAGGAAAGTGCATCAGCAGAATAGCTGTACCCCGTATTAGAGGACGCTTTCGGGCTGGTCTGCGCCAAAGCAGCTGTACCAAAGAGATACAAGACCGTCAAGACAACAACCATAATACCGATCGTCGTCCTGCTCATATTCCCAATCTTAAATTTCTTCATTTCTACTACCTCACAACAGATGGAATAGATAGCCGATGCCGCAGAAAAGGGCAGTATATACTACAATGTGACTGACATATATAATACCACTGTACCGCCCCAGCCATTGAAGCGGACGTGTAAATTTCTCAGCTTTGGGAAATGGCAGCAGCGTCTTTTTTTCTTTGTAGTACTTTCGTCCGAGGACAACGCCGATAAGAAACCATCCCAGCATAGGGAAAACCGGCCAAAAATCGCTTGACTGATCACCAATCTGCGGTACGCCAAAAATATAGAAAATTGGCAGTCTAGTCGGCTGAACTCCAATATAGCGGAGATAATACCCTATGACGAAAATCGGAATCACACTTAGCAGCAGCCATTTACTTTTCAGCTTTTCAAACACAAATACATAAAGAAATTGGCAAAAAGCATAACAGAACAAGACGCCAAAACGAATAAACCTGCTCGGATCACCCGTCCAAATTGCCAAACCTTTTGTAAATAGCGCTATACATCCTCCTGCACAGAAAACAACCAGCGCCCGTTTGAGATTGTTCCGGCTGAACATACAGGAAATACCGGAAATAATAAAGAAAACATCTACTCCGCCATATAAGTAACAGTGAATAAAATTCTCACTTAGTATTCCGATGCTCCATCCCGTTGTCTCGTTCCATCTGAACCAAAAATGAAGAGGGTCATAATATCGAACAAATGCAACCGCATCAACGTTTTGAAATAATCCAGAAACATAAAATGCTTCAACGCAACGAGATAGATGGTAATCCAAAACGCAGAAAATCATCCATCCCCGAAGGGCATCTATTTCCCATACTCGGTTTTGAATTGATTCTCCTTGTCTTTCTCTCACAACATGGCCTCTAAAGTCTTTCTATCAATTTTTTCTACAGCGTTTCGTGGAATTGAAGTGATAAACCTAATGATTTGCGGAGTCGCGTAGCGAGGAAGCCTTTCCGCCCAACTCTGCCTTATTTTTTTCTCTGCTAAACTTGATTCGTCATCTTTACTCATTACAACAAACGCTACGATTTGTTTCTCTTCAGTTCCAATAACACAAACATCATCTACGCCCTCAACTTCTCGGGTGATATCTTCTATTTCTTCCGGATAGATGTTATACCCGTTTCTTACAATGACATTTTTTATCCTTCTTATGAACCTGACTCTTCCAGATTGCTCAATCCTTCCGTAGTCTCCCGAGCAAAACCATTTATTCCCATCGTTATCGCATAGAAATGGCGTCTTGCTTTCGTTTAGATAGCCCAGCATCATGGTGTCACTCAAAAGAAGCAGTTCTCCTTCCCCCTCGGCCAGGATCTGCCTATCGTTTGTTAGGACAGCAAATCGGCAGCCGGGAAACGGTATCATTCCAATTGGTTCAGAATCAAAACGAGTTTCCGAACAGCCTGCGGATACATTCTCTGTCATACCATACCCTTCAAGCAAGGTTACACCAGCAGTCCTGACGTAAGCACGCTTCAGCTCTTGAGGAACTCCTTCTCCTGCCACAACACAAACGCGGAAATGTATTTGGCAAAAGTCCACCTTCTGTAATAGTGTCTCAAAGATTTTTGGTACTCCGCTTACATAAGTGACCTTTCGAGCAGTTATTAACGAAACCGCTTGATCGATATCCCATTTAATCATCGGCACTAATTCTGCCCCGCTTGATAGCGTCAAGTGCATATTTGCAGCAAACCCTGCACAGTGAAATAATGGGAAAATACCAATTAGTACTTCATTTCTCAGGTCATCTATCTCATAAA
Organism: Oscillospiraceae bacterium; assembly: GCA_024690695.1. The sequence goes on from JAILOS010000116.1 coordinate 87,672, forward strand.
ACTCTTTAATCTTTTTTACCTCACGGTTTAAAGCCGCATGGCAATGCATAACCGTTTTAGGCCGTCCTGTAGTCCCGCTCGAAGAAAAGAATACAGCGCAGGAGTTCGCCAAAGAACTCTGATCGGGGAATATAGCTTTATTTACCTCTTCCCGCAACAGTTCTGAAAATCCGTCCTCCTCCATCGTCATGTATGCTACAGGATTTACATGGATCGTAATACCTTTTAATGCATAACTATCCAACAAATAAGTAAAAAGGACTTTACTGTTCGTAATAGCAATACTGTCCATCAGCGAAGCAGACGGAATCTGAGGATGCACCATACTGCATATTCCACCTAGCTTTGCAACAGCATAGATGGCCATAACCGCCTGCGGGCAGTTGGGGAGATGGATAGTAACAACCGTACCTTCCCGGACACCGAGCGCATACAAGTGATCTGCCAGGTTGTCAATTTTCTCAAACAACTCGCTGTAAGTGATAGGCTGGCCGTAAAACCAAATGGCTATTTTTTGTGGGTCAATCATGGCGCCAGCTTTCGCATATTCATAAATACTTGTTTCTGTTGTCACGAAATCACCCCGCAAGGCAAAACATAAAAGATAACAGGTCCCAAATAGCATGAATTGACATATTTAATGCAATATTACGCCACTTATAATACATCCAGCAAAAAGCTACGCTCATAGAAAAGATCAGCGCGCCACGAAGTGAGAACAGGCAAATAAAGCTTTGTCCCAGAAGCACTTCTGGATAGTGAAAAAGTGTAAACATCACTCCATTGATCAGCGCCGCCGGCCAAAAGCCAACCAGTCTTTCGTGAAGAGCAAAATAATATCCTCGAAACACAAACTCTTCAATAATACCCGCACCTAGCGATGAAGCGATAAAAAACCACTGAAAGAACACATGTGTATACTGTAATCCGTTTATAATCCTAATTGAATGAAGGATTGCAACAACCGAACATGAGAGTATAACAAAAGCCAATGAAGGAAAAGGTTTCTCACGGAGTTTTTTTAAGTGAGAAACCTTCTCCCCTCCTAATTTAACAGCAAGAACAATCGGACATACCCAAAAAAGCGCTTTCAATGCTGTTGCATCCAGAATAGCAAACCATTCTGTTTCTGGAACAATTCTATCGACAAGTCGTCGAAAAAATGCCCACAGGATAAGCTGAAAAAGATATAATCCTATTGAAAACCAAAACCGTGGCTGATTACTCTCTTTTTTCACAGGTATAATATTCTTCGAACAGAAACCATAGAATCTGCGCTTAAAGCAACTCCTCTGGTCAAGTAATAATCTACCGTTTCAACCTCAGCCAACCTAAGAATCCTTGCCAAGATATACCGGCACTGCTTCTATTGATTGCTTTTTCCTGTTTCCCGTCAACTATTTCCCTGAATGAAGTCTGTATATTTCATTGCATCAAGCGTTGCAGAGGTTGCAAATTGCAGATTCAGCGCGCCCTGCAGTGAAACAGCTCCCGTAGACGAAAGCATAGAAGAGTTAACAATATCACCGTTCAAAAATACAATTGCTGTTACATAATAGGTCGTATCAGCTTGCATATTGAGGATTCTATCTACTTGCGCTCCCTTGGTAATAATACCGTTCGTTATGCTGGCCGAATAGAGCACAAGGGGAGCAGTATACTTTCCGTCCGCCGTTGTTACCTGGTTTGGATCAACTGTAGCAAGCGCATAAATAGTACCCTCTTTAGTATCCATAAAGACGACGTATATTCCCTCCATCAGCGCTGCCACATTCACAATATCAGCAGCAGCCGTGAAGGTCATGGTACTACCGGCTCCCATAATGCTGCCATAGCCAAGTCCACCATTGATATCCTCCTGGGTGTAGCCGCTTGCACGGTCAGCGGCTACTTGCTGAAGCTTCAAATTGCCTGCTTCACTGGATTTGAAGGCTAAATCAAGGCTGTAACCATAAGCTGTTTTCTTAGCTGTAACAGTGTTTGTAATAACAATATCGCCTGTAACGGTTGCCGTCGAGGCGACGTTGTAAACGACAGCCAATGCGCCAATATTTGTCGAGGGATCATAGCCATTTTCGCTGGTACTGCCGGTAGCCTTCATAGGCATTGAGTAGTTCCCGGCAAGAGGCGCAATCATATTATCATAAAAGAACGCATATGTGCCTTCTCCAGCGGCAGTATCGTATATCGTTTCGGTATCCGCATATTTTGCCTCATTTTTGATTTCAGAATAATCAACATAAGCATTCAAGTCTGCCTGATAGTCTCCAACGATAGTCGCCATTCCCGGAAAGACCTTAATGTTGCCAGAATTCAGCCAAAGCTTCATCTCAGAGGTATGCTCAGCAGACCCAGCCATCTCAGCTAAGCCCTGAAAAGCAGCCGCGCCGCTGTATCCGCCAATACTGATAGACGAAAAATCAAACAGCAAGACGGCCGCGCTAATGACCTGGGTGTTCTCTCCGTCCACATAATCCATGGCATCACTTAATTTATTGCGTATATTGTTGATCGCATTAACAGCATCTGTGATTTCCTGATACCCATTTTCCTGAGCAATCAAAGCCATGCCGTCTGTCGTCATCTCAGATAAGCCAGCCAGCACTAAGCCAAGAGCCGCATTGCCTTCTTCTGTATCTGGATAATGCAAGGTGTCTGCTGCGCAGCGCGCTACAACAGCATACCGCAGGCTGTCCAACGCATCACCTGTAATATCATAGAGTCCTTCAACAATCTGCCCGATGGCTACTTTTGTATCCGAAGACAACGCGTCAATTCCAAGAGGATAAACAGAATCACCGCCATAGTAGAACCACATTTCGTTTAACAAGCGAAACATATCCCTGGAATGGTCCTCCATGAGGTCAACGACATCATCTCTTATGCTCTCTCTCGAGGAATAGACATAGCCAGACATTGTATCCACTATTTCCTGCCGGTTATAGTGGATCGTGTTTTCTTCATCCGCGCTCTCTCCATCATTGAAGAAGCCCAGTAGATGAACGCCATAATTTGTATCAAGCCCATAGGTCTCCGTTTGCGGATTATAAGACGCCTTTTGAACTCCTCTCATAGTCGTAATTCGTCCGTCAGTACCAAATGAGGGAACAAGCAACGGAGAATCAACAAGGACTGTATTTTCCAAGCCTGTGCTAAGATTTAGGCGGGACGGATACAGGGTCATGTTCTCGAGACCGTAGATCGAGCCGAGCTCGACAATATTGCCCCAATATGTATTGGCAATACTGACTGTTTGCGTCGATGTAACGATAGAAGATCCTTTCACCATTTGGTTTGGCTCACCGGGCTGAGTAATACCATCTACCGTTGTCGTGCCGGCAAGCGCGATTTCGAGGTAGCCGTTCGCGCCGGCAGTCGTCTTGATTTCCTTCACCTCAGGCTTCGTCGCAAGCACGAACCACGCGTAGGTGGACATGCTCATCATCAAAGCCGCGACGAGCAGAAGCGCAATGGCGCTGACCAGCTTGGTCTTCGTCGCCTTCTGCATCTCAAGGACTTTCGCGATTTCCATTCTCAACACTCCTTACGAAAACTATGTATGACGTGTTTCTTCTTTCCTGCTGTCAGTATTACAAGCGGTTCTCCGTCATCGGCTGACGAAGAACGCAATCTTGCTTTGGTAAACCGGCGCCGCGTAACCCGCGGGCTGCCACAGCAGCGTCAGCCGGTAGGTCCCGGCGGGCAGCGAGGCCGTCGCCGTTTCGGCGAGCACGGCGGTCAGGCGGCCTTCCCGCTCTTCAGCGGAGAAGTCGCCGTCCTGCAGCAGCAGCGGCGTATAGCTGCCGGCGCTGTAGCGCTCCAGCCGGGCATTGAGCCCGCAGCCTTCCCAGATCGGGGTCGTGCGGAGCTCCAGCCGGGCCGAGGAGCCCGTGAGAATCAGGCTTTCAGGCAGCTCCAGCGCGGGAAGCGCCGCCCAGGCGCTGAGCTCTGCGCCGAAGGACGTGATCTCCACCGTGCCGGCGGCGTCCTCCGCCAGATCAAAAGCGCCGGTGTCGATCAGCACAAAGCCGTCGCCGTCAGCGGGGAGGCGAAGCTCGCTCCCGGAGGCGGGGGCCGAAGGCTGCTCGTCCTGCCGCAGCCGGTAGGCCGGCAGGGGCAGCGTGCTGTACGTCGGCTCGGTCAGCGCCGCGGCTTCCTCGGCGGGAAGCTCGTCGCGCCGCTCCCAGCGTTCGATCGCTTCCGGGTCGGAAGCGGAATAGCGGAACGTGAGCATGCAGCTCTCGTCGGGCTCAAGCTGCAGCGCCAGGGTCTCCGGCAGACCGGCCGCCGGAACGAGGAGCCTGCCGGACGGGGTGTCCGGCCGCGGGGCCGGGGCCGCCTCCGCCGCGCGGGCGTAAGGCACCAGACGCAGCTTTGCCTCTCCGTAGAGGCCCTCGCAGGAGATCTCCAGCGTTACCTCGACGATCTCTGTCAGCTCCCTGGCTTCGTCCGTCAGCTCAAGACTGACCGTGACGTTTTCGCCGTCGAGCTCCACGTCGGTCAGCAGGTAGCCGCTGAAAGCGATCTCTTCCGGATCTTCGTCAGAGGCGTGCTGCCGGACGCTGATCCGGTCTTCGGACAGGCTCGCGCCCGACTCCGAAGACAGCGAAAAGCGGATATGCCTACTCTCTTGGCTACCATATCCTAATTGTACATTATAGCCTATTTCCGTTGAAGAATCAAGGGGCAATTCGCTTGAGTCCGTGCCATTCTCCGTTCCATTATCTTCCTCTTCCTCCGAAGAGGACTCCCCGGCGTCGGTTTCCGGCTCGTCCGCGCCGTCCGCCGTGTTGGAAACGGAAAGAAGCTCATGGGGATCGCCATCGGGATCGGCGTCCGGATCAGGATCGGCGTCCGGATCAGGATCGGGGTCGGGGTCGGGGTCGGGCGCGGGCGCCGGATCGGGCGCGGGCGCCGGAAGCACCCAGTCGTCCATCAGCAGCACCGGCCAGTCGGCGTCCTCCTCCCGGAGCCAGTCGCTCCGGCAGGGGCTCGTGACACCGTAGGCGGAGAGCACCTGCTGCGTTTTGATCACGTTCAGCTGCCGCGCGTGCGCGGGCGTGAGCGTGAGCAGCAGGCAGACAGACAGGAGCGCAGCGGCGACGGCGGAAAAATATGCACTTGTTCCGCGGTTCTTCATCTCCGCTGTACTCCTCTCTGCCCCGCTTTCGCTTCAGCGGAGCTCGCTCAGCTCGGTTCGGACCATGCTGGCCTCCGGCAAAACCGCCGGACCCGGGTCTGCGCCGCCGAGCTCTGCGCGCGTGACGCTGATCGTGAGCTCGAGCGAACCGTCCGGCTCGACGCTGAGCGCCAGGTCTTCGCCGGCTCTCTCCTCAAACTGAAAGATCCAGCCGCTCCCGAAGGAGCGCCAGACGGCGGAGCCCTCCGTGATCGCGGCGGGCGCGCTGTCCTCATAGCTCATCAGGCCGGCCGAGAGCTGCACGTCAATATTGCCGGGATCGCCGACGCCGGCGGACACCAGCGTCCGCACCGTAAAGCTGACGGTTTCGCGGCTCTGATTCGTCACGGTTATCACGTCGGTAAAGCCGTTCGGCAGCGGGGTCACGGTTTCGTCCGTGAGCGTGAGTCCCGGCTTGACGGCGGTTCTCATCTGCCATTCGCCTTCGGCGGCAAGCTGATAGCGCGCCAGCGCGGCGCCGGCGGCGAGCGCCAGCGACGCGAGAAGCAGAAGGGCGGCCGCGAAGATCCGGCGCGTTCTTTTTTTATTCTCTTCGGTCAAGGCCCTTCACCTCCTGCGCGCTTCCTCTCAGGATCGCGCGTTCTGGCCGACGAAGTCCAGCTCGATCGTAAAGTTGGCTCCCTGCTGAGCCATCTGTGTATCCTCGCCGGCGGCCGCTTCGATCTCGCTCCAGCTCAGCAGATAGAGCCAGACGCCGTGGCCGTTCTCGTCCACGCGCAGCGGATAATAGCCGCCGACAAAGGCGCTTTCCGAATACGTGTCCCCCACATCGAGGAGACTCTGGATATAAGCGGCGGCGGTCTGCGTGGAGCTGAGCTGTTCAAGCGCTCCGCCGTCGTCGAATACCGCGTCCTCCAGCGTATATTCCACCGGGCTGAGGATCTCCTCCTCGCTCACCGTCGTTCCGTCGCTCGTTCCGATCAGGGTATAGCCGAGCAGATCGTAGACCCACATCCAGTGGACGTCGTCCAGACTGCGGCTGTCGCCGGCGTCCAGGCTGAAGCGCAGGCAGTTTTGGCTGTTGAGCCAGACGGGATGGTTCTGCTCGTCCAGCGTGTACAGGAACAGCCGCTTCTGCATCGCCGCAGTCAGCGTGGAGCGGTTCACGTCCATCCGCACGTCCACCGCGCGGCTGTCGTTGTTTGTGATCGAGACGCCGGACAGATCGCCGCTGTCGCCGGGATAGGCGGTGACGGCGCTGTCGGGCACGGTGATCTCGCCGTCGAAGCCCCAGGTATCCGCCTGGATCATGACCTCGCCGGTTTTGACGACGTTGGTGTACCAGGCCGCGGTCAGGCGGAAGCCTGCGGTCAGCACCGCCAGGCAGACGCACAGCGCCACGGCGGCCCGGAGAAGGATCTTCTGCCGCGCCTGAACCAGCGGATCGTCCGATTTATGAAACAGCTCTGTCAGCCTATGTCCCTTCGGGGCGCTCTCCTCCCGGGGAGCTTTCATCGGGTCTGTCATGCGTTTCTCCCTGCTGTGTTTCCTCTCGTAAAGCCGCCAGGGCCTGCCGGATCAGCTCGCCCTTTTCGGCTGTCAGCTCCCGCAGGACCTCCTGCCGGAGCTCTTCCATCTCCTCCGGGCTCAGTCCGCCGGCGGCGGCCGCCCGTTTGTTCTTTCTTTCCTTCTCCTGCGCCAGCGCCTCGTTGAGCTCCTTGAGCTCGACGCGCACGCTGTGAATGCTGCGCACGAGGATCAGTCCCGCGATCAGCAGCGCCGGCACGGCGACCAGCGCCAGAAAGCCGATCCCGCTCGTCAGCACGGACAGGAAGCCTGCCAGCGCGCTGTCCCTTTTCGAGTGCCAGACGACCTTGCCGATCAGGTTGCTCCGACGGACGAACTGCGCGTCCGCCGCGGTATTGGCGTCGCCGCGGGTCTCGATCAGGAGCTCTCCGCTTTCGCCGGGGAACATCGACACGACGCGGTGCGTGATGATCCAGCCCTCGGTCGGCCCCTGCAGGGAGCGGAAGCAGATCACGTCTCCGACGCGAAGCTCTTCGACCGGCGTTTCCTCGCAGAGCAGCAGCGCGCCTACCGGGATCTCCGGCTCCATGCTGCCGGTCACGACGCGGAAAACGCTTTTCCCTCCGATACTGACGTAGCCCCGTGTCCGGACCTGGATCATCACCATGGCACAGAGCAGGATCGCCGCCGCCAGCAGGACCGTGGACGCCGCCGAGGCGAATTTTTCTCTCTGCCGGCCGGATTTCCCGTCATGCTCTTTTTTCCAGTTGTGCAGGCCGTCCCGCAGGACCTTCAGCCGTCCCGTCAATCCTGTCAAGCTCCTTCGCTTTCCGTCGTCAATGCTCCGCGTTCTCGCCGGCGAGCTCGAGGCGCAGCAGCAGATCGCCCGCCATCGCGCCGTTGACGCAGTCGACGTCCTGGCCCTCCAGCCAGATGAACACACGGATGCGCTGCGGCACGTTGGCCTCCAGCTCCGCGATATAGACGTCCATCGTGGCCCCGCTTCCGCCTTCGCCGAGGCTCTCGCCGTCGGTCAGCGCGGCGTTCTCATAGAACAGGCCCTTGGACATGTAGTAAGCCAGTCCCTGGTCGTAGTCCCCGTAAAAGGCAGCCTCGGCCTCCGCGGCCGAAGCGATGGTTTTCCCCGTGAGGGACGCTGCAAACAGCTCTCCGAGCAGCGGGCTCCAGACGGTTTTCGCCTGGGCGCTCAGTCCGTCCTTCACCGTCGTCGGCTGCCCGTCGGCGCCGATCGGCGAGGTCGTTTTATACTGTCCGTCGAGCGCCGGATCCGCATGGAGATCGGCGTTCGGCTCGTAGGCCGTAAAGCGCGGCGCGGTCTCGTAAGCGCTCTCATAGTTTCCCTTCAGGGAGACCACGCGCTGGTCGAAGCCCTCGCTCTCACGGTACTGCAAAAAGGCCTCGTTCGCGTCCCGCTCATCGACCAGGAAGCCCACGCGCAGGCTGGAGCAGGTCTCGTACGACATGGGGGCCAGCTCGTAGCCCTCCGCCCCCTCAGCCGCCTTCGGCGCGGGGAGGGCAAAGCAGCCGGCGGGCTCGTTCGCCTTCGTACCGGTCGAGACGCGCAGGCGGCAGTCCAGCGGCGCGATCACCCAGAGATCAATGTAGGCGTAGGCGCCCTCGGCCGCCCCGGCGCTGCCGGCGGCCAGATTGGCGTGGCTGAGATCGGTTTCGATCGTGTAGCTGTCCAGCCTCCGGCCGAAGCCGCTGAGATCGGCGTATTGGGGAAGCGCCCAGTGGACGCCGTCGGCCGTGGAGACCGGCGTCAGCACGCCGAAGGCGGAGGCGTTCATCGCCAGCGAATAGGCAAATTCGCCGGGGTAGTGCATGCCCTCCGGAGAGACCAGATCGGGCGCAAGCTGGATCGTATTGCGGCCGCCGAAGCTGACGCGCATGCCGCCCGCCTCCGGCCGCGTGGACAGGAAAAACCAGGCGTAGGTTCCGGCCGCCAGAAGACTGAGCGTCACGACGACCAGCAAAACGGCCGTTATTAACTTCGTCACAGACTTTCTGACGTTCATGGTCCCGCTTTTCCTCTTTACTCAGGACTGGCGGGCCGCCGCGTTCCGGCGGCGCTGCTCCCGCAGTCTGCGCAGCTGCG
>JAILOS010000001.1 GCA_024690695.1 Oscillospiraceae bacterium
CGTCAACGCGCTTGCCGGCCAGCAGCCACTTCTTGACGACCTTCTTCTGCAGCTTGTAGAGGATCTCCTCCATGTACTGCATCATGTCGGGGTGAGCCTCCTCATAGAGCCCGCGGACCTTCTCGATCCACTGGTTCACCCGCTCCTCCCGGACGTTCTTGTCATCGGTGTCCATGCAGAACTCCATGGCCTGCATTTCCTTCTCGCAGAGCTCGTCGAACAGGGCCTCGTCGAAGGCGGCGTGCTCATACTCGACCTTGGGGATCACGGCCTCGAGCGCGTTTTCGACCAGGGCGCCGTGGGGGTACTGGCTGCGGTTGGGGGTGCGGCTGGCACGCGCCTCGCCGGTGGAGTAGCTGGGCATGTTGTAGTGGTGCATGAAGCGCTTGGAGTCCTCTTCCCAGATGGTGTCGAGCTTCTGGGCGTCGGCCATGGTGGAGAGGGTGGCGATGGACAGCACCTGGGTCTGGCCGCGGGTGAACAGGCCGGAGCCGTGCACCACGGGCAGCACGCCGACCTCGTCGGCGAGCGGGCGGATCTCGTTCATGGCGCGGCCGTCAACGCGCTTGCCGGCCAGCAGCCACTTCTTGACGACCTTCTTCTGCAGCTTGTAGAGGATCTCGGCCATGTAGTTCATCAGGTCGGGATGCTCCTCGCCGTACTTCTGCTCGACCATCGTGATCCAGTCGTTGACTCTGGCCTCGCGGACGTTCTTGTCGTCGGTGTCCATGCAGTACTCCATGGACTCGAACTCATTGGCGACGAGCTTTTCAAACAGCGCGTCGTCGAAGGAGGCGTGCTCGTACTCGAACTTCGGCTTGCCGATCTCGGCGACCATCCTGTCGATCAGGTCGAGCACGGGCTGCAGATGCGCGTGCGCTTCCACGATGCCGTCGTACATCACCTTGTCGGGGACCTGGTCGGCCTCGGACTCGATCATGACGATCTTCTTGTGCGTGGCGGCGACGGTGGTGATCATGCGGTTGGTCTTGCGCTCCTCCTGGGTGGGGTTGAAGAGGTACTTCTCGCCGTCCCAGCCGAGCACGATGCCGGCGATGGGCCCGTTGAAGGGCACGTCGGAGATGCTGACGGCGGCGGAGGCGCCGATCATCGCGGTGATCTCCGGGCTGCAGTCACGGTCGACGCTCAGCACCTCGCAGGCGATGACCACGTCGTTGCGCAGGTCGCTCGGGAAGAGGGGGCGCATCGGACGGTCGATCAGGCGGGAGGCCAGCACGGCGGGCAGGCTGGGCTTGCCCTCGCGGCGCATGAAGCTGCCGGGGATGCGGCCGACGGCGTAGAGCTTCTCGTTGAAGTCCACGGCGAGCGGGAAGTAGTCGATGCCGTCCTTCGGGCGGGCGGAGGCGGTGCAGGTGACGAGCACGGTGGTCTCGCCGTAGCGGACGAGAACGGCGGCGTTGCACAGCTCCGCCATCTTGCCGACCTCCATGGACAGGGGGCGGCCCTCGTAGATCATTTCGTACTTGCGGTAGTTGGGAAACTGCTTGTTGGTGATGATCATGTGTCTGTTCCTTTCTGTTCCTGCCGGCCTGTCAGCACTTGAAACAGGGCCCGTCCCGGCGGGCGCTGTTTCAAATACTGAGCGGCCGGACTGTGTGTTTCATGAAGGCAAAAAAATACGGAGAGACAGTATTCACTTGTCCCTCCGTAAAACCTTCATACGCTTCAGATGCCGAAACGCCGCTTACTTGCGGATGTTCAGCTTGGCGATAATCGCGCGGTAACGCTCGATATCCTTCTTCGCCAGATAGTCCAGCATGCGGCGGCGCTTGCCGACGAGCTGGTACATGCCCAGACGGCTGTGGTCGTCGTTGGGATGCTGCTTGAGGTGCTCGGTGAGCTCGCGGATACGCTCGGTCCAGATGGCGACCTGAACCTCGGGAGAGCCGGTATCGCCCTCGTGCGTGGCGTTGGCTTCGATAACGCCGGTCTTCTTTTCCTTGGTGATCATGGATTGTTCCCCTTTCAATGATTTTCTATACCCGGCGGCCGGGAGGCGGGGCGGAAAGGACGCCGCATCGGCGGCATGACCCCGGCTCGCAGCTCGCGGGCGCTTGTGTATATTAGCACGGACGCGCGGGGATGTCAAGCAAAAAAACAGCCCCGGCCCCGAAGAAGACCGGCAGGCTTTGTGCGGCGCTTTTCCGCCCGTGCATCCCGGAACATTCGGGTTCTGACGGCGGCGTTTTTCGCAGAAATCCCCTGTGCGCTGCCGAAAACAGAGCGGAGGTTTGAGCGCGGACCGTCCGGAAGGCGCCGTCTTGTCCCGCGCTCGCGGGACAAGACGGCGCTCCGGCGTTTCATTCGTACACGCAGACCCTGTTCTCCGGATCAGCTTTGGCCTGATACAGAGCGACGTCCGCCTTCTTGAAGATCTCGGAATAGTTCTTCTCCCGGCCCCGGTAGGCCGCAATGCCGACGCTGATGCTGATCCTTTGCTTTTCGTCCGGCAGCGCGACGCTTTCCGAGACGCCGGCGACGATGTCGCCGGCGATCCGGCGGGCCGTTTCCGTGTCGTCGGTATTTTTGATAAAGAGGATAAACTCATCCCCGCCGAAGCGGCCGACGATCTCGTCTCCGGCAAAGCCGGCGCCGAGGTACCGCCCGAGCTGAACGATGACGCTGTCTCCGACGTTGTGGCCATAGGTGTCGTTGATGGATTTGAAGCGGTCGACGTCCAGAACAAACAGAAGTCCCTTGTCCGCCGCGCCGTCCGCCAGATATTCGTTGATCTCTCTGGTCAGCGAGCCTTTGTTCCTCAGGCCGGTCATTTCGTCGGTATCCTTTTGAATGCGGATCTGTCGGGTCAGGACGAATTCCCGGATGCGAAGGGCGTTGGCGATGATGTTCAGAAAGCTGCCGACGATGGTGAAGGTGATCGTGTTGACCATGTCGATCTGCCAGACGGTATCCGGCTTGATCCCGCGCATCCAGATCAAAAACACGGCGGTCGCGACGCCCAGCTCGATGGTCATGAAATAGGGCTTGTCGATCATGAACATCGGGGTAAGCACCAGGAGCACGACGAAGGTCGTGGCGTTGTTTTCCACCTTGTTCAGGTTGACGAAGGCCGCGAAGAGGAACAGGACCGACATGGACAGATAAATCATGAGCTGCGCGGCCAGCGAGTCCTTTTTCAGCCGGATGAAAACGACGACGGCCAGCACGGAGTACAGAAAGGCGGCCAGATAAAACCAGCGGTTCATGGCCATCAGGCTGTTGGCATAGGAGCCGAAATACAGGACGCTGAAAACCAGGGCCATCATATAATGAAGGATTTTCCACACCTCGTAATTCGAGATGTAGGCGTCCTTTTTGACCGCGTTGTATTCTTCCCTCTCAAGGCCGCAGTAAAAATAATAATTTCTGATCGTTCGCAATACCTTCATCGGCTGATCCCCTGAATCCCCTGAGCCTTCCGCCCGCTTTTCTTTTTATAAAGTATAGCATAGAGGAGGGCCGGACGCAACGCTTAAATTTTCAGTTCGGCGCGGATTTTCCGCAAAAAATTGCAAAGGCTTGCGCAGGGCGCGGGAAGCTGCTATACTGTTCTTGAATCCGGATCGCCGCCCGGAGGCGGCGGAAAGGAGCCTTTCCATGAAAAAGAAAAACGTCATCAAAACCGGCGCGCTGGTCGGCAGCCTGCTGATGAGCTCTTCCCTGCTCTCCGCCTGCGTCGGCCCGGTCGAAAACGTCTACGGCCCGCCGCCCGAGAAGGACGAGCCGGGAAACGGCTTCCGCGTCGAGGACAACATGGAAAAAACGCTCTACGGCCCGCCGGAGTTTTTCGATCCGGATTACGACCCGGCAAACAATTTCCCCGAGGACGTCTACGGTCCGCCGCCTGAGCCGGATTTCGACCCGGAGGACGAGCTGCCCCAGCCGGAATACGGCCCGCCGGAGCTCTCTGAAGAGGAGTACGACCCGGAAAACAATTTCCTCGAGGACGTCTACGGCCCGCCGCCCGAGCCGGAGTCCGGCCTGATCGACGTGCTGCCCCAGACCGTATACGGCCCGCCCGTCGACGAGCCCGCCCCGGACGAAACGGAGGAGCAGCCTTGAAAACGATCAAAGACCGGCACATGGATCAGCTCGCCGGCTACGTGCGGGGGCTCTACCGCGCCCCGCAGCTGCGGCAGCTTTTTCTGGAGCTGACGCTGCAGTGCAACGAGCACTGCTTCCACTGCGGCAGCAGCTGCGGCTCCGGCCCCTGCGAGCAGCTCGGTCTCGACGAATACCGCCGCATCCTCGACGAGGTGAAGGAGGACTTCGACATCCGCCGCGTCCAGCTGTGCATCACCGGCGGCGAGCCGCTGCTGCGCCCGGACTTCTTCGAGATCCTGGCTTATGCGCACGAGCTAGGCTACCGCTGGGGCATGACGAGCAACGCGACGCTGATCACGAAGGAGGTCGCCCGCCGCCTCGCCGACTGCGGCATGGGGACGATCTCCGTGTCGATCGACGGCCTGCCCGAAACGCACGACCGGCTGCGCGGCTTCCCGGGCGGCTACGCGCTCGCGATGCGCGGCATCCAAAACCTGATCGACGAGAAGGCCTTCAAGGCCATCCAGGTGACCACGGTGGTCAACCACGGCAACATCGGCGAGCTGGACGCGCTGTTCGGGATCATGGACGGTTTGGATATCGACTCCTGGCGCGTCATCAACCTCGAACCGATCGGACGCGCGCTGCTGCGGCCCGAGCTCATGTGCACCGCCGAAGACTACCGCCGCCTGTTCTCCTTCATCCGCGAAAAGCGCGCGCAGGGCTACCCGGTCGAATACGGATGCAGCCACTATCTGGGGCCCTCGCTGGAGGGCGAAGTGCGCGACTGGTACTTCCTCTGCAACGCCGGGGTCTACACCGCCAGCATCATGACCAACGGCGATATCGGCGCCTGTCTCGATATCGAGCGCCGGCCCGAGACGATCCAGGGCAATATCCGGCGCGAGCGCTTCCGGGACGTGTGGGAGAAGCGCTTCGAGCTGTTCCGCCGCGATCTCTGCGAGGGCTCGGCCTTCTGCGCCGGCTGCGCGCACGCGGATCATTGCCGCGGCGGCGCCCACCACAGCTGGAACTACGACAAAAACGAGCCGATGATCTGTTTCAAGGGCACGCTCTTTTAGACGCGCCGGAGAAAACGCCGAAAAACGCCGGCGGAGGCGCCCCCAAAAGGGGCGCCTCCGCCGGCGTTTTCAACACGTCTTCACGGCAGCGTTTCCGGGAAATACCGGGTGCGTTCGGCGTCCGTGACCTCCAGCAGCCTGCAGACGCTTTCGATCGCGCCGCGCGCGTAATCGTCCGAGATGAAGCCGACCAGATAGCCGAACTCAAAATCAAAGCTCGTGCGGCTGCGGTCCCAGCGCTCCAGATCCCGCGGCAGCTCGGACTCGATCTGCCCGTAGAGCCGGTCGATCTCCGCCAGCACGCTCTCGTCGGAGAGCGGCCCGTGGATCGCCGCGGAAAAGCGCTCGAGAAAGCGCGCGCGGAAGTCGTCGTTCTCCAGCAGCTCGAACAGGACCTGGGAGATCTGTTGCGTGGGGGCGTAGCCGGTCCTGCCGATCACGTTGTCAAAGGTGAGATGCCGCTGCCTCATTCCGGCGTCCAGATCGAAGAAGACGACCCGGTATTTGCCGTCGCCCTCGGTGGAGCGGGCGTAGCGCACGTTGCCGGACAGGATATCGGGGTTGGCGCAGTAGCCCTCCAGGATCGCCCAGTCGATGAAGCTGTCGACGTCCGCAAGCTCGCAGAAGCGCGCGTAGTTGTCCGGGTCGGACATATCGTTCCAGAGGACGAAGTCCACCACCTCGCCGCCGAAAACGCTGCCGGCGAGGACCGGGCCGTTCTCCACGGTGACGCTGTCCTTGCCGACGCCGGCCCAGGAGGCGTAAAACTGCCGGGTGATCTTTTCCTTGAGCGCGTAAATGCCGAAGTATTCGCCGTTGACGTAGAGCACGCAGTACTTGCTGCGCTGCGTGACCAGATGATCGGGCGAGACGGCCAGCGCAAGGTTCTGACAGAGCTCGTCGCGGATGACCGCGTAGTAGTAATCCTGCCCGGAGCGGATCGTCAGGCTCTCGAATTCGTCCACGCCGCCGTCGAACACGTCGTAGTGAAGCGTCGACTCGCCGTAGGCGCCCCGGAAGCGCACGCTGACGTTCTTTTTCGGCAGCTTGAGGCTGGACTGGCCGCTCATCGTGATCCCGCAGCCGATCGTAAAGCCGCCGTCCTTTTCGTACAGCGATATGCAGCCCGGGATCTCGAGGTGCTTCAGGCCGCCGTTATAGATGTTCCGGAAATCCCGGGCGCTGTCCGAGACCAGGCTCAGCACCGGCAGCTCGTGTCCCTCGTTGAGAAAATAGCTCTCGGTAGCCGCGCGGCTCGGCAGCGCGCCGTCCTCGACGCACACCGCGCGCAGCACCGTCGTTTTCGTAAGGAGCAGGGGCTCTTCGTAGCGGGCGCTGTCGGCGGTCGGAAGGCTGCCGTCCAGCGTGTAGTAGATCGCTCCCGGCCCGGTCAGGCCGACCGTGAGCTCCCCGGTGTTTTCAAACACGCCGCCGGGCAGCGATACCGCCGGCGCGTCGGATATGCGCCGGAAGCCCTCGCCGTTGGCCCGGCCCGGCGTCGGGTCGGTGAAATAGAAAAAGCCGTTTTCCCCGTCGAGGCGGCCGCAGCTCCCGCCGACCGGAAGGTCGTGCAGCGAAACGCAGTCGCTGAGGCCGTCCTTCGAGGACAAGAACAGCTCCTCCCGCCCGGAGTCCAGCGAAAACGGAGCCTGGGGGTAGCCGCTCTTTGCGTCCCTGTCGCAGACGACCAGACAATAGTCCCCCGGCTTCAGCGTCCCCTGCGGGAGCTGCCACAGGCGATAGTCGTTCCGGTCGTCGGACAGATAATAGTCCGAGAGCTCCAGACTCTTCCCGGAGACGTTTTTCAGTTCGACCCAGTCCAGGCCCTCCTCGATGCCGCGCACGCCCCGGAGATTGGCCGTCATGACCTCGCTGATCACCAGCGCTCCTTCGGCCGCCCGGCTCTCCTGCCAGGCGCGGTAGCCTTCGGCGTCGTTCGGCAGCCCCGGTGTCGGCCAGACGGAGACGCGCAGCGCGCCGTCCTCTCCGGGGATCAGGGAGCAGTCCCTGTCGCTCTCCGGAATCTGCAGGCTGAAGACCTCTTCGCCGTCCGGCGTGCCGAGCGTCAGCCACTCCCCCGCCGAGAGCGCGAAGTCCGTGTGCAGAGCCTCGCCGCGGCGGTCCTTGCCCGAGGCAAAGACGAGCAGCCGCTCGCCGGGCTCCAGCGTGACCGCCGGGAAGGTCCAGCCCTTGTCGGCGCTTTTTTTGTCGCTCAGGCGCCAGCCGGCCAGCTCTACCGGCCGGTCGGAGCGGTTTTCCAGCTCGATCCAGTCGGAAAAATCGCCGTCCTCGTCCCGCAGCGCGGCGCCGTTTTTCACCATCAGCTCGGACAGGCGGATCGCGCCGGCCTCCGCCGTGCGGCCGGCGTCGGCCGACGGCTCCGGGGC
>JAILOS010000008.1 GCA_024690695.1 Oscillospiraceae bacterium
GATTGTAAGTGGGAAAGGCATAGTAGTTCCCGTCGTCGTCATAATTGGCGGGGCTGATGCTGTAGCTTTTGCCCGGCATGCCGCTTCGGATGCGCTGATAGGCGGCAAAGCTGGACCAGACTTCCGTATAAGCGTCCAGCTCCAGGGCGGCGACCGCGTCGTAATTGGATTCCATCATCGCCCAGAAATGTGTGTCCAGCCGGTCTGTCGCGCAAAACTGCGTCTCGATCGCGTCGAACTCCGGCGCGGAGAGCAGGATATCGCCCGGCTGCATCAGGCCGCGGATCAGCTCGAGCTGCGGCCGCATATTCGACCAGGCGTAGACGCCCATATTGGCGATCTCATAGTCCGGGAAGGCCCGGCGGAGCATCGGGGAATCGTAGCCGTAGCGGCCGGAGGAGCCGGAGGCCAGCACGATCTTCCGCCGATCACGGATCGAGAGCAGCCAATCGTATTTGTCGGAGAAGGTGTCGTAATAGCTGCCGCTGTATACGGGACTGACGGCGGCATTGACGTGCAACGTCCGCGGCCCCGCGCAGCCGGTGAAGCTCGCCTCGCTCAACTCACGAAGACTGTCAAAAAGGGTCAGGTCCAAAATTGTACAGTCGGTAAAAGCGCCGTCCTCGATACAGCGCAGGGATGAAGGCAGCACCAGCTCGTCCAGCGCAAGGCCGGAAAAGGCGCCGGCGCAGATACAGCGCAGCGGCGCGCCGCCGAGCGTCTCCGGGATCACACAGACGCCGTTGCCGCCCAACCACGACTGGAGCCGGGCTTCGCCGTCCCGAAGCTCATAGACAAAGCTTTCCTCCGGGGAGGCCTCGGCCCACTCGGCATAGAGGCTGAGGCGCTCCCGCTTTCCCGTGCGGCTGCCGAGGCCGATCCGCTCCCCACTGCCGTCCGGCGCGGTGTTCCAGCCCAGCAGCACATAGCCGCTCCGCACGAAATACGACGCGCCCTGCAGCGTGTTGAAGCGCATGTGGGCGCTGTCCATCGCGCGCACGATCGCCTCGCCCTCGCCGCGCCGCAGCTGACCGCCGTTGGAAAGATACAGCACTTCGTTTACGCCGGGCTTCGGCGGCTCTGTCTCTGCCGCTTTCTCTTCCGGCGCAGCGCCGTCAGGATCGATCCGGTCGGCGTAGCGCGCCCAGAAATAGTCGGTGCAGTAGGCGGCGTAGCTCGCCGCCGGAACGAGGATGTGGGCCTTCGTGCCGCTCAGCAGAGCGCTTCCCACCGAGCAGTCGGCGGGCTTGGGTTGGAGGAGGACCAGGCGCTCAAGAGAAGTGCATCCCTCGAAGGAGCCGTCCGCGATGCTGCGGATGTTTTCCTGCACAGTCAGCTCGCGCAGCGTCCGGTTTCCGGAGAACACAGCGGCGTCGAAGCTCAGCACCGGCTGACCGTCATGGCTGACAGGCACGGTCAGCGTCTCGCACGTCTCTCCCGCCTCGCTCAGCGCGGTAATGCGCAGGCCGCCGTCCATTTCTTCATAAAGGAAACGATCCTCATAGGCGTTATCGCCGTCCAGCAACTCAATTTCGGCCGGAACGGGCATCACAGGCAGCGCGATCTCCACCGGCGAGGGATCGCCCAGCGCGATCTTGAGATCGCGGGCCAGCAAAGCAGTGGCTGCTACCGCCCCGGAGGCGTTCAGGTGAAAGTTGGTGTCGAAAAACCAGCCGGGGTCCATCACGGCGTCGGAAACGCCGCCGAGGATCGGGCAGTCCAGCTTCTCACGCAAAGCGTCTTCAAAGGCCGCGATCCGCGTCTCTTCGCCCGCCGGGATCGCCGCGGCGTTCATTGGGCAGAGGCGGAAATAGAAACGAACGCCCTTCCGCTCGCAGACGGAGGCGACGGCGTTGACCTTCTCGGTAAAGCTGTCTGAGACCAGCGCAGGGTCGAAGCGAAGCGGCATATTTGCATCAAAGCCACCGGGCATGACGTTTCTTTCCCGGCCGGGAGCGTCAAGGTCTCCATAGCGGTTGAAAGACCTGCGGGCGTAGACGCCGTCGCCCGCGGGCGCGTTCCCGTTTCGCAAGAAGCGCGCCTTCGCCGCGGAGAAGGCGGGCAGCGCACCGAGCAGAGCGCCGCCGTAATCCCGCAGCGGCAGGGCGGAGAGCAGCTCCGGCCTCCCGTCGGCGGCCTGCCACATGGCCTCGGCGCCGAAGTAGTCCGAGAGAGTCTGCGCGTTCATCTCGACCTCGAAGATCAGGATGTCGCCCTCCCGCAGCTCCGGCAGGCAGAGGTCGAGCATCACCGTTGTGCCGAGCCCCGCATAGAGGCCGAAGTTGACAACTTCATAAGCCGACAGCTCCTGCTCCAGCAGCGCGCTGTTGAGGTCAAAGGCCGCGCCGCTGCCCCCGGCGAGCACGATCCGGGGGCTTTCCGCGCTGCGCAGGCGGTCCCACTTGAGTCCGAGACCGGCCAGATAAGTCTCGCCGTATTGCGTCGGCAGAATGAAAGCAGTCAGTATGACAGTAAGGGGAAGCGCCAGCACAATCAGCAGACAGACAGCAATTCTGAGCCCTTTTCGCACGGCGTTTCCCTCCTTTTCTCAGAATTGAAAATAAATAAACGCGTTCTCGCCGCCCTGCGCCAAACGGATCAGCCAGGCCAGCGCGACGCAGAGCAGCAGAAAAATCAGCGTCATGTCGCGCGGCCTTTCGTTCCCCTGCGACAGGCGGTGCAGCAGCTCGCCGGACAGCAGCGCAAAGCCCAGCCACAGCCCGTCTGCCGCCGTGATCCCCAGCAGCGCCAGTCCTTCTGACAGGTTCCAGCGGGAAAACAGGCGCGCGATCAGAGCAAAGGCGTGCGGCAAAGAGACGGCCCGGAAGAAGATCCAGGCAAAGCTCACCGCAAAATAGGTCAGCAGTACGCCCAAAGCCTTCTGCCAGGGCTTTTCGCAAGAGCTCCGGCGGAGCATCAGCTCCAGACAGAGCGCCGCGCCGTGAAAGAGGCCCCAGACAAGAAAGGTCCAGTTCGCCCCGTGCCACAGGCCGCTGAGCGCGAAAACCAGCAGCGTCGCGCCGAACTGTCGAAGCAGGCCCGCCCGGCTCCCGCCAAGGGGGATGTACAGATAGTCCCGGAACCAGCGACTGAGACTGATGTGCCAGCGCCGCCAGAAATCCCGAAAGCCCAAGGCCAGATAGGGCCGGTCAAAGTTTTGCATCAGACTTACGCCGAAGAGCCGCGCGCTGCCGCGGGCGATCTCGGAGTAGCCGGCGAAGTCGTTGTAAATTTGCAGAGAAAACAACAGCGTCCCGAGAAAGACGGCGCTGCCGTCCGGGGCCTCGGCCGCGTAGACCGCCGTGACGAAGGGCGCGCAGCAGTCCGCGATCACGAGCTTGCGGAAATAACCGACCAGGAGAAGGCGCAGCCCGGCGCGCAGATCCTCCGCGCTCCCCTG
>JAILOS010000025.1 GCA_024690695.1 Oscillospiraceae bacterium
CGCGCGCACGAGCGGCCTCGCCAGCCAGCCCAGGCCGCCGCGCTCGTCGGCCTCGAAGCGCAGCGGACGGTCCCCGGCGACACACAGCCAGTGCTCCGGGCAGCTTCCGCGCGCAAGGCGGCGCAGCAGCAGCGCATCCCCGCGCTCCTCCGCCCACAGGCCCAGCCGCCAGAACGAGGCGTGGCTCTCCCAGTCGCGCCGCAGGGCGAGCACCGGACGCAGCACGAGGGCAAGACGAAAGCGCCCGGCCCGTTTGGCCGTAAGGCGCAGCTCGCGCCCCTCGCCGAGCTCGGAGGCCGCGGCGAAGAGCTCGGCGCGCAGCGAAAGCGTCTCCGACTCAACGCGCCAGGAAGCGCCGTCTTCGCCGAAATCCCAGCTCTCCGTCCGGCCCGGCAGCAGCGGCTCGCCGTCGAGCAGCAGCAGCGGCGAGCCGTCGTACACGAGGCGCTCCTCGCCCAGAGCGGCGCGGCTGCCGCCCCGGCCGTCGGCCAGCAGATGATAGACGCCGTTGGACAGCAGGCAGAGCCCCTCGTCCTCCGGACCGCCGCGGCGCCGCCATCGCCCCGGCTCGGGCAGCGGCGCGCGTTCCGGCGCGGCCTCTTTCCGCTGCGGGGCCGGCGTACCGTCGTCCAGCTTCTCCTGCAGCAGCAGGCGGCAGGACGCGGCGAAGGCCTCGCCCATAAAGCGCCGCCGGACGCTCCCGCCGCACAGCGCGTTCGCGGCGGCCAGCAGGCTCATGCCCGCGTGGTGCGCCATCGTACAGGCGACGACCTCGCCGCGCTCGCTCCGGCAGCGGCCGGGCGTGCAGTCGAGCGCGTCGTAATAGCCCCAGGGGCCCAGCATCCCGAGCCGCTCGAAGCGCCGGAGGTTCCGGACCGCCGCGCGCGGCGAGACGGCCAGCGCAAGAAAGCTCGCGTAGGGCGCCGCGACGCGGTCGGCCCCCATGCCGCGCTTGAGCGCGAGCGCCGGACAGCCGTGGGCCTTGTAGCGGTAGTTCAGCGCTCCGTCGAGCGAGAAATAGGCGCTCTCCGAGGCGCCCCAGGGCTGTCCCGGCGCGGCGGCGCGCCGCTGCGCGTAGAGACAGAAGCGCGCGCTCTCGTACAGCAGGCTCCCGTGCTCCAGCGGCAGGAACAGAAAGGGCATCAGATACTCGAAAACCGTGCCCGTCCAGCTCGCGAGACCGCGAAAGCCGTCCTTCTGGAGCTGGCCGCGGCCCAGCCGCCGCCAGTGCTTCACCGGCGCGTCGCCCTTTGCGACGGCCAGATAGCTCGTCAGCATCGCCTCGCTCGCCAGCAGGTCGTAGTGCCCGCCCACGCCGCAGCCGCGCGCCGGATCGAAGCTGATCCAGAAAAGCCCGCGCGAGCGGTCGTAGAGCGGGGCGAAATCCATCGGCTCCAGCAGCGCGCCGATGCGCGCGGCGAGCGCCTCGTCGCCCTGTTCGCGGCAGAAGGCGGCGGCCGTCAGCAGCGAGGCATAGCAGTTGCCGCTGTCCACCGTCGAGATCATCGGCGGGCGGAGCGGCCGGAGCGTGCGCGTGTCGTACCAGTTGTAGAAATGCCCCAGGCAGCGCGGCAGCGCTTCCATCGCGCCGATCAGCCGCCGCAGATAGGCCAGCGCCTCCTCCGGCTTTGCCAGAGAGAGGTCGCAGGCGGCGGCGGCCGCGGCCGCGGCGAGGCCGAGATTCGTGGGCGAGCAGCGCTCGGCCGCGCCGATCGGCGGACGGCTCTGGACGTTGTCCGGCGGCAGAAAATGCGTCTGCGGCGAGAGGTTTTCCGTGAAGTAGCGCCAGGTCTCGCCCGCGCGCTCGAGCAGATACGCGCGTTCGGCGCGGCTGAGAGGCTCCTCGCTCCGGGCGGGCAGCCCCAGCGCGGTCAGGGCGGCCGGCGAGAGCAGCCACAGCAGCCCGGCGGCGCGGGCGATGACGGAGGAGGCGAAGAGCAGACACGCGAGCCCGAGCGCCGCCGGAACGGCCATCGCGCGGAGGGCTTCGCCCAAACCGCCGGAGCGCCGGTCGCTCTGCGCGGCGGTCTCCCATTCGAGCAGCCGCCGCTTCGTGACCGCCATGCGCCAGAGGGAGCTCAGCGCCGCCGTCAGGCAGATCCAGGCCTCGAAGGGCAGCAGCCACAGGCGGATGAAGCTCTGCACCAGCGCCCCGCCGACGCCGCCGAGGAGCCTCGTCGCGCGGCGCAGTCTCGGCTGCCCGGCGGGCCTTCGCCCGGCCTCGGCGAGACTGGCGATCAGCCGGCTCAGCAGCGCCAGCAGCGCCGTCCAGGCCGACAGGCGCAGGCTCGGCGCGGGCAGGAAGAAGCCCGCGAGGATCGCCGCGAGCGTCAGCGGGGCGGCGAGGCTGCGGCGCAGGCTGTCGAAAAGCCGCCAGCGCTCGATCGGCCGAAGCCCCGCTCCGCGCCGGAAGACCCACGGGGCGTTCTGCCAGTCGCCGCGCACCCAGCGGTGCAGCCGCCGGTACCAGGCGAGAGGCCGGGCGGGAAAGGCGTCGGTGAATTCGACGTCCCCCAGAAAGCCGCCGCGCAGGATCGCCCCCTCCAGCGCGTCGTGCGACAGCACGCGCCCCTCGGGCAGGCGCGCCGCGGCGCTGCGCAGCAGCGTTTCGGCGTCGAGGATGCCCTTGCCGGCGAAGCCGCCGCTGTCGAAGGCGCTGCTGTACAGCTCGTTTACAAGCGAGCCGTAGGGGTCGCTGCCGCCCGGACCGGCGAAAATCAGCGCGAAGTCCGTGGCGGAGGCGCTGGAAAGCTCCGTGGCGAGCCGCGGGTGGATCAGCCCGAAGCCTTTGCGCACGACGCCGTTTTCGTCCAGCTCCGGGCGGTTGAGCGGGTGCAGCATCGCGCCGATCAGCTCTGCGGCCGCGCCGGGACTCATCTGCGTGTCGCTGTCGAGCGTCAGGAGAAAGCGCGTTCCGGCGAGCGCGTCGCGGTCTCCGGCGACGCGCAGCTCCGTGGGCTCGTCGGCCAGCAGCCGCGCCAGCTCCAGCAGCGCCCCGCGCTTGCGCTCGTGACCCGACCAGCGCTCGCCGTCGAAGCGGCGCGGGCGGGTGAAGAGGAAAAAACCGCCGCCGCAGCGCCGGTTGAGCGCCGTGACGGCCTGGCGAGCCGCGCGGAGCACGGCCTCGTCCGTTTCGGCTTCGGCGCTGTCGGCGGCGGGCAGGTCGGCCAGGACGCCGAAGAGCAGGTTTTCGCCGGCTCCCCGGTTGGCGCAGCGGAATTCCTCCAGCCGGCGGCAGAGCGCCTCGGCGCTCTCCGGGCTCGTCAGCAGCGCCGTGACGACGCACAGCGTCTTTCCCTCCGCGCCGACCCCGCCGGACACGTCCATCCGCGGCAGGCGCCGCGGCGGGATCGCGCGCAGCAGCGCCGCGTCCATCACGCCCTTGACCAGCTCCGACACCGGCAGCAGCAGCAGCGGCGCCGCCAGGATCCGGCCGGCGGCGCGCCCGAGCATCAGACTCAGAAAGACCGTCAGCGCGAGCACGGCGGCGATATACGGCCGCTCGTCGCCCGGCTTTTCCCCCTCGAACAGCAAAAAGCCGACGTGGCGGCCCTCCGCCGCGGCGCGGTCGATCAGCCGGCGGGCGAGGTCCTGCTCCGGGCAGCCCTCCGCACGACTGAGAAGCTCGAGCCGCTCCAGATACGCCTGCCGGGTGCCGCGATCCATGCGCGGATAGTCGCCGCTCGGGTCGAGGGCGAGGATCGCGCCGGACGGGTCCGCCGCCTCCAGCAGTTCCTCCCAGTCGGCGCCCTCGGCAAAGCGCAGTGCGGAAAACAGCGCCTCGAAGGAGGCGTCCAGGCCGTCGCCGTCGGCGGAGGCGAGCAGCCTTTCGCAGACGGCGGCGAGCCCCTCGATCGCCGCGCCGCGCAGCGCCGCCGGGAAGAGCAGCAGCTCGCCCGGGTATCTACTGGCAACTCTACGACTACTACAAGCAGCCCAATGCGGCCTACTACGGTGTGAAGAAGGCCAATGCCCCCGTTCAGTTGATTTATGATTACTA
>JAILOS010000059.1 GCA_024690695.1 Oscillospiraceae bacterium
CATCGGTTTGGTCTACTACTGCAACTATGTGCTCGGGACCTACAACGACGGCGTCACGCAGATGCTGGTCTCGGTGATCGGCGGCATCCCGATGGGCATCGGCATCTTCGCGGTCTGGCCTCTTGCGAAAAAGTTCGGCAAGAGGAACGTGACCATGGTCGGCTGCGCCCTGATCGCGATCGGCTCGCTGATCTGCTGGCTGTTCCCGACGAACATGGTGATCGTGCTGATCGGCCAGTTCATCAAGAACACGGGCGGCCTGCCCGGATCCTACGTGTTCATGGCGCTGTTCGCCGACTGCCTCGACCACATGGAGTGGAAATCCAATCTGCGTATCGACGGCGCGGCCATGTCGATCTATAATATCATTGCCGTGGCGATGGTCGGCATCATGACGGGCGTGTTCAACTGGATGCTGGCGAAGGCCGGCTATGTCGCGCCGGTGGAATTCCGCGAGGTTGCGGAAAAGGCCGGACAGCTCCCGTGGTCGGAGGCCCCCGCCTATCTGGCGAACCACGGCCTCACGCCGCAGGTCGCGCTGGATCTGCTGGCGGCGAAGGACGGCGTGTATACCGTCGCGATCGCGCAGCCGCAGAGCGTGAGCTGGGTCATCTCCTTCGCCTTCATCGGGCTGGAGGTCTTTACCGGCGTCGCGCTGATCGTGATCCTCTTCTTCCTGGACGTGGAAAAGAAGCTCCCCGAGGAGCAGGCCGAGATCAAGGCGCGCCACGAGGCGAAGAAAAGCGGCGGCGAGCTGCCCGCAGAACAGTAAAACTTCGAAACGGGAGGAAACGCCATGAACGACTACGAAAGAGAGCATAACGCGATCCTGCGCCGTCTCGGCGCCGAGTGCGCGGTGCTGCTGCGCTCCGACGGCGCTTTCCCGCTGGAAAAGCCCTGCCGCCTGGCGCTTTTCGGCAGCGGCGCGCGAAAGACGATCAAGGGCGGCACCGGCTCCGGCGAGGTAAATTCCCGGTACTTCGTGACGGTGGAGCAGGGCCTTGAGGACGCGGGCTTCACCCTGACCAGCAAGGTCTGGCTGGACGACTACGACCGGCTGTACGAGGCCGCGCACAAGGACTTTATCCGCGGTCTGCACCGGCAGGCGAAGGAACACCATACGCTGGCCGTGCTGGAGAGCATGGGCGCCGTGATGCCCGAGCCGGAGCACAACATCCCGCTCTGGGGCGGGGGAGAGGCCGCCGTCTATGTCCTCTCGCGCATCTCGGGCGAGGGCTCCGACCGCCGCGCCGTTCCGGGCGATATTCTGCTGAGCGAGACGGAAAAGCGCGACATCCTGGCGCTCAACCGGCAGTATGAAAAATTCGTGCTGGTGCTGAACGTCGGCGGCGTCGTCGATCTGAGCCCCGTGCGGGAGGTCGGCAATATCCTGCTGCTCAGCCAGCTCGGCGTCGAGACCGGCAGCATCCTCGCGGATCTGCTTCTCGGCAGGGCCGTTCCCTCCGGCCGGCTGACGACGACCTGGAGCGCGTGGACGGACTATCCCGGGCTCGGCGAGTTCGGTGAGAAGGACGACACGCGCTATAAAGAGGGCGTCTACGTCGGCTATCGCTGGTTTGACAGCGTGGGCAAAAAGCCCCTGTTTCCCTTCGGCTTCGGCCTGAGCTATACGAGCTTTGCGATGGAGACGCTCGAAACGAGCGAGGCGGACGGCCTCGTCGGCGTCGGCGTCCGCGTGACGAACACCGGCCGTTTTGCGGGCAGGGAGGTTGCTCAGCTGTACGTCTCCGTGCCGCAGGGCAGGCTCGACCAGCCGTACCAGACGCTCGCGGCCTTTGCGAAAACGCGCGAGCTGCAGCCGGGCGAGAGCGAGGAGCTGACGCTGCGCTTCGATCTGCGCGACCTCGCCTCCTACGACGTTTCGCGCGCAAGCTGGATCCTCGAGCCGGGCGATTACGTGCTGCGCCTCGGCAGGTCCAGCGCGGACACCGAGCCGGCCGCCATCCTCCGGCTGGACGGCGAGGCGATCGTCCGCAAGGTCAAAAACTGCCTCGGGCAGCCGGATTTCAGCGACTGGAAGCCGGATATGCGCCGGGAAGAAGCGCTTCCCGACGCGCCGGTCATCCCGGTCGGCGCCGCCGCCTTTGAAACGGAGACCGTCCGCTGCGATCTGCCCGGAGAGATCGACCCCGCGGTCGGGGCGCTCAGCGACGAGGAGCTCTGCTGTCTCGGCATCGGCGCCTTCAATCCGGGTCTGGGCGCGCTGAGCGTGATCGGCAGCGCCTCCCAGTCCGTGGCCGGCGCCGCGGGCGAGACGACGGGCCTGCTGAAAAGCAGGGGGATCCCGGCGCTCGTGATGGCCGACGGCCCCGCCGGGCTGCGGCTGAGCCGCCGGTACACGAAGGACGAAAAGGGCGCGCACGCGGTGGGCGAGTCCATGCCCGAGAGCCTGATGGAGCTGCTGCCGGCCGCGTCGGTTTTCGTGATGAAGCTCTTTGAAAAGAAGGGCGAGGTCAAGGGAGCGGTTTTCGAGCAGTACTGCAGCGCGATCCCGATCGGCACCGCGCTGGCGCAGAGCTGGAACCTCGACGCTGCCGAGAAGTGCGGGGATATCGTCGGCGACGAGATGGAACGCTTCGGCGTGCATCTCTGGCTCGCCCCGGCGCTGAATATCCACCGCGATATCCGATGCGGCCGCAATTTCGAGTATTTCTCCGAGGATCCGCTGCTCTCCGGCGCCTTTGCCGCGGCGATCACGAGGGGCGTGCAGAAGCACCCCGGCCGCGGCACGACGATCAAGCACTTCGCGGCCAACAACCAGGAGACCAACCGCTACAGCTCGAACAGCCTGGTCAGCGAGCGCGCGCTGCGCGAGATCTATCTGCGCGGCTTCGGGATCGCGGTGCGGGAGAGTCAGCCGCACGCGCTGATGACCTCGTACAACCTCCTCAACGGCGTCCACACCTCCGAGCGGCGCGATCTGCTGGAGGATATTCTTCGCGCCGAGTTCGGCTTCCGCGGCGTCGTGATGACCGACTGGATCATCGCGATCATGACCGGCAAGGGCAATAAGCACCCCGCGCCGGACGCCGCGAAGATCGCCGCGGCGGGCAACGACCTGACGATGCCCGGCAGCGCGGGCGACCTCAAGGCGATGCTGAAGGGGATGAAGCAGGGGCTTCTGACCCGCCGCCGGCTGGAAATCAACGCCACGCGCGTCGTGCGCCTGGCAAAGGAACTGGCGAAAGGGGAGGCGTAACGTGAAAGCTATCCGACTGAGAACCGAGTATCTGTTTGACCCTGTCGGGATCGACGTGCAGAAGCCCCGCCTGATGTGGAACTGCGAGGGCGGCGTGAAGCAAACGGCGTACCGGATCGTCGCCGAGAACTGGGACAGCGGCAAGGTGGAGAGCTCCTCGATGCAGGCGGTCTATCCCACGCTGCTGCGCGACCGCGAGCGCGTGAACTGGCGCGTCCGCCTCTGGGACGAAAACGGCGAGCCGGGCGAGTGGAGCGAGGCCTTCTTCGAGATGGGCATATCCTCCTGGCGGGCCGCGTGGATCACCGGCGACTACGCGGTGAACAGGAAAAAGCGTTACCCGGCGGACTGCTTCCGCAAGCGCTTCACGCTGGACGCTCCGGCGAAAAAGGCCCGGCTGTATATCACCGCCTGCGGCCTCTATGAGGCGAGGCTCGGCGGCGAGCGGGTCGGCGATTTCGTGCTGGCTCCCGGTTACACCGACTACCGCAGGCGCGTGCAGTATCAGAGCTACGACGTCACGGACCTGCTGCGCGAGGGCGAGAACGAGCTAACGGTGCAGCTCGCCGACGGCTGGTACCGCGGCTCCTGCGGCGCCAACGGCATCGTGAACCAGTACGGCGTCGAGACGAAGCTGCTCGCGCAGCTCGAGATCGACTGCGGCGACGGGAGAACCGAGTGCATCGTCAGCGACGAGAGCTGGGACTGGTCGAACGACGGGCCGATCCGCTTCGCCGACAACAAGGACGGAGAGATCGTCGACGCCCGCCTCAAGCCCTCCTTCGGCGGCAGGGCGAAGCGCACAAGGCACCCCGTCGTCCCCACGGCCTCGAACAACGTGCCGGTCCGCGAGCACGAGACCTTCAAGCCGACGCTCCTCACTACGCCCTCGGGCAAGACCGTGCTGGACTTCGGCCAGAACATCCAGGGCTATGCGTCCTTCCGGCTGAACGCGCGGGCCGGGCAGCGGGTGTTCCTGCGCTTCGGCGAGCTGCTGGACAAGGACGGGGAGTTCACCCAGAAAAACATCCAGCTCTCGAACCGCGGCAAAACGACGCCGCTGCAGCAGGTGGATTACACCTGCGCCGAGGGCCGGAACGAGTATAAGACGCGCTTCGCCGTGTTCGGCTTCCGGTACGTGCAGGTGGAGACGGACGCGGAATGCAGGCCCGAGGACTTCACGGCCCACGCGGTCTATTCCGATCTGGAGCGCACCGGCTGGTTTGAAAGCTCCGGCGAGCTGCTGAACAAATTTTTTGAGGCCACGGTCTGGTCGGCGAAGGGCAACCATCTGGATATCCCCACCGACTGCCCGACCCGCGAGCGCCACGGCTGGACCGGCGACGCGCAGCTGTTCTTTACGAGCGCGTCCTATCTCTTCGGCTTCGCGCCCTTCGCCCGGAAATATCTGCACGACGTGTACGACTGGCAGCGGAAAAACGGGCGTCTCCCGCATATCGCGCCGGAGGGCGGCTCGGATTTCTACATGTGGACGATGAACGGCTCGGTCGGCTGGTCGGACGTGGGCGTGCTGATCCCCTGGCGCTATGCGGAGATCTTCGGCGACGAGTCGATCCTGCAAGAGACCTATGACGGCATGGCGAAATACGCCCGCTTCATGGAAAAACGCGTCGGCAAGACGACGCCGGTCTTCTCCGAGAAGGTCAAGCTCTCCGGAGAGGCGCAAAAATACCTCGTCAACATGGGGCAGAGCTACGGCGAGTGGGCCGAGCCCGTCGAGATCGGCGGCGGCTTCCGCTGGCAGGACTTCGTCAATCCCCACCCGGAGGTCTCGACGGCCTACACGGCCTGGATCATGCGCCTGATGGGCGAGATCGCCGAACGGCTGGGGCATCCGGAGGACGCGAAGGAGTTTCGGTCTTACGCCGAGGGCTGCACGAAGGCCTACCGGGAGCTCGTTTCCGGCGGGCCCTACACGCTGGATACCGACCGGCAGGCGCAGCTCGTGCGCCCGCTGTATATCGGCCTTCTGGACGAGAAACAGACCGAATTTGCCCGAAAGCGCCTGCTCTCGGCGCTGGAGCACTACGGCTGGCGGCTCGGCACGGGCTTCCTTTCCACGCCGCTGATCCTCTACGTGCTGGCCGACTACGACCTTGACGCGGCGTACAAGCTGCTGGAGAACGAGGAGATCCCGGGCTGGCTCTCAATGCCGAAGCAGGGCGCGACGACGATCTGGGAGAGCTGGGAGGGGCCGAACTCGCAGGAGGGCGTCGCCTCGCTCAACCACTACTCGAAGGGCGCCGCGGTGGAGTGGCTGTTCTCGACGATGTGCGGCATCCGCGTCGCGGGCGAAAACCGCTTTACGGTCGCGCCGCGTCCGGGCGGACGTTTCACCCACGCGCTCGCGCGTTACAACAGCGTCTACGGGATGGTCGAAAGCCGCTGGGAGAAGAAGGACGGCAGGACGATCTACACGATCCGCATTCCCGCCAACTGCGAGGCCGGGATCGTTCTCCCCGGCGGCAGGAGAGAGACCGTCGGCGCGGGCGAATACCGCTTCGAAGAATAAACCGGACGGCATAAAACGCCGGGCAGATTCCGAGGAATTCTGCCCGGCGTTTTTCATGCGCCCGTGAGTACGACAGCCGTTCCGGCCCGGAGATCCCGGCCGGCATTACCACTTCACGCTGTCGTTGATGCGGTAGATAAAGTGCGCGAGCTCCTTCGGGCTGCGCTCGTAGCCTGTCTTCATCCATTCGATAATGATGCTGAGGCTCCCGGCCATGATATAGGCCAGGCCGAAGGCGTCGCTCTGCGGGTCGGAGGAGGCCGGCAGGTAGTGCAGCAGCTCCCGCGCGGCCGAGTCCATCAGCGCGAAACGGAAGGAATCGCCCTCATCGTTCATGAACAGGATGCGGAACACCCGGTCGTTTTCGCGGATATAGCACAGAAACTGCTCGACAAAGGCCGTCGGATCGGAGAAATTCGAAGCGGTGATCATCGCGGCCGTCTTTTTGCAGACGGTCTCCTTGATGTCGTTGAGCACGCTGCGCTGGTCCGAATAGTGCAGGTAGAAGGTCGTGCGGTTGACGTCCGCTCTCTCGCACAGCTCCTTGATCGTGATGCGCTCGAGCGTTTTCTCGTCCATCAGCTCGACCAGCGCGCTGCGGATCAGCCGCTTGGTCATCTGCGTTCGTCTGGATTCCGGTTTTTCCATGGCGCTACCTCAAAAAACTGTTTTTTTGGATCGTTGTCAAATCGACAGAACACGCCGATTTGTTGTGTACAGAACATCGTAAAATCATCTGTTGGTTGCAAAATCAACACAATGTCGATATTATCATATCAGAGTGTTCTTGTCAAGTCCGGCACGATTCCAAAGAAGGAGAGGGTACTTCATGAAAAAACGCAGCGTCATTCTTCTGGCGATCCTTCTGGTCGTCACGCTGGCGGTCAACATCGCCTGCGGCTCGCTCAATTCCATGATCACCGCCTGGATGGGCGTCAATCTCAATCCCCTGATCACCGGCAGCAAGGCGACCGGCAGCGCCGATATTCTCAGCGTTCCCGAAGCCACGGCCCAGAGCCTCGCGATGGCCGAAAGCCTCGAGGCGGAGGGCGTCGTGCTGCTCCGCAACGAAAACGGCGCGCTGCCCCTGGCCGCCGGCAGCAAGGTCAACCTCTTCGGCTACGCCTCCGTCGATCCGATCTACGGCGGCACGGGCAGCGGCTCGGGCGACACCTCCGCGAACGTGGACGTCGTCAAGGGGCTGACCAACGCGGGCCTGGAGGTCAACCAGGAGCTGGTGAAGTTCTATCAGAACGCCGGCGTCTCCCGCCCGAAGCAGGGCGGCTATACCGGCTCCAACTTCACCCCGGCCGAGGTTCCCGCCTCCGCGTACACGGACGCGCTGTGGCAGCAGGCGAAGGACTTTTCCGACGTTGCGATCGTCGTGATCTCCCGCATCGGCGGCGAGGGCGGCGACCTGCCGCAGGACATGTACGCCGCCGGCTACAGCCAGACGGACGACGGGCGGCATTATCTGGAGCTGACGCAGGATGAGGCGGATCTGCTGGCGCTGGTGAAGGCGCAGGGCTTCGCCAAAACCGTCGTGCTGATCAATTCCTCCAACGCGATGGAGCTGGGCTTCCTTGAGGACGGCGTCGACGCCGCGCTCTGGGTCGGCAGCCCCGGCGCGGTGGGCTTCAATGCGGTCGGCCGCGCGCTGACCGGCGAGGTCAATCCCTCCGGCCGCCTGGTCGACACCTACGCCTATGATCTGTCCACGGCGCCCGCCTTCTGGAACGCCGGCGACTTTACCTATTCCAACCTGACGAGCCGTCACTACGTCGAGTACGCCGAGGGCATCTACGTCGGCTACCGCTATTACGAGACCGCGGCCGCGGACGGCTTTATCGACTACGGCAGCACCGTGCAGTACCCCTTCGGCTACGGCCTGAGCTACACGAGCTTTGAGCAGAGCATCGAGGCCTATTCCGACGGCGGCGGCACGATCGCGATGCAGGTAAAGGTCACGAACACCGGCTCCGCCGCGGGCAAGGACGCGGTGCAGGTCTATTACACCGCCCCCTACACGAAGGGCGGCGTCGAAAAGGCCCACGTCGTGCTGGCCGGCTTTGCCAAGACGAAGCTGCTCGAGCCCGGCGAGTCCGAGACCGTGACGATCGCGTTCACGGCCGAAGACATGGCCTCCTTCGATGCCTTCGGCGCCGGCTGCTATGTGCTGGAGGCCGGCGATTACGAGATCAAGCTGATGCGCAACGCCCATGAGCTGATCGACAGCCGCAGCTATACCGTGCCCGAAACGCTCGTCTACGGCGAGGGTAATCCGCGCTCGACCGACAAGACCGCCGCCGTCGCGCATTTTGCCGACGTGCAGGACGGGCAGATCACCGTCTACGTCTCCCGCTCCGACTGGGCCGGGACGACCCCGAAGACCCGCGAGGACGGCAAGACGGCCTCCGACGCGGTCGTGAAGGCCTTCTCCGAGAAGGCTCCCTATGAGGTCAACGACGCCGATCCCGCCGTCGTCTACGCCGACAACGGCCTGACGCTGGAGGATATGGCCGGCCTCGACTGGAACGATCCCAAGTGGGAGCTGCTGCTGCAGCAGCTCAGCGACGAGGACATGGCGACCATGATCCTCAACGGCGGCTGGTCCACGCCCGCCGTCGCCTCCGTCGGCAAGCCCGCGACCTCCGATCTGGACGGCCCTGCCGGCATCAACTCTCTGGTCAGCTCGCTCCGGGGCGTCTCCTTCCCGAGCGAGGCCGTCATCGGCTCCACCTGGAACGCGGAGCTGGTCGAGGAATTCGGCCGCGTCTTCGCGGCGGAGGCTCTGGCCAACGGCGTCGTCGGCCTGTACGCCCCGGGCATGAACATCCACCGCACGCCCTTCTCCGGGCGCAACTTTGAGTACTACGCCGAAGACGGCCTTCTTTCGGGCAAGCTGGGCGCGGCGCAGATCCGCGGCGCGGCCACGCAGGGCGTCTACTGCTACGCCAAGCATTTTGCCCTGAACGACCAGGAATCCAACCGCCTCGCGCTGTCCGTCTGGTGCAATGAGCAGGCGATGCGCGAGCTGTACTTCAAGCCCTTTGAGATCACGGTCAAGGAAGGCCATACCACCGCGGTCATGTCCAGCTACTCCTACCTCGGCACCACCTGGGCCGGCGGCTCGAAGGCGCTGATCACCGACGTGCTGCGCGGTGAATGGGGCTTCGTCGGCATGGTCGTCACCGACTCCGCGATGGCGAACACCTCCTGGATGGACCCGAACCTCGCGGTGCGCGCGGGCAACGACATGATGCTCTGCCTGATGGGCGCGAGCATCGACAGCTCCAACAACACGGCGCGTCAGGCGATGCGCGCGGCCTGCCACAACATTCTGTACACGCAGGCCAATTCCTCCGCCGTGCAGGTGGAGGCGGACAACACGCCCTACTGGTACGGCCTCGTCGCGCTGCTGAACGCGGTCGTGCTCAGCGTGATCGTGCTGGTGCTTCTGAAGCAGACGGCCTTCAAGGACAAAAAGCTCGGCTGGGTCGGCGTCGTGACGGTCGCCGCGATCCTGCTCCTGTCCGCGCTGCTGTGCTGGTTCTGCGCGATCAAGCCCACGATGAAGAGCGCCGCGCCCGCGGAACAGACCGACGAGACGCAGCCGGGCGAGGAGCAGGGCGACAAGCAGGACGCGCAGCCCTCCGGGCAGGGCGGCGCCGCTCCGACCGTGAGCCCCGAGAACGGCATGGAGCTCTACGACCTGGCCGACTTCTGGCTGGGCTGCCACGTGAACATTAACGCCGACGGGACCTACAGCGTTGCCTATGACTTCGGCGGCGAGAACAACGGCATCGTCGAAGATGCCGGCAAGTGGGAGCGCGTGTCCGACACCGAGCTCAAGCTGAAATCCGACGGCGGCGCGGAGATCCCCGTGACTCTCGCGGACGGCAAGTGGAGCTGCGAGGTCACCGAGCCCAACACCTCCACCGTCTGCCATCCCTCCATCGAGGCCGGCGGCGGCGCGGCCGCGGAGCCGGCTCAGCCGGAGACCGTGACCTATATGGTCGTCTTCACCGACGCCGAGGGCGTGATCTATGACGCGGTCGAGACCACGGACGCAAGCTGCGTCCCCGAAACCGGGATCCCGACGAAGGAAGGCTGCGCCTTCGCCGGCTGGCAGACCCGACCCGTCGTCACGAAGGACGATCTGATTTACGGCGTTTCTCCCTATGAGGTGCCGATCGGCGCCAGCAGCCTCTACGGCGGAGCCGGCACGGCCATCACCGATCTGGAGAGCTTGAGCGGCACCATGCTCCTGCTCTACGCCCGCTGGGTCGAGCCCACCGAGATCCGCACGGCCGACGAACTCAAAGCCATGGCGGACGACCTCTGCGGCAGCTACGTTCTGGCCGCGGACGTCGACCTCACCGGCGAGAACTGGACCCCCGTCGGCATGTACTTCTCCAACTACGAGACCGTCAACGCCCCCTACTGGACCTACGCCTTCCGGGGCAGCTTCGACGGCGCGGGACATACGATCAGGGGCCTGACGATCAATGTGGACGGCTACGCCTCCCGCTGCGCGGAGTACGACTGGAGCCGTGCCGTCACGCGCAACGACGGCGAGGCCCTCGGCAGCGACGTGGCCTTCTTCGGCTCGACGGCCAGGGCGGTCATCCGCGACGTGGTCTTCGAGGGCGCTTCCGTGACCGTGCGCTCCGACAACGACGCGACGCCCTACGTCGCCGTCGTCAACGGCTTTGACCTCTCGAGCACGATGACCGGCGTCCGCGTTTCGAACGCCGCCGTCGCCGTCACCGCAAACGACGCGAACATGGAGCAGCGCCAGGGCACCTGGGCGGCGGTCTCCGCCTTCTGCGCGGGCGGCTGGAGCACGACGATCGAGAACTGCTCGGTCGAGGCCTCCGCCGTTAGCCTCAACGGCAGACTGACGAAGGCGCACGGCGCGGAATACTACGTCGGCGGCATGCTCGGCGAGGGCTACGCCTTCATGAACGGCAACGGCGCGAAGGCCGCCATCAGCGTGGACGTCGAGGACGCCTGCGCGGCAGGGGAGGACGCCGAGCTCGTCGTCAACGTCGGCGGCATGGGCGGCACCAACACCACCCAGACCAGGGGCGAGTACGACACGACCATCGACCTGCGCGTCGTCAAGCCCGCGGGCCGGACCACGCTCTCCGTCGGCGGCCTGACCGGCTCCCAGCGCTATCAGATCGCCGAGGACAACGACGTCAAGGCGGTCATCCGCTCCGAACTTACGCTCGACGAGGCCAACAGCAGGGTCTACGTCGGCAAGGTCATCGGCAGCACGAACGTGCCCTACTGCATCGTGCAGCTGATCTTTGCCGCGCCCGGCGACGTCGCCTGGTCCGGCTGCCGGAACAACCGCTCCGAGGTGACGTACAACGGCGAGGCCGTGACGCTCGAGAAGGGCGAGACGCTGACCGTCGGCGGCGAGAAGCTGCTGTATATCGCCAACGGCGACGTGACCGACGAGGCCACCGGCGTGACCTACGCGGGCAATATCGACGCGGTGATCGCCGAGTTCGGCTCCGCCGTGCCCGCGTCCTTTCTGCAGAAGGCCGTGATCGTGCTCGTGGACGGCTGATCTTCCGACTCAAAACTCAAAAAACAACTGCCGCCGTCTCCGTTGTGAGACGGCGGCAGCATTCTCTTATGATCAGCTTGTCAGTCCTCAGCAGAGCTGCTCGAACAGAGACGTGTCCTCCTCCCTGGCGCACAGGAAAAAGCTCTGCACGGCGTTCTCCTCGAGGATCGGCACCGAGATCCGCCCGACTCCCTTGGCCGCGGGCATGGGGCCGAGAGACGAGGTGATCAGCGGCAGCCCGGTGGACAGCGCAAGGTCCTCCAGCACGTTCAGATCGGTCTGCTCGATGATATGGATGCCCTCGAGCGCGAACAGACGCTCCCTCC
Organism: Oscillospiraceae bacterium; assembly: GCA_024690695.1. The sequence continues at coordinate 11,661 of JAILOS010000059.1, forward strand.
AGAAGCCGACGTTGCGGTAGGCAAGCAGCGTCAGCCCCCGCAGATCCTCTGCCGTCAGACCGTTTTTGGCGCTCAGCGGATGCCCCGGCGTCAGCTCCAGCAGAAGACGTTCCTCCACGTATTTTCGACAGAGAAGCCCCTCCGCGCCGATCGGCGAATCCGTGAGGATCAGACGAAAGTGCCCGTCCAGCAGTCCGGCGAGCAGGCGCTCGGCGTCCTGCTGCTCCTCGGCGACCGTGAAGTTTTGAAAACGCTCGCGGATCTCAAGCGACAGCAGCCACAGCGGAGCGGGCGAGGGGGCGCCGACCCGGAGGATGGACAGCCGCGCCGCGTAATCTCGGAGCTCGTGGGTAAAACGCTCGGCGTCGAGCAGCAGCGCCCGCGCGTTTTCGGCTGCGCGGAGCCCGACAGGCCCGAAGGAGAGCCGGTTCCTGCTGCGCTCGAAGAGCGTCAGCCCGAGCTCGGATTCCAGCCGCTGCATCGAGCGGCTCAGCGCGGGCTGGGAGAGATGCAGCGCTTCCGCGGCGGCGGACAGGCTGCCCGCGTCCTGAATGGCGACAAGCTGACGGAGCTGCTGAAGATCGACCATGACGAAGCCTCCCGTATCGCGGCCGCAGAGCGGCCCCCGGTATTCATCAGCATTATAGCACGTGTACGCCGGGATGAAAAGAAAAACGACAAAAAATACAAATATTTATAAGAATTGAATAAACTCAAAGTATCCTCCTAAAAAAGCAGCCCTTTCTGGGTGATTTTTTACAAGAAACACCAAACCGGTATGCAAACAGCGCATAGCCGCATGCGTTATTCTTATTGTACATATTGTAAAATCTTTGTTAATATATAAACAGGAGGTCTGTAATAGATCGACATAAAAGGAGGAGGAAAAAGAATGAGCAAACAACCCATGAGCAGCAAGTAGTTCTCAGCGATTGTGATCCCGATCGTCATCGTCCTGCTGGTGCTGGTGGTTGGAGCGAATATCGGAGCCAATATGTTCGATTCGTTCCTTGATCACTATCTCGGCGGGAACCCCTATGACATCATCGCGATCTCAGGCAGCGAGAACTGGGACACGAACTACTATCAGGGTAAGTATGCGAGCAAGGAGGAGGCCACGAAGGCAGGCGAAGCCTTTGTGACCGAGATTGGCAACGAGGGCATCGTTCTGCTGAAGAACAACGGTGCGCTCCCGCTTGCCGGAAACGAAACCATCAGCCTGATCGGCCGCTATGCGGCGGATCCGATCTACGGCGGCGCCGGTTCCGGCACGGTTGATCCCGCGACCTGCCAGAACTTCTACAAGGGCATTTCCGCAGCCGGCTTTACGATCAACGAGACGGCTTACAAGTGGATCGAGGCGAATTATGCGAACTATCCGAAAGCCAACATCGTCATGGACAGCCCGCAGACCTCGGCGTACTACATCGGTGAGATTCCCTTCGCCGATTACTCGGCCGATGCGCAGGCTTCTCTCTCCGGAACGACGGCGGTCGTCGTCCTGGGCAGAGGCGGCGGCGAGGGCGGCGACCTCTCGCGCGACCTTCTGGGCACGCTCAATTCCAAGCTGTCCGAAAACTTTACGCCGAACGCGGAGACCGCGAATTACGTGGAAGGCCAGCATCAGCTGGAGCTGTGCAAGGAAGAGCTTGATCTGATCGCGGCCGCGAAGAAAAACTGCGACAAGGTCATCGTCGTTCTGAACGCCTCCACGACGATGGAGCTTGGGCCGCTGATGTCCGGTGAATACGAGGTCGACGCGATCCTTGCCGCCGGTTCGATCGGCTCCACCGCCGCGAACGCGGTCGGCAACGTGCTCGCCGGCACCGTCAACCCGTCCGGCCGCACGGTGGACACCTGGGTCGCGGACTTCACCAAGGACCCCGTGTTCAACAACTTCGGCTCGACGCAGTATACCGACGTCTCCGGCTACTATGCCGCCAACGAGGGCGACACCGCTTACTTCATCGAGTACGAGGAAGGCATCTACGTCGGCTACCGCTACTATGAGACGGCCTACGTCGAGGCGCTCAACGGCAACTATCCGGGCTTCGACTATGACGCCGCCGTCGTGTTCCCCTTCGGCTACGGCCTCAGCTACACGACCTTTGAAGAGACGCTCGATTCCGTGAAGACGGAGGGCGACAACGTCGTGGCGACGGTGACCGTGAAGAACGCCGGCTCCGTGGCCGGCAAGGACGTGGTCGAGCTCTACTACACCGCGCCCTACACGAAGGGCGGCGTTGAGAAGAGCGCCGTTGTGCTCGGCCAGTTTGAAAAGACCGGCCTTCTCGAGCCCGGCGCGAGCGAGACGCTGACGCTGACCTACCCGATCAAGGCCATGTCCTCCTGGGATATGACGAAGGCCGCTTACGTTCTGGACGCGGGCGAATACGTCATCTCTCTGCGCAGCAACAGCCACGACGTGATCGACGAGCAGACGCTGAATCTCTCCGCCGAGACCTACAAGACCGACGAGGCGACCGGCCACGAATACAGCGCGCTGTTCCAGGACACGACCGACTACATGAACAACAACTGCACCAACCTCAGCCGCGCGGACTTTGCGGGGACCTTCCCGACCAAGCCCGAGCCGAAGACCGCCGCTTCCGTCGGTCTGAGCTTTGAGCAGTACGATCCCGCCCAGCATGCGGATCCGGCGGATGAAATGCCGACGCTCGGCGCCGACAACGGCATCCAGCTGATCGACCTGCGCGGCAAGGCGAAGGACGATCCGCTCTGGGAGGATCTCCTGGACGAGCTCACGGTGGACGACATGAAGGCCGTGATTAACGACGGCGCCTACAACACCGCCGAGATCCCCGCGATCGGCAAGCCCTCCACCTCCGACCCGGACGGCCCGCAGGGCTTCACCTCGCTGTTCGGCTCCACCGGCAACTGCGCCTACTGCTCCGAGGTCCTGATGGCGCAGACCTGGAACAAGGAGCTGATGCACGAGCTCGGCAACATGATCGGCGAAGAGGCGCTGGCCTCCGGCTACAACGGCTGGTACGCGCCTGCTGCGAACACGCACCGCTCGCCCTTTGCGGGCCGCAACTTTGAGTATTACTCCGAGGACGGCACGCTGGCGGGCTACCTGATGACCGAGGTCGTCTCCGGCGCCGCCGACAAGGGCTGCTACGGCTACATCAAGCACTTCTGCATGAACGACATGGAGACCACGCGTACCGCGCACATCTGCACCTGGGCCAACGAGCAGGCGATCCGTGAGATCTACCTGAAGCCCTTCGAGCTGTGCGTCAAGAACGCGAAGACGACGCTGAAGTACATCGCGGACGAGAACGGAACGCTCGCTTCCGTCGAATGGCCGGGCTGCACCGCCGTGATGAGCTCGTTCAACTACATCGGCGCCACCTGGGCCGGCGGCCGCGAGTCCCTGATGACCGGCATCCTCCGCAACGAGTGGGGCTTCCAGGGCTTCGCGATCACGGACTTCAACCTCTATCCCTACATGCACAAGAACCAGGGCGTCGCCGCCGGCACCGACCAGATGCTGACCTACTCGGCCTGGAGCGGCGATATCGCCGATACGACGAGCGCTACCGCCGTCAAGAATATGCGCAACGCGATGCATAACATCCTGTTTACCGTCGCGAACTCCAACGCCATGAACGAAGTCGCCCCCGGCAGCAAGTTCGTCTATCATCCCGCAACCTGGCAGATCATTCTCTGGATCGTGTCCGCCGCGCTGGTGCTGGTCGCCGCGTTCCTGGTCTATCTGCTGATCCGCAAAAAGGGCAAGGAAAAGAAACAAGCCTGAGCCGCCCTGCAGATCTGAATTCAAGGGGGCTGTCGCCTTCTCCGTCCGGGGGACGGCGACAGCCCCTGCGTCATACCCGGCGTTTTTTCGGCTTTTTTGTTCTGTAAACAGTTTTTTCTACGGAAGAATTATGATATACTGACAGCGGCAAAACACGTGAGATCAGCCCGTGTCCGCAAGCGGGGCGCGGGCCGCGCAGACGAAGAAAAGCGGTAAAGGAGGAATGATCATCATGAAACACGAAGATCTGGTCAGCAGGCTGACTTTGGAGGAAAAAGCCCACCTGCTGTCCGGGCGGGATTTCTGGCAGACGCAGAGCGTGAAGCGCCTGGGGATCGAGAACATGACCCTCTCCGACGGCCCTCACGGCATCCGCAAGCAGGAGGGCGCGGGCGACCAGCTCGGCCTGAACGGCTCCCTGCCGGCGACCTGCTATCCCACGGCGGCCACGATGGCCAACTCCTGGGACCCGGCTCTCGGCGAGGAGCTGGGGAAGATGCTGGGGGAGGAGGCCGCCTCGCAGGACGTGTGCGTGCTGCTGGGCCCCGGCCTCAACATCAAGCGCAGTCCCTTCTGCGGGCGCAATTTCGAGTACTTCTCGGAAGACCCCTATCTGGCGGGCAAGATGGCCGCGGGCTACATCCGCGGGATCCAGCATAACGGCGTGTCCGCCTGCCCGAAGCACTTTGCCGCGAACAACACAGAGCTGCGCCGCATGGCCTCGGACTCGGTGATGGACGAGCGCACGCTGCGCGAGATCTATCTGACGGGCTTCGAGATCGCTGTCAGGGAGGGCAAGGCCAAGTCCATCATGTCCTCCTACAATATGATCAACGGCGTCTACGCCAACGAGAACTACCACCTGCTGCAGGAGATCCTGCGCGACACCTGGGGCTTCGACGGCTTCGTCGTGTCCGACTGGGGCGCGAACAACGACTTCACCGAGGGCGTCCGCGCGGGCTCCCACCTCGAGATGCCCGGCACCGGCGGAGACGGCCCGCGCCAGCTGATGCAGGCCGTGGCCGACGGGAAGATCACCGAGGCCGAGGTCGACAGGCGCGTGGACGAGCTGCTGGACGTGATGCTCTCCACCCGCAGGGCCGTGAACCCCCTCAAGGGCAAGCCCTTCGACAAGGAAGCCCACCACGCCTTCGCGCAGAAGGCCAGCGAGCAGTCGATCGTCCTGCTCAGGAATGAAGAAAACATCCTGCCGCTGAAGAAGGGCAGCAAGGTCGCGGTCATCGGCGAGTTTGCGCAGAAGGCCCGTTATCAGGGCGCGGGCTCGTCCGTCGTCAACTGCACGAAGCTCGACCACACGATGGACGTGATCGGGAACTTTGACCTCGACGTCGTCGGCTTCGAGCCGGGCTATCCGCGCCACGGCGCGCCGGACGCCGCCATGATGGAGAAGGCGGCCCAGCTTGCGAAGAAGGCCGACTTCGTGCTGCTGTACCTCGGTCTCGACGAGATCAGCGAGAGCGAAGGTCTCGACCGCTCGACGCTGGCGATCCCCCAGTGCCAGATCGAGACGCTGAAAGCCGTCAGCGCGGCCAACCCCAACGTTATCATCGTCATGAGCGCCGGCTCCCCGGTCGAAATGCCCTGGCTGAATCAGTGCAAAGCCCTGGTGCACGGCTACCTCTGCGGGCAGGCGGGCGCGAGCGCGGTGCTGAAGGTGCTGCTCGGCGAGGTCAACCCCTCCGGCAAGCTCTCGGAGAGCTACCCGGTGAAGTACGAGGACTGCTCCAGCGCGCCGTACTTCCCGGCGAAGCAGCGCAACGTCGAATACCGCGAGGGCCTGTACGTCGGCTACCGCTACTACGAGACCGCGAAGGTCCCGGTGCTCTTCCCCTTCGGCTTCGGCCTGAGCTACACCACCTTTGAATATTCCAACCTCAAGGCAACCGACAAGGCGGCGACGTTTACGCTGACCAACACCGGCGATCGGGACGGCGCGGAGGTCGCGCAGCTCTACGTGCACGCGAAGAATCCGACGGTCTACCGTCCGGCCAAGGAGCTCAAGGGCTTCCAGAAGGTCTTCCTCAAGGCCGGCGAGAGCAAAGAGCTCACGATCGAGCTCGACGACAAGGCCTTCCGCTACTGGAACGACGTGACCGGGAAATTCGAGATCGACGGCGGCGAATATGAGGTCCTGATCGGCGCTTCCGTCGCGGATATCCGTCTCAGCGGCACGGTGACCGTCAAGGGAACCGATGCGCCGAAGTGCGAAGACCCGGCGAAGCTCCCGCATTACTGCTCGGGAGAAATCAAAAACGTGCCCGACGCGGAGTTTGAAGCCCTGCTCGGCCGCCCGATCCCGGACGGGAGCTGGTCCGGCAAGATCCGGGCCAACGACGCGATCGGCCAGCTCTACTACGCGAAGGCGCTCAAGGCGCGCTTTGCCTGGAAGATCCTGGACGGGCTGCTGAAGAAGAGCATCGAAAAGGGCGAGCCGGATCTGAACATCACCTTTATCTACAACATGCCGATCCGCGCGATCGGCAAGATGGCGGGCGGCATGGTCTCGCAGGAGATGTGCGACGGCATCCTCGACATCATCAACGGTCACGGCATCGCCTTCTGCAAGGGTCTCGGCAAGGTGATCGGCGGCTTCTTCAAGCAGCTCGGCGTCGCCAAAAAGCAGAAGGCGCTGGAATAAGGAGGTCAGAGACATGAGCAAAGGCATCAACGGCATCCATCCGATCGTTGCGATCCTTCTGACGGTGCTGGTCGCCGCGCTGTGCGTGGTGTTCTTCGTCACCCAACACGTCTTCTGGGGCGTCGTCTTCGCCCTGATCACGCTGGACTTCGCGGCAGACGCCGTGCTGTCGTTACAAAAAGCATAGGGGGCAATAGAGAATGAACGAAACGAAAAAGGGCAGCTTCTTTGACAAGCTGCCGCCGAGCCTGATCAAGAAAAACAACGTCACCCTGATCCCCGAGGGAGCGATCGGCTACCTCGTCGGCCCGACGTTGGCGCTGCTGGGCAATTCGGTGCTGTCCGCGTATTTCAACAAGTACATGTCCGACGTGCTGCACGTCAACGTCTGGGCGAAGGGCTTCTTCACCTGGCTGCCGGTCATTTCGGTGATCTTCGTCGTGCTGGGCAACATCCTGGTCGGACGTCTGATGGACAGGATCAAGTCCAAGAACGGCAAGGCGCGCCCGCTGCTGCTGGTGAGCGTGCCGATCAGCCTGCTGGCGCTGCTGTTCCTGTTTATCTTCTCCCCGTACAACGCCACGGACAGCAGCTGGCACGTCGGCGCGCTGGTGTGCATCGCGGTCGGCTACAACCTCTGGTTTGCCTTCGCCTACCCGATGTACTACACGCCGCACGCCGCGCTGGTCAGCCTGTCCACCCGCAACTCGAAGGACCGCGGCCTGCTGGCGACGATCTCGAACGCGACGATGCTGGCGGCGATCGGCCTGACGAACATGATCCTGCCCTTCTTCTTCGACCTGCTGTTCGTCAAGGACATGAGCGGCGCGAACGGAACGCCGGTGTACGCGGACGAGGCCATGACGGTCGTCAAGCAGTACGTGGACGCCGAGGGCAACGTGCTCTACGACGAGCTGGCGAGCTACAACCATTGGAAGATCTTCGTCATCGCGCTGATCGTGGTGACCTTTGCCGGCGCGCTGATCGAGTATTTCTTCACGCGTGAGCGCGTGACGGAAGAGAGCATGGGCCAGGAGACGGCGCCGAAGCCGTCCCTGCCGATCAAGGAGCAGTGGGCGATCTGCTCGAAGGACCGCTTCTGGATCATCATGATGGCGTTCTTCTTCCTGTACCAGTTCGGCGGCATGATCAAGAACGTCTCGCAGGTATATTTCTGCACGGCGATGTTCAAGGACGCCAACGGCTACTACACCGTCGCCAACGGCGGCGATCTGCACGCGACGCTGTCCATCATCGGCGCGGTGCCGACGGCGATCGGCATGGTCATCGCGCTGCCGCTGGCCAATCTGCTGGGCAGCAAGGGGAAGGCGATCCTCTACGGCGCGATCGTGGCCGTGATCGGCGGCGTGATCGGCCTGATCGCCCCGAACAACTGGTGGGTGGTCGTGATCTCCTTCATGATCAAGGCGCTGGGCTCGACGCCTGCGATGTACCTGTCGCTGGCGCTGCTGGCGGACGTCTTCGACCACCAGGAGGCCGTGCACGGCGTGCGCACCGACGGCCTCAGCATGACGATCTACGGCGCGATCATGGCGGGCATGACGGGCCTGACCACCGGCGTGCTGAACATGGTGCTCACCGGGGTCGACTACAACGTGTCCACGCTGCAGACCAACGAGGCGCTGCGCGGCGCGATGCCCTGGGTCTTCATCGGCGGCGAGACGATCTGCTATCTGGGCATCTTCCTGTTCTTCCTGTTCATGGGCGTGGAGAAGTTCTCGAAGATCGACCATCACGCAATCGTAGCCGACCAGAAGGCGGCCGCCGCGGCGGAGGGACGCGAGTACGTCTCCGCGGAGGAGAAGATCCGCCGCGAGGAAGGCGAGGAGGCCTATCAGGCGGAGCTGAAGAAGCAGGCGGATGCGAAGGCGAAAGAGGAAGCCCGCCTTGCGAAGCTCGCGCCCGAGAAGCGCCAGGCCGAGGCCGAGGCCGAGGAGAAGATCCTCGAAGAGTTCAACGCCCTGCGCAAGGCCGCCGGCCGGAAAGCCTATACCGAGTAAAAAATCAGACAGAATAAGCAAAAAGACGCCGGACGGCTATGCTGTCCGGCGTCAACGTTTCTGTATCTTCACGGCAGGCGCCCTGCGGCGCCTGCTCAGCTTGTCAAAAAAGTCCTTTCGAGGACTTTTTTGACTGCGCTTCCCGCCGGGCATTTTGACCGTACACAAAATGCTGTTTTCAAAAAGCCTTGCAAAACAAGGCTTTTTGCGCGGCGGGCTTATTGTACTCGAGGCGGGCCTTTTCCGCCCCCCTTTTGTCCGCTTTGCGGACATTTCCCCCGCCGGGGGAATCTTCCCCTCGAGCTCCCCCGCTGCTCTGTTTCGTGAGCTTTCAGCAAGGTTTTTGACAGTCTCATCCACCGGCTTTGCCGATGGATTTTTAATACGGCCGTCTACCTTCTGCGGGCGGCGACGTACAGAGAGGGATCCAGATTTTCAAAAAGGTCGTTCTTCTCCCGATCCATGCCGACCAGGCTGCGGAAGAGACCGAACTGGTGGGTATCGTACATGCTGTCCGATCCGAAGACCTTGTATTTGTCCTTCGCGACCTGCGTCACGCACTTGTCGAAGGCCCGCTCAGCCATCTCGAAGGCCGTGGCGCCGCCGAAATGCTCCAGCGGCGTTTCGTAGTCCAGCACGGTCCGGCTCTCCTCGTCTCCGTAGAGATGCAGATAGGCCTTGGGCACGTCCCACAGGCCGTAGGCTTCCTCGGACTCCGGATAGGCGCCGGGAAGGTTGCTCTGCTCCAGCGCGTTTTTCAGACAGCTGACGCCGAAGATGTGCACCGGATGACCGGACTCTCCGCCTTCCGCCTGGCCGACAACGACCAGCGGCTTGAAGCGGCGGAGCTGTTCGACGATATAGCCGGTCATGTATTCCGTGCCGTAGACCCGCTCGACCTCCTGCACGCTGCTCAGATAGATATCCTCGCGGTTGCTGGACACCGGATAATGCCGCACGCCGGCCTCCCAGAGGCTGTCCAGCATCTCGTGCCGGCGCACGCCGAGGTTGTTTACGATGTAAGCCACCTGCACCTCCAGGCCCCGGTCGACGTAGGTCGGGATCACGCCGCCCAGGAACACGAACTCGTCGTCGCTGTGGGTGGGGAAGAGCAGGATGTCGGCTCTTTCACAGGGAGGCTGCCAGTCCTGGACCCAGTCCGGCAGAGAGCCTTTGGACAGCGCGTAGATTTCTCCGATCTGCACGTCTTCCTCCTCGCTGATATGGAGAACGGCCTCCTGACCCGGCCTCGGGAGGCGGATGAGCTCGTGGGCGTAGCCGTTCTCGCCGTAGCTTGTTTCCTCGTCACCGACGCTCACGGTCCCCGGATGAGGCGGCGTTTCCCAGAGGATATAGAGCGCGTAAATATACTGATCCGAGCTCACGGTGATCTGATTGCCCCGGGAGAACCAGGCGCGGCTGTTATAGTTGTTGTCGTACAAAACGGAATAATCGTCGTCGCGGTATACCGCGCTGATTTCCAGCACTTCCGCCTCCGGCTCGGGGGTCGGCTCCGGCGTGGGTTCCGGGGTCGGCTCAGGGGTCGGCTCTGGGGTCGGTTCGGGCGTCGGCTCCGGGGTCGGTTCGGGCGTTTCCGAGGGCTCCGGGGCGCTTTCTCCCGGCTGCGCGCCTGTCTCCGCCGCGGCGTTCGGCGCGGGCGTTCCCGCATTCGCGCCGGCGGAGGGTTCATACACACGCAGCGCGACGACCCCGGCCAGGACCGCGGCGCATAGCACGAAGATCAGGATTTTCCACAGCGGGCTATTCTGTTTCTTTTTCATCGGAGGAGCTCCTTTCCAAACGGGCGGCAGACTGTTTTTTCAGCCCGTCTCTTCGCAGCAGACAGATAACGCCGCAGCCGATCGCGGCGCCGCAGGTGTTCATAATGAGGTCGTCGATATCCGTCGAGCGCACGCTGAAGGGGAGCTGCAGCAGCTCGACGCCCAGCGACATCAGTGCGCCGGCTCCGACGACCTTCCAGAAGCGGTCCAGCCGCCGATCGAGCAGCGGCAGAAGGACGCCGCTCGGGATGAACAGGCAGACGTTTCCGACGACGTTCAGCAGCATCTCCCGCCTGTCGGCGAAATCCTTCAGACGCACGAAGGGAACCCAGTTGATCCGCAGCGGAAAAATCGCCGCCGGATGGAACAAAAGCGGCTGGATCCTCCCGCCGACCCGGTACATGGGGAAAAACGTGACGCGCAGGATCACCGCGAGATTGACGTACATCAGCAGCAAAAGCGCCTCGCGTTTCCAGTCGACCGTTTTTCGCCGCAGCCACACGGCGGCCCGGCAGAGCAGCCAGAGCGCGGCCAGAGCGGCCTCGGCGGCCCGGAAAGAGATCGTGATCATCGTGCTCTCACGCCGGGCTCAGAGCGCGATCGTCATCGCCGGGTGCTCCCGGTCGACGAAGCCCTTCAGCGTCTGACAGCCGAAGTGCTCGCGCAGCAGGGCCTCGAGCTGATCGGCGGCGGCGCGCACGCGGTCGTCGTTGACGCCGGAAAAGCCGTCGATCGGGAAGAAGACGAAGCTCGTGTCCGGCCCGATCTTCCCGTGCTCGCTCTGCCGCCAGGTCCAGCGGCGGGTGCGGACCTGGCTGCCGACGGCGTAGACGAGCTCCCCGGGATCGGGGTTCTCCTCCGTCTCGGCGCCGAAGGGAAGGAAGGTGTCGCCCTCCCGGGCGCGGCGGATGACGATATCCTCGTCGGACAGGGAGAGGTCGTGCGTGCCCATCGGGAGCGTGTTCAGCAGCGACACGGCGTTGTTCAGGTCGACGAGCGGGTTGACGTGCGGCATGCCCTTCCCCTTGGCGATGCGGGTGAACAGCGCCTCAACGGAGCAGGTAAACTTGTTCGGGTTGATGCCGAGCGCCGCGAAAGCCTCGCGGTAGGGCAGGATATCCGGGTCTTCCTTGACCTTTCGCCCGGCGAAGCGCGACTCGGCGAGGGCGATCGCCCCGTCGAGCAGGGCGTCGATCGCGGGATAGTCCCGGCTGTTGTCGATCCCTCTGGCGGCGACGACGCCGACGTACAGCGTCGGCAGCGTGTCAAAAAGACTGTCTTCGATCACAAAACGCATGTTTGCTCCCATCCTTCCGACATACAATTGATACACGGCATTATAGCACACGAAGCCGGAGCAGGGAAGAGATTTTCGCGCTTTTTTGACGGAAAGCCGTCCTGCGCGCACAGGCCGCCGCGCGGGAACCGTCCTTCGGGACTTGAGAAAAGCGTCTTTCCGTGATATAATAAACCTATACGCTTTCATACGGAAAGGAGACAAACAGAATGAGCGAAACGACTGTCAGAATCCAGGACGATCTGTACGAGGCCGTCAACGGCGAATGGCTCAAAACGGCCGTCATCCCGGACGACCGGCCCCTCACGGGCGGCTTCTCCGATCTGGATCAGGGGATCGAGAAGACCATGATGGCGGATTTCAAGGCCTTCGCGGAGGGAAGCAAGAGCTCCGACATCCCCGAGATGCGCTATGCGACGGCGCTGTACAGAAAAGTGCTGGACACCGAGAGAAGGAACCGGGAGGGCGTCGCCCCCGTGCTGCCGCTGCTCGAGCGGATCCTGTCGATCAAAAGCGTCGGCGATCTCAACCGCGAGGCCGCCGGGCTTTTCCTGGAGGGGATCGAGCTGCCCGTGCAGATGGCGGTGGAAGCCGACATGCAGGACGCGACGAAGAATTCCTTCATCGTCCTCGGCCCCGATCTGATCCTGCCGGACACCACCTACTATGCGGAGGATCACCCGGCCGGCAAACAGCTCCTCGCCGTTTACGCCGATATGGCCGCGCGGGTGCTGGCCCATGCGCCGCTGTCCGGGGAGGAGCAGAAGCGCTTTTTGGACGACGCGCTGGCCTTCGACGCTATGGTCGCCAAAAAGGTCAAGAGCAAGCTGGAGTGGTCGGAGTATTTCAAGTGCCACAACCCGATGAGCGCGGACGAGGTCGCCGCGTATACGGCCCCCTTTGATCTCCAAAAGCTCCTGAAGGAGCTCTACGGCGAGAGCGCGCCGGAGACTCTGATCGTGTACGATCCCCGGGCGATCAGGGAAATGAACGGGTATTTCTCCGAAGAGACCCTGCCGCTCTACCTCCACTGGGCCTACGTCAAGACCCTGCTGCGCGCCACCGCGTTCCTGTCCGAAGAGCTGGCGGCTCTCGGAAAGACCTATACGCGCGTCCTCACCGGCGTGGCCGCCGATCCCTCGCTGGAGAAGCAGGCCTACCAGACGGCGTCGCGCATGTATTCCGAGCCGGTCGGCGTCTATTACGGACGGACCTATTTCGGCGAAGAGGCGAAAAAAGACGTCGTGGAGCTCGTGAAGAAGATCATCGAGACCTACAAGCTGCGGATGAGGAAGAACGGCTTCCTCGCCGAAGCCACGAAGGAGAAGGCGATCAAAAAGCTCTCCACGATCGAGATCAAGATGGGCTATCCCGACGAGATCAAGGAGATCTGGTCCCGCCTCGTCTTCGACGAGGACGAGTCCTTCTTCACGATCATGAAGAAGCTCTCCGCCATCCGCATGAAGGACAATCTGGATAAGCTCCTCAAGCCGGTCGACCGCAGCGAGTGGCTGATGCCGGGCCACATGGTCAACGCCTGCTACAACCCCAGCGCCAACGACATCACCTTCCCGGCGGCGATCCTGCAGAAACCGTTCTACTCCCTGCATCAGAGCGTCAGCGAAAACCTCGGCGGCATCGGCGCGGTCATCGGCCACGAGATCTCCCACGCCTTCGACAACAACGGCGCCAACTTCGACGAGAACGGCAATCTGAACAACTGGTGGACCGAGGAGGATTTCAAGGCCTTCAAGGTCCTCACGCAGGAGATGATCGAGCAGTTCGACGGCATCGAGTTCCACGGCGGAAAGGTCAGCGGAGAGCTCACCGTCAGCGAGAACATCGCCGACAACGGCGGCATGGGCGTGACGCTGGAAATCATGCGCACGCTGCCCGAGCCGGATTTCAAGGCGTATTTCATCAACTGGGCGCGCGTATGGTGCCGGAAGGCGAAGGAGGAATATATCCAGCTCCTGCTGGCCAACGACGTGCACTCGCCGGCTGAGCTGCGCGCCAACATGTCGCCCCGGAACTTCGGCGAATGGTACGAGGCCTTCGGCGTCACGGAGAAGGACCGCATGTATATCGCCCCCGAAAAGCGCATCAGCATCTGGTAATCGCCCCGTTCCCGCTCAGGCGCGGACAAGGTCCCGAAAATTTCCCGGGTCAGAATCTGACCGAGGGAAATTTTCGGGACATATTTTTTGCTATACTGCAAGCAGAAAGGAAAGGGAGGGGACGGACGTGAAAGGATATTACACAAGCGGCGGCTTCTGCGGCTGCGTGAACGGACGCTACGTCCTGTTCAGCAGCGAGAGCGATTATTACGATTCCGTAGAGCCGGAGGGCGACGCGTTGTAGAGCGCGGCCAGACGCCGCGCCTCCTCGCGCAGCTCGTCCAGCAGCGCCTGCGGCCCGGTGACGCGCACGCCGTCGCCCAGCGCGATGATCCAGCCGAGAAAATGCCGGCTGACCGCCACGTCGACCGAGGCGGTGAAGCGATCGCCCGAGTGCGGGACGATCGTGATATCCGTCCCGAAGCGGTCGATCAGCGGCCCGACCATATCGGCGCGCCCCTCGAGCGTCACGCGCGTGAGCTCGCCGCCGAACATGCCGAAAACGCTGCGCGTGTAGGTCGCCGGATCGAGCTTTTGAAAGGCGGCCTTGCCCTCGCGGGGAGCGTCGGTGACGGACAGGCGCACGATTTTGTCCACGCGGAAGTGCTTGAGCCTGCCGTCGGCGGCGTCGTAGGCGACGAGATAGTAGTTTTCGTCGTCCCAGAGCAGGCACCAGGGGCTGAGCTGATACCAGGCGCCGCCGCGCCGCAGCTCCGGCTGCCTGCGCACGTTCCAGCGATAATACTGGAAGCGGATCTGCCGGTCGGCGTTGATGGCCTCGTGCAGCATGTCGACAAGGTAGTAGATGCTCTCGTTCATCGTCTTGATGCGGCCGGTGATCAGCACCTGCCGGTGAAGCTGGCGCGCCTCGTGGACGCTGGCGAGCGACTCCAGCTTTTTGATGAGCTGGCGGGATTTCTTCTCGGTGATGAATTTCGAACCCTGCACCACGTCCACCAGCAGCTTCAATTCCGGCAGCTCGAACTGCCGCGAGGCGAGGTGGTAGCGCACCGTGCGGCCGTCCTGCTCGCTGAGGATCTCCAGCCCGAATTTTTCGAGCTCGGCGAAGTCCTTGTACAGCGTCTTGCGGTCGGCGTTGACGCCGAAGCGTTCCAGCCGCGCCGCGATCTCCTGCAGCGTCAGGCCGTGCTGATCGTCGGTCTCCTCGGAGAAGATCCTGACGAGATACAGCATCTTCAGCTTCTGGTTGTCGCCGGCAGACATGGCAATCCCTCCCCGTTTTTTCTTTCAGTATAGCAGCGAACGGGGCGGAGCGCAAGAATCAAGGGGAATTTTTTGGACAGTATTCGTGTTGCGATACGGACGGAAAACAACGAAGGGGGCTTTGCATATGGGACTTCAGGCACAGGCGGAACGGATCGGCTTTCGGATCGTCGGCACGCTGACGCGGCGGCGGGACTTCGAGCCGACGCATCTGTATCAGTGCTTCTTCGACGAAGCGCACAACCAGTACATCCTGCA
Source organism: Oscillospiraceae bacterium (assembly GCA_024690695.1). The sequence continues at coordinate 26,799 of JAILOS010000059.1, forward strand.
CCGCGGCATTCTGACCATCGTCGCCGCCGACGGGACGGTGTACTGAGGCGGCGGGAGGGGAGACAGACGGACTTCTCTCCCTGCGCCGGCGCCGGAGAGCGCACTGAACGGCTCAAAAAGAGCGGACGCCGTTTACGTCCGCTCTTTTTGAGCCGTTCATTCTTTTCCGGCCCGGGGGCCGGCCGCCGCGGCGTTCATCGCGCCGCATCTGCCGCAGGCCGCGCAGCTGCCGCCGCAGGCCCCGCAGGCTGCGCAGTTGCCGCCGCAGGCGCTTTTGCCCGCTTTTTTATCACGGATCATGCCGCGGACGAGCAGCCAGACGATCAGCACGACGACGGCGACCAGCACGATATTGATGAGGTTGGCGGAAAACCACGCCAGCATACGATCACTTCCTTATAATGAGCGGCTGCGCCGCGGAGCCGAAGGGGGGCGAGCCCCGCGGCACAGCCATATGGAGAGAGGGGCAAGAGACCTTTATTTGACCGTCAGCTTCTGCGCTTCCTTATAGGGCTTGAAGAGCTGCCACAGGAGCAGCGCGAGCATGACGAGCGCGAGGATCAGACCGACGACGTTCATACCGCCCGCGAAGAGACGGCCGACCTGCCAGACGATGAAGGCGATCACCCAGGCAAAGCCGCACTGGTAGGCGATGGCGAACCAGGTCCACTTGCGGCTGTTCATCTCGCGCTTGATCGCGCCGATGGCCGCGAAGCAGGGGGCGCACAGGAGGTTGAAGAGCAGGAAGCTGTAAGCGGCGAGCTTGCCGTGGCCGCCGGAGAATTTGCCGTAGTCCTCTGCGACCTTGCCCCAGATCTGGTCGCCGTTCTCCTCCAGCTCTGCCTCGCCCTCCTGATCGTCGTAGGCGTACAGCACACCGAAGGTGCCGACCACGTTCTCCTTTGCCACGAGACCCGTCACGGTCGCGACGGTGGGCTTCCAGTCGCCGAAGCCCAGCGGCTTGAAGACGACGGAGACGGGCTGGGCGATTCTGGCCAGGATGGAGTCGTCCATCGGCTCGACCTCGTCCTCGGGGATGCTCATACGTTCGGAAACGGAGACCACGTATTCGTCGGTGGCGACCGTTTCGTCCTCGTAGAGGGAGTCCACCATGCCGAAGCGGCCGTTGACAAAGCCGAAGCTGGTCAGGAACCAGATGATGATGGAGGAGAGCACGATGACCGTGCCGGCGCGCTTGATAAAGCTCCAGCCGCGCTCCCAGGTGCCGCGCAGGACGTTGCCCCAGGCGGGCAGGTGGTAGGCGGGCAGCTCCATGACGAAGGGGGCGGGATCGCCCGCGAAGCGTTTGGTCTTCTTGAGCATGATGCCGGAGATGACGATGGCGGCGATGCCGACAAAGTAGGCGGAGGTGGCCACCCAGGTGCTGCCGCCGAAGAGCGCGCCGGCGATCAGTCCGATGACCGGGAGCTTTGCGCCGCAGGGCATGAAGGTGGTGGTCATGATCGTCATGCGGCGGTCACGCTCGTTCTCGATGGTACGGGAGGCCATGACGCCGGGGATGCCGCAGCCGGTGGCGACGAGCATGGGGATGAAGCTCTTGCCGCTCAGACCGAAGCGGCGGAAGATCCGGTCCATGATGAAGGCGATGCGGGCCATGTAGCCGCAGTCCTCCAGCAGGCACAGCATCAGGAACAGGACGAGCATCTGGGGCACGAAGCCGAGCACCGCGCCGACGCCCGCGAGGATGCCGTCGGAGATCAGACCGATCAGCCAGGGCGCGGCGCCCCAGCCCTCAAGGATCGACCGGGAGCCTTCAATGAGCCACGCGTCGCCCAGCACGTCGTTGGCCGTGTCGGTCAGGAAGGTGCCGATGGCGATGCCGCCGTCGGCGATGGACTTGCCCATGGCCAGGGCGTAGACCAGGAACATGACAAGGGCGAAGATCGGCAGGGCGAGGATGCGGTTGGTGACGATCTTATCGATCTTGTCGGAGCTTGAGAGCTCTCCCTTACCCTTCTTCTTATAGATGCCCTTGAGCATGTTGCCGATATAGACATAGCGCTCGTTGGTGATGATGCTCTCGGCGTCGTCGTCCAGCTCCTTCTCGGCAGCCTGGATGTCCTTTTCGATATGGGCCTTGACCTCGGCGGGGATCTTGAGCTGCTCCAGCACCTTCTCGTCCCGCTCGAAGACCTTGATGGCGTACCAGCGCTGCTGCTCCTCGGGCAGATTGTGGACCGTGACCTCTTCGATGTGGGCCAGTGCGTGCTCCACCGGGCCGGAGAAGCTGTGCTGGGGGACGGTCTTGCCGTTCTTCGCTGCCTCGATGGCGGCCTTTGCCGCGTCGGCCACGCCGTCGCCCTTGAGGGCGGAGATCTCCACGATCCTGCAGCCCAGCTGGCGGCTCAGCTCCCTGATGTTGATGCTGTCGCCGGCCTTCTTCACCAGGTCCATCATGTTCAGCGCGATCACCACGGGGATGCCGAGCTCGGTGAGCTGGGTGGTCAGGTAGAGATTTCGCTCCAGGTTCGTGGCGTCCACGATGTTCAAAATGGCGTCCGGCTTTTCCTCAATGAGATAATTCCGGGCCACGACTTCTTCCAGCGTATAGGGGGAGAGGGAGTAGATGCCGGGCAGGTCGGTCAGGATGACCTCCTTGTCCACGATCAGCTTGCCTTCCTTCTTCTCCACCGTCACGCCGGGCCAGTTGCCGAC
>JAILOS010000113.1 GCA_024690695.1 Oscillospiraceae bacterium
CACGCCCGCAACGCCGCCTGGGGCGACTGTATCTGCCGCCTGCTGGAGGCCAGCGGCTACGAGGTGCTGCGCGAATACTACGTCAACGACGCCGGCAATCAGATCGTGATGCTCGGCCGCTCGCTGATCGCGCGCTATTTCGAGCATTTCGGCCGCGCCGACGAGTATCCGCTGCCCGAGGACGGCTACCACGCCGAGGATATCTGCGCCATCGCCGAGGAGATCGCGGCGGAGGACGGCGACAAGTGGCTCTCCGCCGACGAAAAGGAGCGCATGGAGCACTTCATGCGCGTCGGCAAGGAGCGGGAGCTGAAAAAGATCGAGGAGGATCTGCGCTTCTACGGCGTGAAGATCGACTCCTGGATGCACGAGACCTTCTTCTACGAAAACGGCCGCGAGCGCATCAACGCCTGCCTGCGGCGCATGGAGGAGCTGGGCCTCACCTATGAAAAGGACGGGGCGCTGTGGTTCAAAAGCACCGAATACGGCGACGAGAAGGACCGCGTGCTGCGCAAGAGCGACGGGACGCTCTCCTATCTCACGCCCGACATCGCCAATCACGTCCACAAGGTCGAGCGCGGCTATCCCTTCCTCGTCGATCTCTGGGGCGCCGACCATCATTCCTACGTCACGCGCATGCAGGCCGCGCTCAAGGCGCTCGGCTATCCCGAGGGAACGCTCTGCGTCGATCTGATCCAGATGGTCCGCATGGTCGAGGACGGGCGCGAGGTCAAGATGAGCAAGCGCACCGGCAACGCGATCACGATCCGCGAGCTGTGCGAGGATATCGGCGTGGACGCGGCCCGCTGGTTCTTCGCCTCGAAGGACGTGTCCACCCACATGGACCTCGATCTGAAGCTCGCGCGTTCGAAGGACAACAACAACCCGGTCTATTACGCGCAGTACGCGCATTCCCGCATGTGCTCCATCCTCTCCAATCCGAGGACCCCGGCCTTCCGCAGGCTCGAGAGCTATCCGCTGCTGACCGACGAAAAGGAGCTGCAGCTGCTGAAGCTGATCGGCGAATTCCCCTCCGAGGTCGCCAACGACGCCCTGCAGCGCAAGCCCAACAAGCTCGCGGATTATATCCTCTCGCTGGTCAGGATCTTCCACAGCTACTACAACAGCAGCAAGGTCGTCAATCCCGACGAGCCGGAGCTGACCAACCAGCGCCTCGGCCTGGTGCTCGCGACCCGGATCACGCTGAAAAACGCCCTCGAGCTGATCGGCGTCTCCGCGCCGGAGAGCATGTGAGCCGACCGAAAAACGAAAACCGGCCCTGCCGCTCTGTGATCAACAGACGGCAGGGCCGGTTTTTCCGTGCGGCTTCAGCGCAGCAGCGCCTCGACCTGCTCGCGCTCGGGCATCGAGCGGATCGCGCCCTTTTTCGTGGCGACGAGATAGGCGGCGTGGTTGGCAAAGCGCAGCATCCGGTGCAGCGCCGCCTCGTCCGTGTTTTCGAGGCCGTTTGCCAGCACAAAGTCCAGCATGCAGGCGCAGAAGGTGTCGCCGGCGCCGGTGGTATCGACGATGCCGCCGCGGCCGCAGGCGGGCTCGAAGGCGCGCAGCGCCCCGCAATACGCGGTGCTGCCGGCGGCCCCGGCCGTCACGCAGCACAGACGCAGCTGCGGGTACTGTCCGCGCAGCAGCGCCGCGGCCTTTTCGAGATCCTCTTCACCCGTCATGAACGCGAGCTCATTGTCGGAGATCTTCAAGACCTCGCACTGAGAAAGCCCCCAGGCGATCGCCTCGCGAGCCTCTTCGGCGCTGTTCCACAGCGGCATGCGCAGGTTCGGGTCGAAGGAGATCAGCGCCCCGGCTTCGCGGGCCTCGCGGATCGCCCGGCGCGTCGCGCTGCGGCAGGGCTCGTCGGTCAGAGACAGCGTGCCGAAGTGGAACACGCGGCAGTCTCGCAGCAGCGGCAGATCCAGCTCGTCCTCGCGCAGCAGCAGGTCGGCGCCCGGCTTGCGGTAAAAGCTGAAGTCCCGGTCGCCGCCGGGCAGCGTGTGCACCACGGCCAGCGTCGTCGGGATCAGGCCGTCGCGGCGCAGACCGCGATCGTCGACGCCGCAGCTGCGCAGCGTCTGAGCGAGCCTGTCGCCGAAGGCGTCCTGCCCCACCTTGCCGAGAAAAGCGCAGCGGCGGCCGAGCTTCGTAAGCATGGCGAGCACGTTGGCGGGCGCGCCGCCGGGGTTGGCCTCGAACAGAGGATTGCCCTGCTCGCTGCTTCCGTGCTGGGTAAAGTCGATCAGCAGCTCTCCGAGAGCCGCGACGTCGTAACGGGCGTTTTTCATGCCTTGTCCCTTTCTTCCCCGTCTGCCGGGGCTTTGGCGGCGTCAAAATCGCACAGCAGCCACGCAAAGCCGCCGGAACGAAGATAGACGTTTGTGTTGTCCGCGCTCTCTCCGGTGAACGCGTCGCTGAAATCGCCGAGCTCGTCGAAGGCCACGCGCTTGCTCGCCGAGGCGAAGTTGAAGAGCGCGACGAGCTTTTCGCCGCGGCAGTAGCGCCCGATGCCGAGCACGCCGGGGTCTCCGGTCCGCACGATCCACACGTCGGCCGCGCCGTCGAATACGCGGTGCCCGGCGCGCAGCTTCTCGATCCGTCGGAGCTCCGCGAAGAGGCGGCCTTCGGTCGTCTTCGGGTCGTGCCGCCGGGCGGCGGCCTCCCAGTTCATGTCCCCGCGGTGCAGATAGCGGCTGTCGGGGGCCTTGAGCGGATCGTCGTGATAGCCGTAATCGTTCTCCTGCGCGATCTCGTCGCCGCTGTAGAGCACGGGGATGCCGCTGAGCGTGAACATGAAGGCGTGCAGCATCACGTCGAGACGCAGCGCCCATTCCAGCCGGCCCGCGTCGCCGTCGGCCCGCGCGGATTCGATCCCGCAGAGCGAGGCGGTGGTGCCGGACAGGCGCGCGTCGCCGATGCGGGGATCGTCGTTGTACAGCTCGCCGCGCGCGGGACTGCCGGGCCAGTTCCCGGTCAGATAGTCGTTCAGAAACTTCTTGTGCGAGACCTCGCCCATGCCAAAACGGCAGAGATAACCGTAATCGAGGCCCCAGCCGATGTCGTCGTGGCAGCGCAGATAGTTGAGGAAGGTGTA
>JAILOS010000007.1 GCA_024690695.1 Oscillospiraceae bacterium
GACCGTCCAGCGCCGGCGGCAGGCCGGGAAGCTGCCGTTCCTCCCGCGCCGGGCGCGTCAGCAGCGCGAAGCCCAGCGCCGCGGCCGCCGGGATCAGCAGCAGCCGGGCCGCTCCCGTCTTTCGTTTCATCGGCATTCCCCCTCTTTGGTTAGAATAACACGCCGCGCCGTCGAAAAAACGCGGAACTTTTGGCTTTTATCATCTTGAATCGCGGAACGGTTTGCGCTATAATATTTCAGTCTACGCGCCGGAGGGCGCCGGACACACGAGTTCAGATGAAAAAGGATGAAAACAATGAGCGCATCGACAGAGAAAAAGAACCGCCGTGCCGAGCTCGAAGCCGGCACCAGCAAAAAGCAGGCCACGCAGCTCAAGCGCGACGAGCAGAAGGCCAAGGAGAGCCGTTCGATCGGCATCATGGTCGGCGTCGTGATCCTGATCCTGGCGCTGGCCGTGTTTTTCCTGTTCAAGGACACCATCATTCCCAACGCGAAGGAGGCCTCCGAGACCCGGGCCTACCGCAGCGAAACGGCCGTGACCATCGGGAACAGGAGCTACTCCCCCGCCGAAATCAACTACTATTATATTAACGCCTACCAGAACGCGGCCAACAGCTACGACGCGGCGCAGTACGGCCTTGATACCTCCGCCGGCCCCGTGGGCCTCGGCTCCCAGCCCTACCTGGGCCAATCCCCCGAGGGCAAGAACATCGCCACCTGGCGCGACTACCTGCTTGATCAGGTGTTCACGACCCTGTCCGAGCTGCAGGGCGTGCTCGCCTACGCCGAGCAGAACGGCATTGCGCTGACCGACGAGGAGATCGCCGAGGTCGACGCGACGATGAGCACCTACCAGATGTACGCCTCGATGTACGGCTTCACTGACGTCGACAAGTTCCTCGCCGCCAACTACGGCCGCGGCGTGAACCAGAAGCTCGTGCGTCAGGCGGAGCTGGACAACGCGCTGGCGAACAAGGCCTACAGCGCCTATGCCGAAAGCCTGAGCTTTACGCAGGCGCAGCTGGACGACAAGTACGCCTCCTACAACGGCATGTACGACAGCGTGAGCTATGCGTTCTACACCGTAAACGCGCAGGCCGACGAGGAAGGCAGCGTCAGCGATCTGGCAAGGGCCGAAGCCTATGCCGAGGCCGAGGCTGTCGTCACCTCCTACAAGGACGGCGGCGACGTCGAGGATCTCTACGAGCGCTTCAACGGCTATATCGAGTCCGAGCTGGGCGATTCCGCCACGCTGGATGAGAACTATCCGCTCATTTATCTCAGCGGCGACGCCGGCAGCTGGCTGATGGGCGACCGTCAGCCGGGCGACGTCACCGTGATCACCGAAGGCGACAGCGCCACGGCCGTGCTCTTCCTCGAGCGCAATTCCAACCGCTATCACACCGTCAGCGTCCGCCACATTCTGATCAAGGCCGAGGCGGGCGAGGACGGCTCCTGGAGCGACGAGGCTCTCGCCGCCGCAAAGACCGAGGCCGAGCGCATCCTCAACCTGTGGAAGAGCGGCGAGGCCACCGAGGAGAGCTTCGCGGAGCTGGCCAAAGAGTATTCGCAGGACACGGGCTCCGCCTCCAACGGCGGCCTGTACGAGAACATCTCCAAGGGCCAGATGGTGCCCGAGTTCGAAGCCTTCTGCTTTGAAGACCATCAGGCCGGCGACACCGGCATCGTCTACGGCTCGAACGGCAGCTACGCCGGCTATCACGTGATGTTCTTCGTCGGCGAGGGCGACCTGTACTGCAACCTGCTGGCCAAGCAGGCGCTGCAGGAGGAGGCGATCAGCGCCTGGACCGAGAGCTTCCACGTCGAAGCCGTCCCCGGCCCCGGCCTGGACAAGGTCGACCCCGTGACCGAGCCCGCCGCGGCCGAAGCGCCCACTGAGACGGCCGCGGCCGTCGAGACCTCCGACAAGTAAACAGTGTTTCAAGAAGCCCAGGGGCTGTGAAAACCACGGTTTTCACAGCCCCTGGATTCTTTCTGCTTAAAACTGAAAACTCAACCAAGCAGCTCCAGCTCCGACGCGGAGACCTCGAAGGCCGTCTTTTCCAGCGTCCCCTCCTCCGTCACCTTGAGATAGCGGCGGCTCTGGATGCGCCCGATCAGGCGCAGACGCGCGCCCGTGTCCCAGAGTGCCGCCTCGCGCGCCCGCTGTCCCCAGCAGATGCAGGGCAGATAGTCCGAGCGGCCGGTGCGCCGGTTGACCGCCAGCATCAGGTCGCAGACCTCGCGGCCCAGCGGCGTCCGGCGCAGCGTGGGCGGCTTGCAGAGAGCGCCGACCAGCACAATCTCGTTGGCGTCCTCCTCCGCGCTGAAGCTGAGCCGCCGCGCCAGCAGCGAGATGACCAGCTTCGCCCCCTCGCCGCGCCGGTTGTTGAAGCTGCGCAGCTCCCCCTCCGCGCACAGCCTGTCCTCCTCGCGCAGCTCCAGCGCCTCCAGCTGAGACTGACGGACGAGAACGTTGATCTCGTCGACCGCGCCGCTCTTGCGGCGCACCGCCAGCGGCAGCCGGTAAAAGCGCTCGCCGCGCGTCTCGTGGCTGAGCACGGGCCTTCCGGCGAGCGCGCCGACCAGCCGGGCCCGGTTGTTCTCGTAGCTTTCGTCCATGTCCTTCTCCTTTGCCTTGTTCTACGCTCCATCCTATTGTTCCTTCCCCCTTGATTATGCCGGGAAGAACAGGTATAATAACGACAGAACTTGATAAAGGAGGCTCCCCTATGGAACTTCGGGAAATCTTGAAAAAATGCGACCATACCCTTCTTCGCGTGGACTGCACGAGCGAGGAGATCCGCCGTCTGTGCGACCAGGGCATCAAATACGAGTGCGCGAGCGTCTGCATCCCGCCCTGCCACGTCGCCGGGGCGAAGCGCTACGTGAAGGACGCGCTGAAGATCTGCACGGTCATCGGCTTCCCCAACGGATACATGACCTCCGCCGCCAAAGCCTGGGAGGCCGCCGACGCCGTCCGGAACGGGGCCGACGAGGTGGACATGGTCATCAATCTCTCCATGGTCAAGGACGGCTGCTGGGAGGACGTGCAGAAGGATATCCAGGCCGTGCGCGACGCCACGCGCGGCACGCTGCTGAAGGTCATCATCGAGTGCTGCCTGCTGACCGAGGAGGAAAAGATCCGCCTGTGCCGCATCGTGTCGGACTGCGGCTGCGAGTATATCAAGACCTCCACCGGCTTTTCCAAGGGCGGCGCCACCCGCGAGGACGTGGCCCTGCTGCGCGCCAACGTCGCGCCCTGGGTGAAGGTCAAGGCCGCCGGCGGCATTGCCTCGCTGCAGGACGCCGAGGACATGATCGCGCTCGGCGCCGAGCGGCTCGGCACCAGCCGCATCGTCAAGCTGGCGATGGAGCTTGAGAAGGCCGAGGGCGCCCCGCAGGAGAATTACTGAGCGCTTCGGGCGCAGCGCGTGGCGTTTGGAGGCAAGAAAGCAGATGTTTGTCCGGATGACATATGACCGGTCGTTCGAAGAAATCACGGCCGCTCTGCGCGCCTCGGCCCGGCCCTGGACGCTGGACAATTACGCCAGGAGCACGAGTACCGTACTATACCGCATGTATGGTCGTTTGGTGACTCTTCATTTCCTCTTCAGCGCTAAAAGGGTCCGCTTCTGCGCCTTTCTCCGTCCGACAGAAAACGGAGGAACGAAACTGGTCGGCGCTTATGGCTTTGCCCCCTTTGAGCCGGATATCGTATTGTCTGCCCTGCTGATGCTGACGCTGGTGATTGTCCCTCGTTGGAAGGAGCCGGCTGCGGCTGTTTCCGGTGTGCTCATCGTTCTCCTTTCCCTGCTTGTACTTTTTCTTCTTTTTCAGCTTATCCTGCGCTGTCTGTTGGGAAAAGACAAGGAAAGCATTCTTCGGTTCCTGCAGGATATCGGAAAATGAGCGGCCTGTGCCTTCCCCGTATATCAAGAATCGCTCACCAAGTACTAAGCGCTTAATTTCCCCGCATATCATAAAAAAGACTTGACAGCGGGGAAACAGTCTGTTATATTAACTGAGCTTACAACAAAGAAGGTACGGCATCCCCGTCCTCACCCGGCGGCCTCGGGCCAGCCGCGGTCAATAAAAGCATTGCCCCGCCCCGGCGGGATCACGGTGTTTTTACGCGCGGATGCTGTGCATCCGCGCTTTTTCATTCACGGAGGTGTTTCAAAATCGCAAACTTGGCTCATCAGATCAACGAAGAGATCACCGACAAAGAGGTGCGCCTGATCGGCAGCGAGGGCGAGCAGCTGGGCATCATGTCCGCCGCCGCGGCTCTCCAGATCGCCATCGAGCACGACCTTGACCTCGTCAAGATCGCCCCGGGCTCCAATCCGCCCGTCTGCCGGGTGATGGACTATGGCAAGTACCGCTTCGAGCAGACCAAAAAAGAGAAGGAAGCCAAGAAAAACCAGCGAATCATCGAGATCAAGGAGATCCGCATGTCTCCCGGCATCGACACGAACGACTTCAACACGAAGCTGAAGAACGCCCAGAAGTTCCTGGGCGACGGCGACCGTGTGAAGGTCTCCGTGCGTTTCCGCGGCCGCGAGATGGCCCACACCGAGATCGGCGAGCAGCTGCTGCGCGATTTTGCGGACAAGTGCGCGGAGATCGCGAATCTGGACAAGGCTCCCAAGCTGGAAGGGCGCAACATGTCCCTTTTCCTCTCCCCCAAGCCCGTCACCCCGCCGAAAAAGCCCGCGAAGCCCAAAACGCCGAAGCCCGCTCCGGCAGAAGAAAACAAAGAGTAAATTACAGGTTCGACCTGTGCGTTACGGAAGGAGAAAACAATCATGCCCAAACTGAAGACCCACAGCGGTGCGAAGAAGAGATTCAGTCTCACCAAAACCGGTAAGGTAAAACGCGCTCACGCGTATAAGAGCCATATCCTCACGAAGAAGGACACCAAGCGCTGCCGCCGTCTGCGTTCCGAGACCTATGCCGACAAGACCAACGTGGCCGCGATCAAGAAAATGATCCCTTACAAATAAGGGCAGACGAGAGGATAGGAGGAACGAAAAATGGCAAGAGTTAAAGGCGCAATGATGACCCGCAAGCACAGAAGCAAGGTGCTTGGTCTGGCGAAAGGCTACTGGGGCAACAAGTCCCGTCACTATAAGATGGCCAACGAGCAGGTGATGAAGTCCGGGCGGTACGCGTACGTCGGCCGCAAGCAGAAGAAGAGAGACTTCCGTCAGCTTTGGATCACCCGTATCAGCGCGGGCTGCAAGGCGAACGGCATGAACTACTCCACCTTCATGCACGGCCTCAAGCTCGCCGGCATCGAGATGAACCGCAAGATGCTGTCCGAGACCGCGATCCACGATCCCGCCGCCTTCACCGCTCTCTGCGAGCAGGCGAAGAACGCGTAAGCATCACAAACGCCGTCAGAAAACCGACCCCGATCGTTTAAGATCGGGGTCGGTTTTCTGTAAGCTCGGGTTGCTGCCCTCGGGCCGCCTTTGCGCCCGGGAGAGGCGCTCCTCTACGCGCCGCGCACGACCCGCCGGTAATAGAGCGCAAAGAGCGTGAACAGCAGCAGGTTGTGGCCGATCATGCAGGCCCAGGCGCTGACCAGGCCGAAGCCCAGCAGCACCGTGCACACGAAGGTGCCCGCGATGCGCACGCCCCACATGCCGATGACGTTGAACACGAAGGGCATCCGGGTCAGGCCGGCGCCCTGGAGCATGCCCTCCACGGCGATGCTGACCCCATAGAAGGGCTCGGAACAGGCGACCATGCGCAGCACCGCGGCGCCGAGGGCGATGACCGCGGGATCGTCGCTGAAAACGTCCACCAGCGCGGGCGCGAAGGCGAAGAGCAGCGAGCCGGAGACGAGCATCAGCCCGACCTCCAGCAGCGTGATCGTGCGGGCCAGCTCCTTCTGGCGGCGGCGGTCTCCGGCGCCGACGGCGTTGCCGGTGAGCGTGGCCGCGGCCTGCTGCATCCCGAAGCCGGGGATGTAAAACGCGGACTCGACGGTGTTGGCGATGACGTGCGCGGCCGTCGGGATCGGGCCGAGGGCGTTGATCATCGCGGCGAAGGCGACGTAACCCAGCGAGGTCGCAAAGCGCTGGAGCATGTTCGGCAGCGCGATGCGCAGGCAGGGCCGCAGCACGGCCCCGTCCGGGCGCAGCGAGCAGCCGCGCGGGGAGATCACCGGATGCCTCAGCAGGGCCGCCGTGAGGGCGATCCCGCCGAAGACGAAGGCGGCGGCGCTGGCGAGGGCGGCTCCGTCCACACCGAGCCCGGCTCCCCACATCCGCAAGCGCAGGCCGAAAATCTCGATCTCCCGCGGCTCGTAGATCAGCAGGAAGTTCAGCACGACGTTGGCGAGATTGACGCCGACGCCGACGCGCATCGGCGTGCGCGTGTCGCCCGCGGCGCGCAGCACCGTGCCGAAGATGATGCTCGCCGCGCGAAAGAGCATCGGCGTGTACAGGATGAAGAAATAGCGCCCCGCGGCCTCGCGCAGCGAGGGATCGACCTGCATCCACACCGGCACCCGCCGGCTGAGCGAGAGCGTGTGCGCGGTGGAGAACAGGCCCGCGGCCAGCACCGCCAGCGCGGACTGCGCCGCCGCCCGGCGCGCCCGCTCGCGGTCGCC
>JAILOS010000026.1 GCA_024690695.1 Oscillospiraceae bacterium
GGCGACGCGGCGATGGCCGCCATCGTCTGGGCGGGCGTCCGCGGCCTGTCCCTGCGCGAAACGGCGCAGGCGGCGCTCTCCGCCGGCGCGCAGACCTGCGCCGTCGAGGACACGAACAATCCGCAGCTGACGCTGTAAAAAAGCGCGTTCGATCGAAAAAAGACCGGGCGGCCGCGAGGGTTTTTATCCCTCGCGGCCGCCCGGTCTGTCATTATTTATCCCTTCCGTCTGCGCAGAGGATGCCGTTTGCCGTCGGGGGTCTGGATCACGGTGTTCTCCAGCACGGCGATCGTGCTCTCACGCCAGGCGGCAATATACTCCTTGCGCAGCGCGTCGCGCTCCGAAAGCTCCTCCGGCGTCAGCTCGCGCTGCCTGGCCAGCCGCGCCAGTTCGTTGATGCGGTCGATTTTGCTCTGTTCCATGCTCCCGTCGTCTCCTGTCCTTCCGGATTCCGGCTCAGTCCAGCGTGCCGAGCTCGTCGAGCGTCAGCTCGAAGGCCGGGAGGCAGCGCTCCATGAACCAGTGCAGCTCCGGCAGGGGATTGGCCTCGAGCTGGGCGCGCAGCTGCTTCTCGGCGGAAGCGAATTCGTTGTTGCCGGCCTTGCGCTCCTCGACGCACTTGATATAGGCCGAGAGCTTGTCGGCGGCCTTGACCAGGTTGTGCAGGCGCTCGGCGGTCTCGCCCGACAGCAGCGGCTCGTAGGAGCCGCGCAGCTCCTCCGGCAGCGTCGCCAGCAGCCTGTCGCAGGCCAGCGCCTCCACCGCGCGGTAGGCGCCCATGATGTCGGCGCTGTGGTATTTGATCGGCGTCGGCAGGTCGCCGGTGAGGATCTCGCTTGCGTCGTGGAAGAGGGCCACGGCCGCGGCCTCGTTCGGATCGCAGGGGACGCCGAACACGTCCCGGCGGATCACGCCCAGCGCGTGGGCCAGCACGGCCGCCATGTGGCTGTGCTCCTGCACGTTTTCGGGCAGGGCGTTTCGCATCAGGCTCCAGCGCCCGATGTAGCGCATCCGGGAAATATAGGCAAAAAAGTTGTCGTTCATGCTGTTCGCTTCTTTCTGTACGGTGTTTTGTCATTGTAGCACGACGGGAGAAAAAATGCAACGACCGGCGGCAAAAAGCGCGGAAAACGCTTGCAATTAAGCGCGCGGAATGGTAAAATCCCGTTTTGTGTAAATAGCGAGGAGCTGAGATTTTTATGGATAAGCTGAGAAATATCGCCATCATCGCCCACGTCGACCACGGCAAGACCACGCTCGTGGACGAGATGCTCAAGCAGTCCGGCGTCTACCGGGAGAACCAGGAGGTCGTCGACCGCGTGATGGATTCGAACGACCTCGAGCGCGAGCGCGGCATCACGATCATGGCGAAGAACACCGCCGTCCGCTACGGCGACACGAAGATCAACATCGTCGACACCCCGGGCCACGCCGATTTCGGCGGCGAGGTGGAGCGCATCCTGAAGATGGTCAACGGCGTGCTGCTGCTGGTCGACGCGGCCGAGGGCCCCATGCCGCAGACCCGCTTCGTGCTCAGCCGCGCGCTTGAGCTCGGCCACCGGGTCATCGTCGTCATCAACAAGATCGACCGGCCCGACCAGCGCATCCACGAGGTCGTGGACGAGGTGCTCGAGCTGCTGATGGACCTCGACGCCACCGACGAGCAGCTCGATTCCCCGATGCTCTTCTGCTCGGGGCGCAACGGCACCGCGAGCTATTCGCCCGAGGTCGCCGGCACGGACCTCAAGCCCCTGTTCGAGACGATCCTGGAGTATATCCCCGCTCCGCAGGGCGATCCGGAGGCTCCCTTCCAGATGCTCGTCAGCAGCATCGACTACAACGAATACGTCGGCCGCATCGCGATCGGCCGCATCGAGCGCGGCGTCATCAAGCAGAACCAGGAGATCGAGGTCTGCAACTATCACGATCCCGACGCGCCGAGCATGAAGGCCAAGGCCGTGAGCCTGTATCAGTTTGACGGGCTCAACCGCGTCCCCGTGACCGAGGCCGGGGCCGGCAACATCATCGCCATGAGCGGCATCGGCGATGTCACCATCGGCGACACCATCTGCGCCCGCGGCTTTGCCGAGCCGCTGCCCTTTGTCAAGATCGGCGCCCCCACGCTGGAGATGACCTTCTCCGTCAACGACAGCCCCTTTGCCGGGCGCGAGGGCAAATTCGTCACCTCCCGCCAGATCCGCGACCGCCTCATGCGCGAGACGCTCAAGGACGT
>JAILOS010000033.1 GCA_024690695.1 Oscillospiraceae bacterium
ACTGGACCGCGATCAAGGATATTCAGGGCACGAGCTATCTGGATACAACGGCGCAGAAGGGCGTGAAGTATTGGTACACCGTCCGCGCCGTCAACCAGGCCGGTACGATGTACATCAATTCCTACAACGCCACCGGCTGGAGCGCGACGCGCAAGTAATGTCTGAAATATAAAACCCCGGCAAAAAAGCCTTCCCCGCTGCGGCGGGGAAGGCTTTTCCAGCGGGCGGGCGACCGCAAGGCGGATGACGGATGAGGCGGAGCGAACAGGGAACGCGGCCAGCCTGCTCAACCCTCGCCCCCTCTCCGTAGGGGCGGCTATCAGCCGCCCGCCGTTCCTGCCTTCCCCGCTGCGGCGGGGAAGGCAAGGGCGACCGCAAGGGTAGCCCCTACGGGATCGCCGCGGTGTTTCCGAGAGATCGCGGGCGGGAAGGCGGCGGGCGACCGCAAGGGTCGCCCCTACGGAGAAGAGACGAGGTTTTCATTGGCGGGCGGCTGATAGCCGCCCCTACGGTCAGTATGGTCATTGGACAGATGAAACGCTGGGCGTCGAAGCAATCCGGAATCCCTCTCTGGCAAAAATCCTTCCACGAGCACGTGATCCGGAACGAGAACGACTGCCGGGAGATCTGGGAATACGTCGAAAACAATCCGGCGAAATGGGCCGAGGATCGCTATTACACAGATTGAACGGACAGAAGCCCTATAGAAAACAAAGCCCGGGCGGGAGCAAGGTTTCCAGGAAACCTTGCTCCCGCCCGGCTTTTCTATGGTTCCCCTTACGGGAGGCATTTTTACGCAGAGGGACTCTCCGTGAAGCGCCGCCTCTCTTCCGCGAAAGGGAAGCTCTTCATCCGTTTCCTCACGCTTCGCGCCCTTTGTCCAAAACGGAAAACGAAAAACTGCGAATCGGGCGGCTTTCCGCCGCGCTGTTGTCAAACGCTCCTTTTCATGGTATAATAAGTATTTGTAAAACTTTCCGCGAAAAGAGGTGGGGCCCCGATGGACGATCTGGCGACCAGCAGCCTGCTGCTGAGCCGTGCGATGCTCGCGCTGCTGAGCGTGTGCATCCTCGTGCGCTGTCTGCGCTCGATGCTCTCCGAGCGCTACGAGCCGGAGCAGTGGGCCTCGCTGCAGCTCGGCAAGGAGAGCTTTCCGATCACGCACTGGGAAAACCTCCTCGGACGCTCCCGCAGCGCGGACGTGCGCGTGGACCGGGAGCGCGTCTCGCGCGTGCACGCGGTGCTCAAGCGCGGCGCCCGCGGCGTCTGGACCGTGTACGACGTGTTCAGCCGCGGCGGCGTGTGGGTCAACGACGAGAAGGTCGGCCCGGAGGGCGCGGAGCTGTGCTCCGGCGACGTGATCAATCTCGGCGGCACGGCGCTGCGCTTTCAGGAGCTCAGCCCCGACAAGCGGCGCCGGCTGGAGGCGAAACGCACCAGCGCCGGAAACCGCGTGTCGCCCTGCGTGTCGCTGATCGAGCTGACGCTGTTTCAGGGCTTTCTGCTGCTGCAGCTTTTTCTGAGCCTGCCCGGGCACATCGTCCCCGTCGCGCTCAGCTTCGCGGCGCTGGCCGCGCTGGAGTGGTTCTGTTATTTCGCGATGCGGCTGATCGACCGCTCCGGCTTCGAGATCGAAACGCTCGCCTTTTATCTGACCTCGATCGGCCTGGCCGTGGCGGCCAGCTCCGTTCCGGACAAGCTCCTGCGGCAGATCCTGCTGATGGTCGCCGCGGTGGCGCTGTTCCTGCTGCTGGGCTGGTGGCTGCGCAGCCTGCGCCGCGTCACGGCGGTGCGCGCGCTGGTCGCCGCGGCGGCGCTGGCGCTGCTGGCGCTGAACCTCGCGCTGGGCGAGGAGATCGGCGGCGCGCGCAACTGGGTCACCGTCGGAAGCTATTCCTTCCAGCCCTCGGAATTCGTCAAGCTCGCCTATCTCTACGTCGGCGCCTCCACGCTCGACCGGCTCTACCGCAGCCGGAACCTCTTCGTCTTTCTGGTCTTCTCGGCCGTCTGCGTCGGCGCGATGGCGCTGCTCGGCGATTTCGGCACGGCGCTGGTCTTCTTCGTCTGCTTTCTCGTGATCGCTTTCATGCGCTCCGGCTCGATCGCGACGCTCCTGCTCGCGCTGACCGGCGCGGGCATGGCCGGGATGCTGGCCGCGAGCGTCAAGCCCCATATCGCGCAGCGCTTCGCCGCCTGGGGCCACGTCTGGGACGACGTGTACGGCGCGGGCTATCAGCAGGCGCGGGCGCTGTCCGCCGCCGCCTCCGGCGGGCTGTTCGGCAAGGGTGCGGGCGGCGGCTGGCTGAAAAACGTGACCGCCGCGAACACCGACATGGTTTTCGCGATGGTCTGTGAGGAGGAGGGCCTGATCGTCGCCTTCTGCATGGTGCTGGCCGTGCTGGCGATGGCCTTCTTCGCCGTGCGCGCCACGCGCTACGGGCGCTCGGCCTGGTTTGCGATCGCCGCCTGCGGCGCCGTGACCATCCTGCTGACGCAGACCGCGCTGAACGTGTTCGGCTCGCTGGATCTGCTGCCCTTCACCGGGGTCACCTTCCCCTTCGTCTCGCGCGGGAACTCCTCGCTTTTGTGCTGCTGGATGCTGATGGCCTTCCTCAAGGGCGCGGATACCCGGCGCGGCGCGAGCTTCGTCGTCGACCCGCTGCGGGACGACGAGGCGGAAGAAAGGAGCGCGCGATGAAAAAGATCAACCGGCGCGCCGGGGCCGTGCTGCTGTTGGCGGTGCTGATCCTCGCGGGTCTGGTCCTCTTCACGATCCGCTACGTGGACGACGGACGGCGCTGGGCTCTGGCCTTCTCCCGCGACAACGCCGGCGCCGCCGGCACGCTGACCGACCGCGACGGCATCGTGCTCGCCGCCTTCGACGCCTCGGGAAACCGCTTTGCCGACGACGCGGCGACGCGCGTCGCCTGCTACCACGTCACCGGCGACTACTGGGGGCGCACCGGCACCGGCGCGCTGACCCGTTTCTGGGGCGAGCTGCAGAACTACGACCTGCTCACCGGCACCACCCGCACCGAGACCGTGGATCTCCGGCTCACGGTGGACGCGGCGCTCTGCCGCACCGCCTACGAGGCGCTCGACGGGCGCAGCGGCGCGGTGCTGCTGATGAACTACCGCACGGGCGAGGTGCTGTGCCTCGTTTCCGCCCCCTCGGTCGATCCGCTGGACGCCGACGCCGAGCCGCCCGAGGGCGCATATATCAACCGCTGCCTCTCCGCCTGCTTCACGCCCGGCTCGGTGTTCAAGCTCGTCACGGCCGCCGCGGCCATCGAGACCCTGCCCAACATGGACAAGCGCAGCTTCTATTGCGAGGGCGAGTATGAGATCGCCGGGGTGCCGATCAAGTGCTCCGGCATGCACTACACCCAGACCTTCGAGCAGGCGATGGCCAATTCCTGCAACGTCGCCTTCGCGCAGATCGCCGTCAAGGTCGGTCAGGAGCGCATGGTCGAGCACGTGCGGGCCTACGGTTTTCTGGACGGGCACAGTCTGGACGGCATCCCCACCGCGGCCGGCAGCTATCCGACGGACTTCGTCGGCGATCCGGAGCTCGCCTGGTCGGGCATCGGGCAGAGCACCGACCTCGTCAACCCCTTCGCGCTGCTGCGCTTCGTCGCCGCCGTGGCCAACGGCGGCATCCTGGTCGAGCCGCACCTGATCCTCGGCGAGGAGGCGGCGGAATCCCGCCTGGTCGCGGAGGACACCGCCGACCGGCTCGCCGCGATGATGAGCTATAACGCGGCCGCCCATTATGGCGCGGCCGAAAACTTCCCGGGTCTTTCGCTCTGCGCCAAGACCGGCACGGCGGAGCTCGGCGACGGAGACTCGCACGCATGGTTCGCCGGCTTTCTGAGCGACCCGGCGCACCCCTACGCTTTCGTCGTGCTCGTCGAGCGCGGCGGCAGCGGCCTGCGCGCGGCCGGCGGCGTGGCCAACACGCTGCTGCAGCAGGCCGTAAACGGATAAAAGGAACGAACGCCATGATCGAAATTTCGGTACAGGAACTGAAAAAAGGCTTTGAGATCGGCAGCCCCGTGCTGGACGGCCTGTCCTTCACCGTCAACAGCGGCGAGCGCGTCGGCATCCTCGGCCCGAACGGCTGCGGAAAGACGACGCTGTTCCGCCTGCTGACCGGCGAGCTGCGCCCCGACGAGGGGAGCGTCGCGCTCGCGCCGGGACGGCGCATCGGCCTGATCTCGCAGATCCCCGTCTATCCCGAAGGCTGGACCGTGGAGGACGTGCTGAAGGAGGCCCACCGGCGGCTGCGCGACGTCGCCGGGCGGCTGGAGGCGCTGGCGGCGCGCATGGAGACGGACGACTCGCCCGCGCTGCTGCGCGAATACGACCGCCTCGCCGCGGACTTCGAGCGGATGGGCGGCTACGACGCCGAGCACGAGCGAAACCGCGTGGCCAACGGTCTGGAGATCGGCAGCGCGATGCGCGAACAGCTCTTTGACACGCTCTCCGGCGGCGAGAAGACCCGCGTCAACCTCGCGCGCCTGATCCTTGAGGACACCGACGTTCTGCTTCTCGACGAGCCGACCAACCACCTCGACCTGCGCGCGACCGAATGGCTGGAGAGCTATCTGCTCCGCTTCCGCGGGACCGTGCTCGCCATCAGCCACGACCGCTGGTTCCTCGACCGCGTCGTGCAGCGCTGCATCGAGATCGTCGGCGGCAAAGCCGAGTTCTACAGCGGCAACTACAGCTTTTTCGTCGAGGAGCGGCAGCGCCGCTTTGAGGAGAAGATGAAGCAGTACGAAAAGGACCAGGCCAAGATCGAGCAGCTCACCCGCGCGGCCGAGCAGCTTCATCTCTGGGCCTTCATGGGCGCGGACAAGCTGCACAAGCGCGCCTTCTCGATGGAAAAGCGCATCGAAAAGCTCTCGCAGAGCGAAAAGCCCGCCGCGCAGCGCAGGCTGAACGTGAAGTTCCGGCAGCGTGAATTCGAGGGCGACGAGGCGCTGGTGATCGAGGGCGTATCGAAAAGCTACGGCAGCCGCCGGCTTTTCGAGGGGCTCAGCCTCACGGTGGGCGGCGGCGAGCACATTGCGCTGATCGGCGACAACGGCGCCGGCAAATCGACGCTGCTGCGGCTGATCCTCGGCGAGGAGCAGCCGGACGAGGGCTGGCTGCAGCGCGGTCCGTCCATCCGCACGGCCTATCTGCCGCAGACGGTGCGCTTCGGCTCCGACAGCCGCAGCGCGCTGGAGACGATGCTCTACGACGGGCGCTGCCAGCCGCAGGAGGCCCGCGATCGGCTCGCCGCCTTCGGCTTCCGCGGCGAGGACGTGTTCACTCCGGTCGGCGCGCTCTCCGGCGGCGAGCGCAGCCGCCTGCGGCTGTGCATGCTGATGGGGCGGGACGTAAACTTCCTGATCCTCGACGAGCCGACCAACCATCTGGACATAGCCAGCCGCGAATGGATCGAGGACGCGCTGGCCGATTTCGAGCAGACGCTGCTGTTCGTCTCGCACGACCGCTATCTGATCGAAAAGTTCGCCGGGCGCATCTGGTCGCTCGAGGGCGGCGTGCTGACCGACTACCGCGGCGGCTACCGCGAGTTCCTCGCCTGGAAGGAGCGGCAGAGCGCCTTCCAGCAGGCTGAGAAGGCCAAAGAAAAGGCCGTGAAGAAGCCCGCCGAGAAACGCTCCCGTCCGGCCGACGCCGGCAAGGCCGCCGCGAAGCTCGAGCGGGAGATCGCCCGGCTGGAGGCGCGGCTGCGCGAGATCGCCGAAGAGAGCGAGCGCTGCGCCGCCGACTATCAGCGGCTGATGGCGCTCGAAGAAGAAAAGCAGCGGCTCGATGGGGAGCTGCTCGGGCTCTACGAAAAATGGGAGGAGCTGAATCCATGAAAAAAACCGCCTGGCTCTGGGGCTCCGGCGCGCTGCTCGCGCTGGCGCTGCTGCTGCGCTTCGCCTTTTCCGTCCGGTACCCCGCCTACGCGCTCGGCTTTCTTGCCGTCGGCGTCGTGGTCTGGCATCTGCGCAAAAACTGGAAGGCCCTCGTCGCCCTGCTGGGCGCCGGCGCCGCCGTGCTGCTTTTCGCGCTGCGGGGCTACGCCTACTGGGCCTACATCTGCCTTTTCGTCGCGGCGCTGATCGTGCTGCATCGCTTTCTCCCGCCCTTCTGGTGGAAGCTGTTGTCGGCTCTCGTCGCGCTCGGACTGGTCTATTTCTGCATCGTCGAGGTGCCGATCATCAAAAACGCCCGCACCGACAGGGAGCCCGGCCGGGATTACCTCGTCGTGCTCGGCGCCGCCGTCTACGGCGATCAGCCATCGCTGACGCTGCAGCGCCGCCTCGAGGGCGCGCTGGACTATCTCGAGCGCTACCCGGACGCCGTTGCGATCGTCTCCGGCGGCATGGGGCCCGGCGAAACCGTCACCGAGGCGCAGGCGATGCACGACTGGCTGCGCGCGCACGGGATCGCCGAGGAGCGGATCATTCTGGAGGAGAAGGCCACGTCCACGATGGAGAACCTGCGCTTCTCCTTCGAGCTGATCCGCGAGCGGGGAGACGAGCCGGACGGGAACGTCGCGCTCGTCTCGAGCGCCTACCACCTCTACCGCGCCAAGCAGATGGCGAAGGCGCAGGGCGTCGCCGCCGCCGGCGTCGCCGCCCCCTGGGGCTACTTTTTCGTGATGCTGAACTATTTCATCCGCGAGGCCTTCGGCGTCACGCACCTCTGGGTCTTCGGGTATTGAGGACTTCCCGCCGACACGCTGCCGGGCGGGGACGGGGCTTGCGCGTAAAACGAACCGGGCGGGAGCAAGGTTTTCAGGAAACCTTGCTCCCGCCCGGGTTGTTTTTTCTTGTTTTACCTGTCATCCTGAGGAGCCGAAGGCGACGAAGGATCTGCAGGGAGAATGCGGAATGGAGGCAGGATTTTCCTCGTATTTTCGGTGCAGATTCTTCGCTGACGCTCAGAATGACAGGCTTTTTTGGTTTCAGCGGAACGGGCGACCGTAGGGGCGGCTATCAGCCGCCCGCCAATGAAAACCTCGTCTCTTCTCCGTAGGGGCGACCCTTGCGGTCGCCCGCCGCCTTCCCCGCCGCGGCGGAGAAGGCAGAGAGCGCGCGGGACGTCGAGGACGCCGTCCCCTACGGGGTGGGGCGAGGGCTGCGCAGGCGGGCCGCGTTCCCTTCTCGTTCCACCTCATCCGTCATCCGCCGGGGTTTTTATACTTCAAAAATTACTTCCTCGTCACGCTCCAGCCGAAGGAGTTGTAGGAGTTGATGTACATCTTGCCGTCCATCGAGATAGCGCGGACGGTGTACCAGTACTTCACGCCCTTCTGCGCCGTCTTGTCGATGTAATTCGTGCCCTGCACGTCCGCGATGGCCTCCCACTGGCCGCCCTCGGTCTTGCGGAAGACGCGGAAGTTCTTCGCGCCGGCGGGCTTGGACCAGACGATCTTCACGCCGGTGGACACGTTCCCGAGCGCGGTGATCTTCGCCATCGCAATGTAGGTGCAGGTGCGGGGATTGCCCTGCGCGCTGCAGATGCGGCCGTTCGAGTCGACGCATTCGACCGTGTAGGTGTAGCGGCTCGCGGAGACGGCCGACGTGTCGATGAAGGTCAGCTCGGTGGTCTCGGCGATCGTCGACCACTCGGTCTCGTTCTTGGTGATGTTCTTGCGCAGCAGGCGGTATTTTACCGCGCCCTCGTTGGGCTTCCACGACACGCGCACGCCGGTGGCGCTGTTGAAGGCCTCGGTCAGCACCGGGGTCTCCAGCGGCTTCATGCTCCAGCCGGTGCCGTTGTAGGAGTTGATGAGCACGGTGTTGTCCATCGACACGCCGCGCACCGTGTACCAGTACTTCACGCCCTTTTCGGCGGTCGTATCGAGATACTCGGTGCCGAGCACGACGTCCAGAACCGTCCACTTCGCAACGCCGTCGACCCGGCGCATGACGCGGAAGTTCTTGGCTCCGGCGGGCTTCGACCATTTGAGGGACACGCCCTCGGCGGTCACGGTGATGTCGGTGATGTCGGCCTTCGCAATGTAGGTGCAGGTGCGGCCGGTCTCGTCGATCGGGCCCTCTTCGCCCTTGGCGTTGATCGGGCGCACGGTGAAGGTGTAGCGGCTGGCGGACTTGACCGTCTTGTCGATCAGCGTGCACTCGGTCGTCTCGCCGACGACGTGCCACTGCTTTTCACCGATGGTCAGGTTCTTGCGCAGGAGCTGGTACTTCACGGCGTCGTGCACCGGCTTCCACGACACGCGCACGCCCGTCGCGCTGTTGAAGGCCTCGGTGAGCACCGGGGCGGTAAAGCCGTCGAGCGCGGGGATCGCCACGGTCTTCTCGTCGGTGTATTCTTTCTCCCCGAGGGTCACCTTCGCGGTGTAGACGATTCTGCCCTCGACGCCGATCTGCGGATCGGTCGTCTCGCTCGTCACCGTCGCCGCAAGCTCGACGATGTGGCTCGGGTCGTTTTTGCAGGTGAAGGTCGCCGTCGCGGCGCGGTAATCCTCCGCCCAGGTCCACGTGGGCTCGCCCCAGACGTGGCCGGTGGCCGGGACGTTGCGCAGCGAGAAGCTCTGACGGTGGAAGGCGGGATTCTCAAAGCGCGCGGAGGTGTAGGTCGTTTCGCCGGGCTCGGTGCAGGTGGGCCGGATGCTGATCCGCGCCGTCACGGCGACGGTCTCGGTCTCGACATGGCTCGGGTCGCGGACACAGGCGCGGGACGCGGCGAGCTCGCTGTAGTCGTCCGCCCAGCGGTAGGCCGGCTCGCCCCAGTCGTGGCCGAGGGCCGGAAGCTCGGTATAGCTCGTGTAATCGCAGCGCGTGCAGGTGTCGTACTCGGTCCAGCCGGGCTGCTCGCAGGTCGCGGCCTGCCCCTCGTGGTGCACGCGCTCGTGCAGCGCGCGGTAGCGCGGGCCGCTTTCGGCGTCCTCCTCGGGGTACCAGATCGGGCTGCCCCAGCGCATCTGGCCCTTGGCCCACTCGATCGCGTAGGAATCGCAGTTGGCGACGAACAGGATGTTCGTGTAGTCGCTCTGAATGATTTGGCCGATGCTGGTGATGGTATCCGGGATGTAGACCGTCAAGTCGCTGCAGCCGTAGAAGGAGTAGCTTCTCAGCTCGGTCAGCTTGTCGCCCGGCTCGATCACCAGCTCGCGCAGGCCGTAGCAGTTTTCAAAGGGCATCATATTGCCGTAGCCCATGGTTCTGACGTTGGCGGGGACCACGACGCGCTCCACGAGATAGCTGCCCGCGAAGGTGCCGTTGAGCCCGTCCACGAAGTCGGGCACGCGCACGTCGCTCTCCGAGCCGACGTACTTCCAGCACACCAGACCCTGATCGCTGTTCTGGCTGTAGCTGAGCATCCAGTCGGGGTAGCCCTCGTAGTAGAAATACGCGTAGGTCTGGCAGATCGCCGTGTCGGTGACGCTGCCGCGCTTGACGAAGAGCTTGGCCTTGTTCAGGGAGGGATAGCTTTCCAGATTGTCCTTGGAAATGTTGTCCGGCAGGTGGATCTCCAGCCCGGCCACGTCGGGGAAGGTTGAGCCGTGGAGCTTGGTCACCGTGGTGGGAATGTTGATCTTCTGCAGTCTGTCGCAGCCGGTGAAGACGCTGTAGGAGATCTCCGTCAGACCGTCCGGCAGCTCGATCTCGGCGGCGAAGCGGCAGTCGGCAAAGGTCCCCGCCGTAAGCTTGGTGATGCCCTGCAGCACGACGATCTTTTTGATCTGGCTGCGGTAGGGCCGCCAGGCGACGTCATCGTGATAGCTGAGGTCGGCCGTAGCGCCGTCGCCCCAGACGGTCAGGGTGCCCTCGGCGTCAATGTTCCAGTACGTGCCGGAGTAGAGCCCGTTGACGGGCAGCTCGACGGCGCCCGGTTCGACGATGGCGAAGTATACCTCGCTGTACGAGCCGGAGAAGTTGCCGCAGAAGGTGATGCGGGCCGAGCAGTTGTCGCAGATATCGGTGCGGTTGCCTTCCTCGTAGTCCTTGCCCCAGTATTGCACCGTGTAGTCCGTGCCCTCGACGAGGGTGCGGCCGTCCAGCTTCCATTTGACCCGGATGTGGATGTCCACGGGGCTGCCGGTGTAGAGCACAGTCTTGTCGTAGGTCAGCGTGAAGTCGCGCTCGAGGTTGACCGGCATCGGGGTAACGTTGAAGGTGAAGGCGTGCTCGCCGCTGTAGTTGCCGAGGCCGCGGATCGTGACCGTCGCCTCGCCGGCGTTGACGTTGTTGGCGCAGCCGAGGATCTCGTAGTCGACGCCCTCGGTCAGATAGCGGGTCTTCTGATTGCCCTGCTCGTTGTAATAGTAGTTATAGAGCCTGACGGTCGGTTCCTGCGCCTGCCCGCTGTAGTAGGGATTTTCGATGTTGGTTCTGACCGTCTCGATCGCCATCGGGTCGATGGTGAAGGTCCCGGTCAGCGTGCCTTCGTAGTTGCCCATGCCGGTAGCGATGACCTGCGCCTCGCCGACGTTGACGTTGTTCGCGTAGCTCAGCGTGAAGCTCGAGCCCACGTAGAGCTCGTAGCCGTCCGCGGTCATGATCTTCGCCGAAGGCCGGAACTCGTGGCCGTCGTAGACGTGCGTATCCGTGTTGTAGGGATAGTTCTCCCGGCCCACCGTCATCGTGCAGCCCTCGAGCGAGGCGGGGTCGATGTCGAAATTGACGCTCGCTTCGCCGGTGTAGCGGCCGTTGCCGGTGACCGTGACGGTCGCGGTGCCGGCGCTCACGTTGTTCTCATAGCTCACCGAGTAGTCCAGGCCGCGCCGCAGGAGCTTCTGCCCCACGTGGACGACGGGCTCTGGCGTGTGGGCCGTGCGGTCGTAGACGCAGAAGGGGATCGGGTCGATGACCGCCTCGACCGACAGATCGGCACGCTCGTAGATCTCGAACTCGAGCGTCCGCGTGCCGGCGTAGTTGCCGACGCCGGTCACCACGACGCGCGCCGTGCCGGGGTCGGTGTTGTTATAGTAGGCCACGGTGTAGTCCGTGCCCTCGTTCAGCGCCTTCGAGCCCCATTTGACCGTCACGCCCGGCGTGATCGGCTCGCCGGTCCAGGCCCAGCGATCGGCCGTCAGCATCGCCTTCAGGTTCGCGCTCGTCATCGAACGCGGCGCGATCGTGAAGTGCGCCACGCGCCGGCCGACGCAGGTGTTGCGATAGCCCGGGGTGATCGTCGCGGTCGCTTCGCCCGCGTTCGTGTAGTCGGAGTAGCTGACGTTGTAGTCGGAGCCGCTCTTGAGCGTGTAGCCGTTGCAGGTGATCGTCGGCTCGGGGGTCTGGCTGCTGCCGTTGTAGACCAGATCCTCGGGGAAGCTCACCGTGACCGCGTCGCTTGCGAGGTCGATCGCCGAGATCGTGTAGCTCTGGCTCAGCGCGCCCGCGTAGGGCCGCAGCGCGATGACCGTCAGCGTGGCGGTGCCGGGGCCGACGTAATTGCTGTACCGGCCGACGTAGTCCTTGCCCTTGGTCAGCGTCTTGCCGTTCCAGAGCACGGAGTAGTCGAGCGTCTGGCCCTGGCCGTTGTAGATGAGGCCCTCCAGCGAAGAGATGATCTTCAGCGTGCCGCCGTCGGCCAGGCTCTGCCGGTTGACAAGACCGGAGGCGTTGAAGGTCTTGCCGAAATTCCCCGTGGTGTATTTGAAGGAGACCGGCGTGCTCTTCGGCGTCTCCTGCCAGAAGGGGCCGACGAGATGCGTCACCGTGACGATCAGCGTCTGATTCGGCAGGATGCCGTTGACGTAGCCGTCGGTGTAGATCTGCTCCTCGTCCACGCCCAGCATGGTGGTCGCGACCGTCGCATAGTTGAAGCCGCCGCTTTCCAGCCAGCAGTAGGACTCGGGGCCGTGGCCGGGCGCGCAGACGGTGGAGCCGCCGACGACATGGGCGACCGTGCCGTCGTCAAGAATGACGTCGACGTAGATCTCCGCCTCCGTCGCCTCCGGATCGGTCTCCCAGGAGACGGCGAGGCCGGTCTCGAGCGGGGTGACCTCGACGTCCTGCGGGATGTGCTGTGCGAGCTCCGCGTCCGTCAGGCGGCCCATCTCGTAGGTGACGGGCTCCTGCGTGTTGACGTAGCCCCAGCGCTGCACGTCCTCCAGCGTCCAGGGATTGTCCGTCACGACCACGCCGTTGGTGACGGTCAGCTTGCTGTAGGTGCTGTCGTTTACAAGCTGGCCCTTGTCGGTAAAGGTGACGGTGACGCTGCCAGCGGTCGCTCCGCTGCCGTTCATCCAGCCGTAGCCGTTGAAGGCCAGCTCCGCGCCCGCGTAGTTGTACAGCGCCATCACCGGGCCGTCGGACGTCAGATGCTGGATGAACAGCGGCGTGCCGGCCGTGTCGATCATCGTGCCGGTGAGGGTGTGCGTGTTCATCTGGATGTGCACCTCGGTGCCCTGCTCGAGCTTGAAGCCCTCGGCGGGGAGGACGGTGTCCTTCACCAGGGTGACCGTGGCCGTGCCGTAATCGTCATATTCCACGTTGCCGCTGCCGGAGAGAACGAACCAGACCAGCGGATCGTCGGACTGCTCGACGTCCGGCTTCTCCACGGTAAAAGAGACCGTGTTGCCGGGGCAGGTCGTGCCGTTGACCACGGACGCCAGCGTCGCGTACACGACGTCGCCGTTCAGCAGGCCGTTCACCGCGCCGTCCGTGACCTTCTGCTCCGTGCCGTCGTCCAGGAAGGGCGCGGAAATCCAGACGTAGCAGCTGCTCCAGTACACCTCGGCCTCGCTGATGTTGAAGCCGCTCGTGCCGGGCACCAGCGGGCCGTCCGGCGCGCCGAGGCGCATGCTGACCGCGAAGTCCTCCACGCCGTCGACCTTGTTCCAGCGCAGCTCGGCCCGCGTGTAGATCACGTCCGTGTTCGGGTCGACAAGGAAGCCCTGGCTCCAGACCGAAACGCTCTTCGGCGCGTAGAGCTCGTCCAGCTCCTCCTGCGTCATGGCCTCCCAGATCGCGTAGAAGGTCATGCTCTCGCTGATGTCCAGCGGCGCGCCCGGCAGGAACATCGGCGGGCCTTCGGGATCGACGCCCCAGCCGATGAAGTTGTAATACGCGCGGGTGAAGCCGCACTCGGGCGCATAGACCTCGTCGCCGTAGTAGTAGTAAAGGCTGTTCGTCCAGCCTTCGCCGCCGTTGCCGTCGAAGCGGATGGTGATCTGTCCGCCGCCGCCGGCCTCGGGGTCGTCCGCCGGCTCCTCGTCGGGCGTCGCCTCGGGCTCCTCGCCGGGCTCCGGCTCGGGTTCGGGCTCCGGTTCAGGGTCGGGTTCGCCCTCGAGCAGGATCATCGGGACGGGCTCCTCCTCGTCCTCGCCCTCCAGCACGATCAGTCCGTCGTCGGCGTAAACCGCCGGGACCATCGAGAGGCAGAGGGCCAGGCACAGAAGCAGCGCCAGCAGCCTTTTGCTTATGCATTTACCTGTCATTTCGCGTCCTCCTTTTGTTTCGGTCTGTCGGTATATGGTATTTACTTTGCTTTTTCCCTGTCGTTGAGCTCGTTGAGCTCGCGTACCTCGGCCTTGTAGCGCCGGTAGAGGATCAGCCAGATGGCGAAGAAGCCGACGGTCATGATCGCCTCCGTGATCAGCAGCGCCGGGAGCGGCTGATCCCAGCGCAGCAGCCGGGAGGTCAGCGCGTAGCCGCCCGCGATCAGCAGATAGTGCGCGGCGGTCGCCAGCGCGAGCGGCCAGCGCTCGATATCGTAGAGCAGCGTTCCGCCGAAGCACAGCGCGCCGTACAGCCCATAGAGCACCAGCGTCATCAGGATCGCCGGCGTCGCGCCGCCGCAGAGCGCGAGCAGGCCCTCGCTGACGAGCCGTATGCTCCCGTCCTCCGCGTGATTGATCAGCGTGGGGATGAGCATGACCGCCGTCAGCCCGACGAGAGCGCCGAAGCCGCAGCGATTCAGGATTTTCTTTTTCATGCCGCTCACTCCTTTCCCGTCAGCCGTTTGCGGATCTGCGGGATGCAGCGGCGGGAGGCCCAGGTCTCCATCCCGCCCGCCAGCTCCAGACGCAGCGTGCCGCTCCAGGTGAAGTCGAATTTCCGTACCTTGTCGAGGTTAACGAGCTCGTAGCGCGAGATGCGCACGAAGCGGCGGCCGTCCAGCTCCTTTTCCAGGCTCTGCAGCGACTGGCGCGCCGTGTAAACGCCGTCCTCGGTCACGAGCCGGACCTGCTTGCCGTTGACCGAGACCGACACGATCTCGTCCGCCCCCAGGCGGCGCAGCGCGCCGTCCGGCCCCGCGGCCGTCAGCAGCTCCGGCGGATGCGCGCCGATGCGCTCCAGCAGCGCGTCCAGCTCTTCGCCGCGCTCGCTCGCGCGGACCAGCACCTCGATCCGTTCGAGCGAGGGATCCTGCTCGAAGCGGACTATGATCTCTTTCACAGGGCATCACCGCCTTTTTTGTGCGAGGGATGCGCGCAGCCTCCCCCGGAAGCCGCCTGATAGCGGCACCCGCCGCAATCCGCCGCCGTATCCCCCGCGAGAGGGCACCAGCTCTGGTGCGGCCAGCCGGTTTTCGTCCGGCAGACCCGGCAGGCAAACAGCGGACAGTCGGCGGCGATCGGAAGCCGTTCTCCGGTCATAGCCTCTCCCTTCCGCGCCCGGCGCGCAGCGCGCCGGGGCGATGTCAACAGTTGATTTTATAATATTAAATCCGCCCGGCGAGCGCAAGCGCTTTGGCTCAGGCGGCAGAAAATGCGGCATAAACGGCGGGCGGATGATAGCCGCCCCTACGGTGTGGGGACGAGGCTTGCGCGGGCGGGCGGATGAAACGCCTCCCCTGCGAGGGGAGGCGTCCTCGGCGGCCTGCCGCCGAGGACGGAGGGGTTTTGAAAGCCCTCAGTCGGCTGCGCCGACAGACCCAAGACCCCTTTCGGGGGAGCCTCAGGGGAACCATAGAAAAGCCGGGCGGGAGCAAGGTTTCCAAGAAGCCTTGCTCCCGCCCGGGCTGTTTTTTTCAACTTTTCCTTGTCGTTCTGAGCGTCAGCGAAGAATCCGCAGCACAATGCGGAATGCTCCCTGCAGATCCTTCGTCGCCTGCGATCTCGCGGAAATGCCGCGGTGATCCCGTAGGGGCGACCCTTGCGGTCGCCCGCTGCCTTGGCGCCCGCGATCTCGCGGAAACACCGCGGCGATCCCGTAGGGGCGGCTATCAGCCGCCCGCCAATGAAAACCTCGTCTCTTCTCCGTAGGGGCGACCCTTGCGGTCGCCCGCTGCCTTCCCTGCCGCGGCGGGGAAGGCAGAGAGAGCGCGGGACGTCGAGGACGCCGTCCCCTACGGAGAGGGGCGAGGCTTGCGCGGGCCGCGTTCCCTTCTCGTTCCACCTCATCCGTCATCCGCCTTCCCCGCCGGCGGGGAAGGCTTTTTTCGCCGGTTTTTTATACTTCTTACTTCCTCGTCACGCTCCAGCCGAAGGAGTTGTAGGAGTTGATGTACATCTTGCCGTCCATTGTGATCGCGCGGACGGTGTACCAGTACTTCACGCCCTTCTGCGCCGTCGTATCGAGGTAACCGGTGCCCTGAACATCCTTGATCGCGGTCCATTCGCCGCCCTCGGTCTTGCGGAAGACGCGGAAGTTTTTCGCGCCGGCGGGCTTCGACCAGACGAGCTTGACGCCGTTCGTCACGCTGCCGATCGAGGTGATCTTCGCCATCGCAATGTAGGTGCAGGTGCGGGGATTGCCCTGCGCGCTGCAGATGCGGCCGTTCGAGTCGACGCATTCGACCGTGTAGGTGTAGCGGCTCGCGGAGGCCGCCGACGTGTCGATGAAGGTCAGCTCGGTGGTCTCGGCGATCGTCGACCACTCGGTCTCGTTCTTGGTGATGTTCTTGCGCAGCAGGCGGTACTTCACCGCGCCCTCGTTGGGCTTCCACGACACGCGCACGCCGGTGGCGCTGTTGAAGGCCTCGGTCAGCACCGGGGTATTCAGCGGCTTCATGCTCCAGCCCGTGCCGTTGTAGGAGTTGATCAGCACCGTGTTGTCCATCGACACGCCGCGCACCGTGTACCAGTACTTCACGCCCTTTTCGGCGGTCGTGTCGAGATACTCGGTGCCGAGCACCACGTCGAGCACCGTCCACTTCGCAATGCCGTCGACCCGGCGCATGACGCGGAAGTTTTTGGCGCCTGCGGGCTTGGACCAGGTGAGCTTCACGCCGTCGGCCGTCACGGTGATATCGGTGATGTCCGCTTTGGCAATGTAGGTGCAGGTGCGGCCGGTTTCGTCGATCGGGCTCACGTTGCCGTCGGCGTCGATCGCGCGGACCGTGTAGGTATAGCGGTTGGAGGACTTCGCCGTCTTGTCGATGAGGCTGCACTCCGCCGTCTCGCCGACGACCTTCCAGCGCGTCTCATTCAGAGTCAGATTCTTGCGCAGCAGCTCGTACTTGACCGCGCCGTTGACCGCTCTCCAGCTCACACGCACACCGGTGGCGCTGTTGAAGGCCTCGGTCAGCTCGGGAGCCCGCAGGCCCTCCAGCGCGGGGATCTCGACCGTCTTCTGATCGCGGAATTCGATCTCTTCAAAGATCACCGTCGCCGTGTAGACGGTCCTGCCCTCGACGCCGATCTGCGGATCGGTCGTCTCGCTCGTCACCGTCGCCTCGAGCGCGACGACGTGGCTCGGGTCAACCAGGCAGGTGAAGGTCGCCGTCGCGGCGCTGTAATCCTCCGCCCAACTCCACGCGGGCTCGCCCCAGTCGTGCACATGCGGCTGCTCGGCCTCGGTGATGGCGAAGTACTCCGTCAGCACGTCGGCCCAGTCCTTGCCGACGAGCTCCTGAATGGCGAGCTGATAGGTCCCGATCTCCACCGGGAAGGCGTCGATCTCGACGAATTCCTTGCCTTGCAGCTCACGCCAGACGAGACGGGCCTCGCCGCGCTTCTCCAGCTCGTCCCAGGAGCTCTTGCCGCCGTCGACGCGGATGTTTTTCGCGGGGTCGAAGTCGATCGGCTCGCCGTCGTAGCTCTTGTCGTAGGGCGTGCCGAGGAATTCGTAGCTGTGCTCGCCGATCGGCTCCGCCGGAACCTGGTTCCAGTAGAGATACACCGGGTATTCGGTCAGCTCGCCGAGCTCAGGATTCGCGCTGCCGGTGCTCCACAGGGCGCGGGTGAAGAAGACCTCGCCGTCGGCGTCCTTCGCCAGCAGATAGCTTCCGTGGCCCAGGTTCGGCTCGAAGGCCGTGAAGGCCTGGGTCTCGGGGTCGATATCCACGTAGAAGCCGTCGTCGCCGGTCCAGCCGCCGCCGCGCCAGACCGAGCCGTTGGCGCCGCCGAAATAGACGTTCCAGCTCGTGCCGGTGACAAGCTGCAGCAGATTCCGCTCGGGATGCGAGGCGTCGCCCCAGCGGTGATAGTTCGGGTCGCGGCGCATGCAGAACACGTTCTCGCGCAGCTCGCCCAGCGACACGACGCCGTTTTCATCCGGCTCCGCCGGGATCGCCTCGGCGCGGAGAGTTCCCTCGGGCTCGGGCATCGCCATGACGTAGAGCTGCCCGTCGATCTCGCCCATGATGGAGTAGAGGTACCAGCGGGCGCCGGTGGTGATATCGTCGTAATTCGTCACGCGCACGAACTGCGTCGGAGTGATCTCGAACCAGACGCTCGGAGAGATCGCGCGCGTCACGCCGTCGAGCGTCTGCGTCAGGACCGCCCGGTAGCTGCCGACGCGGGCCGGGCCGGTAAAGTAATTGCTGTTCCGGCCGTCGTAGTCGATGATCGCGGGCTCGCCCGTCCAGTCGTCGATCCACTGCACGCCGATCTCGCCGAGCAGCGCCAGCTCGTCCTCGCTGTACTCGCTCATCGGACGGCCGTCCAGCAGGATCTTTTCCTTCCAGGCGACGAAGGCGCCTTCGTAGTACTGGCCGGTGCCGTAGTAATGGCTGTAGTTGCTGACCTCCAGGATATGGCCGCCGACCCGGTAGGGCCCGGTGTGCTCGACGACCCTGCGGTACAGGGACAGGCCGGTGGGCAGCGGGACCTCGGTCGTGCCGCCGGTCTCCGGGTCCTCGATCCAGCTCCAGGCCTCGCCGTCGTACTGCCTGAAGCAGAGCTCCTCGTCGTAGACGAAGGGATGCGAGGAGTCGAAATAGTGGATGACGGCGTCGTCCTCCCCGCGGATGTTGAAGTACAGCGCGGTGGGGAACTGGTATTCTCGCACCTCCACCGGGTTTCCTTCCTCGTCCTCGTCGTACCAGAGCTCATAGTTCAGCTCGTAGTCGTCTGTGAGCATATCCGTAAAGGACAGCGGACGCTCAAAGTCCCAGCTGTAGTCCTCCACGAAGGAGAAGCCGCCCTCGATCAGCGCCGGGTAGCCGTCGTCACCGCCCGCGGCGGCGTATTCCTCATCCGGGTTCTCCAGCAGCCGGAAGGGCGCGCCGCCCGTCCCGTAGACCGTGAGAAGCCCGTCGGGCAGCTGCACGGTCGGCTCGGTCGCGGCGTCCAGATCGGGAACGATCCAGCCGCCCTCTCCGTCGGAGACCGGGCGCGGCAGATCCAGCGCAAGGCCGGTCACGGCGTCCACGATCAGGTAGTCGTTGCCGGGGCAGACCATTGAAATGTCGGTGACCGGCTCATAGACCGGGGCCGCCTCGCCGCAGCGGGAGCACACGCCCGTTCCGTGGTCGTAGTCGTGGCCGAGCGCCGGGCTCGTCACGAAGGAGCGGAGGTCGTAGGTCCCGTAGAAGGTCGAACCGTCCCAGTCCATGGAGACGCAATAGACGTCCTCGGCCGCGTCCAGATACTTGCCGCAGTCCGGGCAGTAGTAATACAGCGTGTGGCCGTAATGCGTGCAGTCGGGCTCGCGGGCCGGACAGGCGATCTTGTTCGGGTGCTCGCAGGGCTTCAGATAGAGCAGCAGCTCGCAGTTATCCGGGTAAGCGCCGTACTGGGCGGCGTCCGTGCTCGTCCGATCGCTGAGGACGAAGCTGCCGCCGCTGAAGGTCAGAAACCAGATCCACTCGCCGAAGTGAACGCCCTTGTCGTAGTTGTACAGATAGCAGGCCAGGCGGTGGATCATCGCGGCGGCGTCGTCAAAATCGCGCCACTCGGCCGTATAGCCGTCGTTGGGCGTGCCGACCGCGAGAACGGCCCTGCCGGCGTCCTCGTCCGTGAGCTTCGCGTAGAGCATGCCGCCGCCCTGCAGGCCGAAGTCCGCGTCCAGCACGGCCGCCGAGCCGCTCAGCCCGTCCTCCGTCACGGTGAGCGCGGAGGCGGCGACGGAATTGCCGGACACGTTGAGCGCACGGTAGGTATCGCCCGCGCGCGCGACGATCACCATCTGATAGTCGCCCTCCGCGCAGATATCAAAGCCGCGGCTGAGACGGAAAACCGTGCCGTCGACGTTGAAGAGATCCGGCGCGGGCAGCTCCGGCTCCTCGATCTCGGCCAGAACGGTCATCGTCGTGTTCACGGAAAGATTGTAGTCTTCATCGCCCTCGCCGCCGTAGACCAGGATCGACTCGTACATCTCCGGCATTTCCTTGAACTTCTCCAGACGGCGGCCGCCGGCCAGGTAGTCCCTGACCAGCGAGGGGCAGAGGCGGATGTCGACAACCAGCAGATCCGGGTTGCCGCAGACGTCCAGTTTTTCAAGCTTCGTATTATTGTGCAGGTTGAGCTCGCTGAAATGGCTGTTGTCCGCCCAGAGTCTGAGCAGCTTTTCGTTCCGGCTCAGGTCGATCTCCGACAGCTCCGTAAAGCCGAGCGACAGCGTTTCGAGCTTCGTGAGCATCGTCACGTCGATGGTCTCGATCGGGTTGAAGGCCAGATTTACGGAGCGCAGCCGGCGGTTGAAGCTCAGATCGACCTCGGTGAGCTGACCGGGCACGCCGAAATCGCCGCTGCAGTCGAGCAGGCGGAGATTGTCGAAATACTCCACGCCCTTGAGCGACGCAACGCCGCTGCAGGCGAGATCGAGCTCCGTCACAGCGAGCATCTCGTTGACGGAGAGCCAGCCGTTGCGGTCCGTGTCGACGTTTTCGAGGACGTAGGCGCGGAAGGTCTCGTCCGGGAAGCTCTCCCCGTCGATCTCAAACACGTCGTAGTCGTCCTCCTCATCGAGCAGCGGAAGCGCGTCGTCCGCCTCGCCGTCGAGGGAAATCAGCTCCGCGTCTTCTTCCCCGTCGAGCAGGATAATTCCGTCGTCGGCCAGGCCGGCGGGGATCATGCTCAGCATCATGGCAAAAATCAGCAGGAAACTCAGCAGCTTCTTTTTCATGCTTGCGCCCTCCCTTTTTCTTTCGGTGGTTTATTCTTCTTTTTTGCCATTTTTTATCATAGCACAGCCGACCGGTCAATTCAAGCCGCGGGGGAAATAATTCGGGGCCGCGGGGAGACCCTCTGAAAAGCGCCTCCCCTGTAAGAGGAGCCATAGAAAAGCCGGGCGGGAGCGAGGTTTCCCGGAAACCTCGCTCCCGCCCGGGCTGTTATCTTGTCAACTTTTACTTGTCATCCTGAGGAGCCGCAGGCGACGAAGGATCTGCAGGGAGAATTTGGAACGGCGGGAACGGGATCTTCCTTGCTTTTTCGGTGCAGATTCTTCGCTGACGCTCAGAATGACAGACTTTTTTTGCATTTCAGCAGAACGGGCGGGCGGCTGATAGCCGCCCCTACGGAGAGGGGCGAGGGCTGCGCAGGCCGCGTTCCCTTCTCGTTCCACCTCATCCGTCATCCGCCGGGGGTTTTTATACTTATTACTTGCGCGTCACCGACCAGCCGTAGCTGTTGTAGGAATTGATGTACATGCTGCCGTCCATCGTGATCGCGCGGACCGTGTACCAGTACTTCACGCCTTTTTCGGCGGTGGTGTCGGTGTAGGTCGTGCCCTGCACGTCCGTCAGCGCCGTCCAGGTGTTTTCGCCGTCGACCTTGCGGAAGATGCGGAAGTTCTTCGCGCCCGCGGGCTTCGACCAAGTGAGCTTGACGCCGTTCGTCACGCCGCCGATCGACGTGATCTTCGCCATTGCGATGTAGGTGCAGGTGCGGGGGTTCCCCTGCGCGCTGCAGATGCGGCCGTTACTGTCGATGCACTCGACCGTGTAGGTGTAGCGGCTGGCCGACGCGGCGCTTGTGTCGATGAAGGTCAGCTCCGTCGTCTCCGTGACCGTCGACCAATCGGCCTCTTCCTTCGTCAGGTTTTTGCGCAGCAGGCGGTATTTCACCGCGCCGTCGTTGGGCTTCCACGACACGCGCACGCCCGTCGCGCTGTTGAAGGCCTCGGTGAGGACGGGGGTCTCGAGCGGCTTCATGCTCCAGCCCGTGCCGTTGTAGGAGTTGATCAGCACCGTGTTGTCCATCGACACGCCGCGCACCGTGTACCAGTACTTCACGCCCTTTTCGGCGGTCGTGTCGAGGTATTCGGTGCCGAGCACCACGTCGAGGACCGTCCACTTCGCCGTTCCGTCGGGGCGACGCATGACGCGGAAGTTTTTGGCGCCTGCGGGCTTCGACCACTGGAGGCGCACGCCCTCGGCGGTCACGGTGATGTCGGTGACGTCGGCCTTCGCAATATAGGTGCAGGTGCGGCCCGCCTCGTCGTAAAGACCGGTCGTTCCGTCTCCGTCGATCGCGCGCACGGTGAAGGTGTAGCGGCTGGCGGAGGCGACCGTTTTGTCGATGAGGCTGCACTCCGCCGTCTCGCCGACGACCGTCCACTCGGTCTCATTCTTCGTCAGATTCTTGCGGAGCAGCTCATACTTCACGGCGCCGTCCACCAGCAGCCAGCTCACGCGCACGCCGGTGGCGCTGTTGAAGGCCTCGGTCAGCTCGGGGGCGGGAAGCGACTTGATTATGACCTGAATACGTGCGCCGTTGGAATATGCCACGCCGCCGGGGCCTTTGAACATGGCCTCCACACACCATCCGTCCATTTTGGCCGGAACGCGGACGATCTCCAGCGTTTCACTATCCAGACCGTTGATCTCACAGCCGAAATACTCTGCCGCTTCAGCCGCCGGTATCATCGTCGCAGCGTCCGGACTGTAAAAACGCCAGGCGATCTCGGTATAGTATTCCGCCCGCGCTATGAACGTGACCGAACCGCCTTCATATACGATTTCCCCGGCCGGATGCTTGGTAATAAAGGGCTTCGGCACGTAGTCGGTCGGCCCCATCGGGTAGGCGGCGAAAAACGCCTCGCTGCAGTAGGGCTCCTCGCGCTCGTGATCGGGGTCGCCGAAGGTTTCCGCTTCCATCGAGCGGAGGAACCAATAATAGCGCGACAGCCCCGCATCCCAGGTGGAGTCGGCGTTGTAGTAATAGCCGTCGTCCATCCGGATGATGTTCCAGGCGTGGGTATAGCTCGTGACGATGCGGCTGTCCACGCCCTCGGTCAGCAGCATCCGGTAGAGCAGCAGCGCGTAGCCCTGGCAGACCGCCGTGCCGTCGATCAGCGCGGCGTAGGCCGTGAACTGGAGCACGTATTCGTCGTCTTCATAATGCTCGTAGTCGTATACGACGTTGTCGCAGAGATAGCGGTAGATCGCCAGCGTCTTGCCGTAGTCGCCCAGACCGTCCAGATCCAGACCGCCCAGCACGGTCTCGACAGCGGCGTCCAGCTCCCGCTCCTGCTCGGCCGTCGTGTAGTAGTCGGCCGCGAGCGTCCCTTCAAAGACGCGCGCGCCGCCCTTGTACTGATAGCTGTACGACCAGCCGTAGCCGCCGAGCTGCCAGCGCAGATAGTCGCCCTCGGTCGGCTCGCCGGTGTGCGCCATGGCGCTCTCCAGCAGCGCCGCCGTGTCGAAGGTCTCGTCCGGGGCGAGAACGACCCGGAAGTCGATCTCGTTATCCCGCTGCTTCATGCCCTCGCGCAGCAGCTCGGTCAGGCCCTCCGTGCCTTCGCAGTCGACGGGCTCGCCGTTCGCGTTCTGCAGCGTGTCGCTCAGACGGCTGTACAGCGCCTCCTCGTCGATCAGCCCGCGGTAGAGCGGATTGACCGCCAGCTCCGTTTCGCTGCGGACCGGCCCTTCCTCCTCCTCGAGGCGGATCGTCTCAAAAGACGGCTCCTCCGCGGGCGCGGCCGGGCCGTCGTCGGCAAAAGCCGCCGGGAACAGGCCCGCCAGCAGCGCCAGCGCCAGCAGCAGCGACAGGATCCTCTTGAACTTCATCGTTAGCTCCTCCTTTGAGGCACAGACTTTCTTAATTGTATTATAGCTGTCTTCTCCGGCACTGTCAACAAAGCAAAACCGGCCTCCCGGGAAGCTCCGGGAAGCCGGTTTGCCGTATAGCTCATGCGAGACTTTGCAGCGCCTTTCGCAGCGCCTCCGCGCTGCGGTAGAAGCGCTCCATCTCGTCGGCGCTCCACTTTTCCTCGATGCGCCGCTCGACGCCGCCCGCGCTGACGATGGACGGGACGCTGAGCGCCACGCCCTCGATGCCGTATTCTCCGGCCAGCGGGCTGGAGACGGAGGCGATCGTCGGCCGGCGGTTGATCACCGCGTCGGCCAGCAGACCCACGCAGGTGGCGATGCCGTAGTGCGTCATGCCCTTGGCGGCGATGATCTGCGCGCCCATCGTCTTGACTTCCTCGGCGATGCGCCGCTTCTGCTCCTCGCCCCAGGGCAGCTCCATCCCCGCACAGTATTCCTCCGCCGGAATGCCGCCCACGGTGAGCCGGCTCCAGATCGGGATCTGCGAATCGCCGTGCTCGCCGACGACGCAGCCGTTGACGACGCCGGTGCTGAGGCCCACGTAGTCCGCCACCTGGCGCACGAAGCGCGAGGAGTCGAGAATGCAGCCGGTGCCGAAGACGGCGCCGCGCGCCCCGCCGAGACGGCGGTCGCAGTAGGCCACCATCACGTCCACCGGGTTCGTGACGATCAGGATCGGCGCGCCGTTGTAATAAGGCTCGATCTGCGAGAGGACGCTGTCCATCACCGCGGCGTTGTCGGCGATGAGGTTGATGCGCGTCTCGCCCGGGCGGCGATTGCGCCCGGCGGTGATGATGATGAGCCCGCTGTCGCTGCAGTCTTCATAATCGCCGACGCGGACCGACGAGGTGCCCATGAAGGGGATGCCGTGGCGGATATCCATCGCTTCGCCGCGGGCTCGCTCGCGGTTGCGGTTAATGAGCACGATCTCGGCCGCGATGCTGCGCAGCGTCAGCGCGTAGG
This sequence comes from Oscillospiraceae bacterium, assembly GCA_024690695.1. The sequence goes on from JAILOS010000033.1 coordinate 24,109, forward strand.
CGATGGAGGCGCCGACATGGCCGACGCCGATAATGGCGATTTTGCGGCCGGGCGCCGAGGCACAGCGGTCGATCGGAATGAATCTGTCCATGGTCTCAGGCCTTGCCGGTCTGCTCGCCGTAGGCGCGGATCAGCGCGGCGATCTGCCCGACCTCGGCGTCGGTCAGCGACTGGTGGATCGGGATGCAGAGCGTGTGGTCGGCGGCGTAATCGGCGTTCGGGAAGCTGCCCTCGACGCCGTAGTGCTTCACGCGGTGCAGCGGGAAGTAGCGGAAGGTAGTGTACACGCCGTTCTCGCGCAGGAACTTGGCCAGCAGGTCGCGGTCGTTGTCCTTGACCTGGATGTGGTAGAAGTAATAGGTCCCGCGGCAGTATTCGGGCAGCGGATCGGGCAGGTCGAGCCACTTCAGATCGCCCAGCAGCTCGTCATAGCGGTCGTGGATGGCCTTGCGGCGGGCGATGAAGCCCGGGAGCTTCTCAAGTTGGACGTTCGCCATCGCGGCGGTGACGTCGTTCATGATCGCGCGGTGGCCGAAGGAGGACACGTCGTACTCCCACCACTTCTTGTCCACGGAGTTGGAATAGCCGCTCTTGCTCTCGAGGCCGAAGTACAGCCACTTCTCCATCGCGGTCTTCAGCTCGGGGTCTTTGAAGTAGAGCATCGAGCCGTCGCCGCAGACGAGGATCTTCATCGCGTCGAAGGACCACATGCCCATGTCGCCGATCGTGCCGCAGGCGCGGCCTTTGTAGGTGGAGTAGACCGAGCAGGCGCTGTCCTCGATGACCTTGATGCCGTGTCTGTCCGCGAGCGCCAGGATCTCGTCCATCTCGCAGGGGATGCCGCCGTAGTGGATCAGCAGCACGGCCTTCGTCTTCGGCGTGATCTTCTTTTCGATCTCGGCGGCAGTGGCGTTGAGCGTGCGGGGGTCTACGTCGCAGAGCACCAGCTTCGCTCCGCAGGCGCAGACGGCGTTGCCGGAGCCGACGAAGCTGATCGAGGGCAGAATGACCTCGTCGCCGGGGCCGATATCGAAGGCGTGCATCGAGGCGAACAGGCCCTCGGTGCAGCAGTTGGTCGTGAAGACATGCTCGCGGCCGACGCCGAGATGGGCGGCAAAGCCCGTTTCAAAGGCCTCGTTCTCCTTGCCCTTGCCCAGCCAGTTGGACGCGAAGACTTTTTCGATCCGCGCGAGCTCTTCCTTGCCCAGAGAGGGCTGAAATACGTTGATCATGGGGATACCTCCTGTCGTAATTGGTCCGCGGTCATTCGCTTTCCGCCAGGATGCGGCGGCGCTCCTCCGCTTCGACGAAGTCGAATTCCTTCAGCAGCGCCCGGCATTCCTGCCGCGAACAGAACATCATCACGTCGATGATGGAGAGATTGGGAACAAAATCGTTTTTGTACTGCCTGTACGTCACCGGGCGCATGCGCGGGAAGCGCAGCTCGATCCCGGCGGCCTCGAAGCGCGCGCGGTGCGGCTCGTAAAGCGGGATGCCGGAGACGGAATTGTAATACTCCGTCGCGCCGAGCAGCGAGCAGATATGCAGCACCTTGTTCTCCGCCTTGAGCGCTGTGTCCTTTTCCAGCTCCGACGAGACGATCAGCTCGGTGTCCATGCCGAGGAAATCGGCCATCACGCGCATCTGGAAAGTCAGATAGCGGCCGAGATTGTCCTCCTGCTGCGTCAGCACCTTTTCCAGCACCGGCAGCGCCTCGCGGTAATAGGGGGCGCGGGCGTAGCAGGCCCGGAGCGTCTCCAGGAGCTTGCGCTGCTGGATCGGGTCGCAGTTGACGCCGACCTCGTTGATATGCTTGTTGGGGCTCGCGCCGAGCAGCGGGAGGTTGATGTTGTGCGCCTGGCCGTTGGTCAGGATCGCGTTGCGGTTGATGCGCCCGCCCTTGATGAAATTCACGTCGTCGTAAATGACGTAGCGGTCGACGGCGTTCATCAGCTGCCAGTATCCCAGATACGGGAAAAAATACGGCTGCATGATTCCGAGCTTCAAGGCGGCCGCCTCCTTTCCGGCGCTTTCCGGCCGACCGGAAAACGGCTTTTATCATAATAGCACGCTCTTCCCCGCTGTCAAGAGCGGGTTTTCAAAAACTCAGCGCCGCAGCTCCAGCTTCAGCGCGGCGGAGATTTCGTCCAGCCGCCGGAAGCAGTCCTGCACGGTCCTGCCGGTGACGACGGCCTGGCCGATGCGGTCCTTGCCGTCCTCGAAGCGGCGTACCGTGTCGCCGGGGCCGACGTACAGCTCCAGCAGCGCGATATCGTCGCCCGCGGCCTCGCAGGAGACGGACTCGACGACGCCGTCCTCCTCCGCCATCAGGAAGCGCGAGGCGTTGGCCGTTTCGGTTCCGGGACGCGCGTTGAAGACCTCGCGGGGATCCTCGCCCATCGCCATGCGCACGATCATCTCGTAGTAATCGACGCCGTAATAGAGGCTGACGAGCTCCGGCAGGCAGGTCGCGCCGGCGCGGCCGGTGAGCTCGATCATGTAGACCTGCCCGTCGTCGGCCTTGATGAGGTCGATGTTGACGGCGCAGTTGTCGAGGCCGATCGCGCGGATCGCGAGCTCGCACTGGCGCTTCGTCTCCGCCGTGATCTCCGCGGAGGCGATCAGCGGCGCGGAGTGGCCGATCGGCTTGTTGGCGCTGCCGGTGTAGACCTCGTCGTTGTGCGGCAGGATGAAGAGGATCTCGCCGCGATAGACGAAGGCCTGGGCGCCGATGTCGATGCCTCTGACGAACTGCTCGACCAGACAGAAGGGCTCGCGCGTGAGCGCCATGGCCTGAGAAAAGGCCTCGCGCAGCGCGTCGAGCGTCTCGCAGACGTAGATGCCGCGGCTGGCCTGCAGGTCCACCGCCTTGAGGATCACCGGATGCGGCAGCTCCTCCCAGGCGCGCAGCAGCTCTTCCTCGCCGCTGACCCTGCGGTAGGCCGGGGTTTTGACGCCGCCGGCGATGAAGGCGTCCTTCATCGCGAGCTTCTGGTTGCTCAGCAGCGCTGCCCGCTCGCTGAGCCCGCACAGGCCCATCTGCTCGCAGACGTATCCCACGGCGCGCACGCCGAGGTCCATGCAGCAGGTGGCGATGCCGTCGATCTGCAGGGCGCGGGCCTGCTCCAGCACCGCCTTCGGGTCGCGGATATCGACGAAGCAGGCCTCGTCCGCCTCCTCGATGCCGGGATAGTTGCCGCGGATGCCCGCGACGATCGTATGATAACCGAGCCTTTTGCCCGTGCGGATCAGCGGGACCTGCGTAAGCGTCGCGCCGACGACCATCAGTTTCTTCATGCTCAGAGCTCTCCTCTCTCTTTCTGCTGTTTCAGCGTCTCGAACATCTCCAGCCAGTGCCGGATCACGTCGTCGTTGTTCATGTAGGAATAAACCCATTCCTTCGTCGTGTAGACCGGCGGGGCCGTGAACTCCTCCCAGCTCATGCGCCGGATCGCGTTGGTGTCGAAGATCGGCAGGCCCTTCGAGACCAGAAAATCATAGTAGGGCGTGCCGGCGGGCAGGAAGATCTTCTTGCCCATCAGCAGCAGGATCCGCAGCGTGCCGAGCCCGCAGGGGCGGTCGAAGTCGAACACGACGACGTCGATGTTCCACAAGAAGCGGATATAGCTGTCAAAGGGGATGTTCTTCTTGATGACCGCGACCTTGTTTTTCCCGAGCGCCTCCCGGGCGTACTTGATCACCGCGTCACGGTATTTCACGCCGCCGTACTGCCCGTTGATGCCGTATATGCCGTAGCTCAGCGGGAGGATGAAGCGGACGTTTTCGTCCTTGAAGTGCCGCAGCCGCTCGATGATGCGGACGTGGTTGTTGAACTGGAAGGAGTTGTGCGCGATCTGCACCTGGATGCGGCGGTCCGGGTCCGGCTCGCCCTCGGGCCTCGAGGCCTCGATCTGCTCGATGAGGCCCGTGGCCTCCTTCTTCGGGTTGGCCAGCGGCGTGTAGAAGCACTGCACGCCCTCGCCGAACTGGCGGTGCACCTCGATCTCGTCGACCGGGAAGCAGCAGCCGACGCGCGGCATGGCCCGCCGGACGGCGCCGTTGATATGGTTCTTGATCCGGCCCTTGAGGCTGCCCGCGTCGTACTGCCAGAGATACAAATCGGCGCCCCACTCGATCCAGACGGATTTTTTCAGGTATTTCCGGTTGACGTACAGAAAATACAGGTATTTCTGCGTCGTGAAATAGAGGCTGTGCCAGATGACGACGTCCGCCTCGTCGAGCTGCTTCTGGAAAAAGCGGATGCGGCCGAGCCGCCCGCTCTCCTCGGGGATGAACAGCAGCGCCGGGAACTCCTCCAGCTTCGGAAAGCGGGTCTTCGCGGAGGCGTAGGCGGCGATCAGGAAGCGGTGCTCCTCCGGGTCGCAGTGGGAATACAGCTGCGAGAGGATCCCGTAGGTGTTTTTCGTGTCGGGGCCGAAAACGTGGAGAAATCTCATTTGCCGTCCCCTCCCTTTCTCAAGGCCTCAAAGAGCCTGCGCCAGCAGTCGGCGATATAGTCCTCGTCCAGATACTTTGCCAGCTCCGGCGGCAGCGGCTCGTCCGGATCGGGAGCGACCAGCTCCTCCGCCCCGGCGCCCTTGAGCTCCTCCAGCCGGTGCACCCGCACGCCCCGCGCGCGAAGCTCCGCGTAGAGGAAGGAGTCCTCCGGCAGATAGAGCTTGACCCCGGCGCACAGCAGCAGCAGCAGATAGTCGCTCGCCACCGCGTGGCTGCCGGCGAAGACCGCGGCGTTCAGCCGCCGCAGATAGGCCCCGTAGGCCGGGGGCGAGACCTTCCGCCCGGGGAACAGGCGCTTCTCGCCCAGACGCCGGGACTGCCTGCGCAGCGTGGCCTTGTAGGCGGCGGCGCCGGCCTCGACGCGGCGCGAGGGGAGGCAGAAGCCCGTCGGGATCACGAAGTAAAACGGTTCTTCGGCAAAGGGAGCCAGCGCCCGGAAGGCGCGGTTGTGCCGGTTGAGCGCCTGGGCGTTCATGCCGATCTGTACCAGCGGCCGCTCCCGCGGACGCAGCGGCTCGATCGGCAGGGCCTGCTCTTTTTCGGCGGCGGCGTCGATCGCGCCCTCTTCTCCGGCGGCTTCCGCTTCGGCGGCGGCTTCATCGCGCTCCGCCTTCCAGCGCAGATAGGGCTCGACCCCCGGCACGGCGCCGCTTGCCCGGCGCTCGGCGGCCAGCGCGGCCAGCTCCGCGCCCGGCGGATAGGGCGTGTCGAACACGCGCTTGTCCGGCCAGCACGAGAGCGCGTAGCTTCCGTTGCCCGGGAAGCTCTCCCCGAGCACGGGGATGCGCCGGCGGACGAAGCGCTGCGCGCAGTTGAAGATCCAGCGCTTGAGCCGGCTGCCGTACTGCGTCCAGCTCTCCTCGTCCACGCCGTCCTCGATCCACACCGAGCGGCGGCACAGCGCCGGGTCGAGCATCAGGGCAAAGGCGAATTTGCCGCCGTTGCTGCGCAGGCCGTGCCAGACGATCACGTCCGCCTTCCGCAGCCTTCTGCGCAGAGCCAGCGCGTTCCGCAGGCGCCTGAACGGCCCGCCCCGGCTCTCCAGCGTCTCCACGAACGGAAACTCCAGCAGCCCCGGGCAGCCCTTGATCAGGCCGGCGCGCGAGATCAGCGTCAGAAAGCGGTGCTCCGACAGGTCGAAGCGCTCCTCCATGCAGCGGAGGAAATCCACGGTCCGGCCGGTGCTGGCCGGGATCACGTGCAGATATTCCATCACTCGTCCTCCCATCAGAAAATGCGGTCGATCAGCGCGCTGGCGAAGGAGACCGGCAAAAACAGCCACTCTCCGGCCCGGCTCTCCTTCGCCAGCGCGCGGGCAAAGGCCGCGTCCCCGGGGCGCCGCGTCCGCAGGGCGCGCACGAGCGCACCGCGCAGGATATCGCTGCGCTTTTTCGTAAAGCGCACCGCGCGTCCGAGCTTTTCAGAGGCGTAGGCCTCCAGCGCCTCGGTCATGCGGAGCTCGTCCTCACATTTGCGCGGATTGTCCTTGAACTGGCGGGAGGTGAGGTTCTGCCCGCCGTGGACGCTCTTCATCCGGTAGGCGCTGAGCGTGCCCGGCACGCGGCCGAAATCGCCCCGCAGCAGATACATCTCCGTCGAAACGCGGTCGGAGATATGGCGGCTGCATCGGTAGAGCAGCGTCCAGTCCTCCGCGTCGCCGCGGAAGATGTTGCGCTTGACGACGGTGGCCGTCTGTCCGGGGAGAAAGCGGCCGCCGCTGAAATCCCGGAAGGTGAAGCGCTCCTTGACCCGCACCCAGGGCAGACGCTGCCGGCGCAGGGGCCTTCCGGCGTCGTCGACCAGCAGGCAGCGGTGCGTGCAGCCGATCTTTTCCGGGTGCGCCTCGAGATACTCCACCTGCTTTTGCAGCTTGTGCGCGTCGAGCCAGTAATCGTCCCCCTCGCAGAAGGCCAGATACTTCCCGCGGCAGCGCAGCAGCAGATCGTAGGCGTTGTAGGACGCGCCGACGTTGCTTGCGCGGTCGACGCAGAAAACGCGCGTGGGGCAGGCCGCGGCGAACTGCGCCGCGATCTGCCCTGTGCGGTCTTCAGACGCGTCGTTGCCGACCAGGATCTCAAAGGTGAAAGAGGTCTCCTGGGAGAGGATGCTCTCCAGCGTCTGCGCTATGGTTTTTTCGCAGTTGTAGGCCAGCACAATCACGCTGACCGTGATTTCTCCGTCCATAAGTCTCCGGTCAGAAGCCGGTGACGGCGTCCTTCAAAAAAGGCGCGCGGGCGTCCTTTTCGGAGAGGATGGGGTTTTCGACGCCCCAGTCGATCGCGAGCTCCGGGTCGTTCCAGCGGATGCCGCCGTCGGCCTCGGGCGCATAGGGGTTGTCGGCCTTGTAGAGAAATTCCACGCGGTCCGTCAGCGTGACGAAGCCGTGGCCGAAGCCGCGTGGGATCAGAAGCTGGCGCTTGTTGTCCGCCGAGAGCTCGACGGCGACCCACTGCCTGTAGGTGGGGCTCTGCGGCCGCAGATCCACCGCCACGTCCAGCACCGCGCCGGCGACGCAGCGCACGAGCTTGGCCTGCGCCTTGTCCCCGCGCTGGAAGTGCACGCCGCGCAGCGTCCCCTTCACGGTGGAGGAGGAGTGGTTGTCCTGCACGAAATCGTAGTGCAGCCCGGCGGCCTCGAAGGCCTTTTTCGACCAGCTCTCCATGAAAAAGCCCCGGTGATCGCCGAAAACCTTCGGCTCGACGATATAAAGGTCTTTGATCTTCGTTTCGATAAAGTTCATGCCGTTCCCTTCCGGCCGCTCAGCGCCCGCCGTACATCCTCTCGTAGTAGTTCCGGTATTCGCCGCTGACGATGGTCTCCCACCAGGAGCGGTTTTCCAGATACCAGCGGATCGTCTGCCGGATGCCCTCGGCAAACCTCGTCTCCGGCAGCCAGCCGAGCTCGCCGTGGATCTTGCCCGGGTCGATCGCATAGCGCATGTCGTGACCCTTGCGGTCGGCCACGTAGGTGATCAGCTCTTCGCTCTTGCCGAGCTCATGGCAGATCAGGCGCACGATGTCGATGTTGCGCATCTCGTTGTGCCCGCCGATGTTGTACACCTCGCCGACGCGGCCGCCGCGCACGACGAGATCAATGGCCTTGCAGTGGTCCTCGACGTACAGCCAGTCGCGCACGTTGAGGCCCTGCCCGTAGACCGGCAGGGGCTTTTCCGCGAGGCAGTTGGCGATCATCAGCGGGATCAGCTTCTCGGGGAACTGGTAGGGCCCGTAGTTGTTGGAGCAGCGGCTGATGCTCACCGGCAGGCCGTAGGTGCGGTGGTAGGCCATCGCCAGCAGGTCGGCGCTCGCCTTCGAGCTGCTGTAGGGGCTGCTGGTGCGGATCGGGGTCTCCTCGGTGAAGAAGAGATCCGGCCGGTCGAGCGGCAGGTCGCCGTAGACCTCGTCGGTCGAGACCTGGTGGTAGCGCCCGATGCCGAAGCAGCGGCAGGCGTCCATCAGCGTCGCCGTGCCGATGATGTTGGTCTGCAGGAAGACGCCGGGGTTTTCGATGGAGCGGTCGACGTGGCTCTCGGCCGCGAAGTTGATGACGAGATCGGGCTTTTCCTCTTCAAACAGGTTGAACACGGCCTCGCGGTCGCAGATGTCCTCCTTGACGAAGCGGAAGTTGGGCAGCTCCATGACCGGCGCGAGCGTGGAGAGATTGCCGGCGTAGGTCAGCTTGTCCAGGCAGACGATCCGGTCCTCCGGGTGCTCCCGGAGATGGTAGAAGATATAATTGGAGCCGATAAAGCCGGCGCCGCCGGTGACGATGACGGTCATAAGGCGATTCCTCCCTTCGATCAAAGGATCTTGCCCTCGGCGACGGTGCGCAGGTGTTCGCCGTAGGGAGATTTGCCGTATTTCGCGGCCACCTCGTACAGCCGCTCGCGGGAGATCCAGCCGTTGCGGAAGGCGATCTCCTCCGGGGCGGAGATGTTCACGCCCTGCCGCGTCTCGATCATGCGCACGAAGTCGCCCGCCTCGAAGAGGCTGTCCATCGTGCCGGTGTCGAGCCAGGCGTAGCCGCGGCCGAGGAGCTGCACGTCCAGCTTGCCGCGCTGCAGATACATGTCGTTGAGCGTCGTGATCTCCAGCTCGCCGCGCCAGGACGGCGTGACGCCGTGGGCCAGCTCGCTGACGCCGGCGGGATAGAAGTAAAGTCCGGTGATCGCGTAGTTGCTCTTGGGGTTCCTGGGCTTTTCCTCCACGGAGACGACCCGGCCCTTTTCGTCGAACTCCACGATGCCGAAGCGCTCGGGATCGTTGACGTAGTAGCCGAAGACGGTGGCGCGGCCGTTGACCTCCGCGTTCTTCACCGCGCTGCGCAGGAGCTTGCCGAAGCCGCTGCCGTAGAAGATGTTGTCGCCGAGGATCATCGCGCCGGGGCCGCCGGCGAGAAATTCCTCGCCGATCAGGAAGGCCTGGGCCAGCCCGTCCGGCGAGGGCTGAACCTTATAGCTCAGCGAGATGCCGAAATGGCTGCCGTCGCCCAGCAGGTCGCGGTAGCGCGGGGTGTCCGCCTCGGTGGAGATGATCAGGATCTCGCGGATCCCGGCCAGCATCAGCGTGGAGAGGGGGTAATAGATCATGGGCTTGTCGTAGACCGGCAGAAGCTGCTTGCTCGTCACGAGCGTGAGAGGATAGAGGCGGGTGCCCGCTCCTCCCGCAAGAATGATACCCTTCATGTCTTCCTCCTGGTTGTTCCGCGCCGCCGCGCAGAGATTTTGCAGTCAAACAACTAATTTATTATAGGGGAATTGTCTTCTTTTGTCAATCCGGCCGGGACCGGGACGAGCGAGCGGTACTGCTCCATGACGAGCGGGAAGACCCGCTCGAGGCTGTACGCCTCCGCGTCCCGCGCGGCGCGGTCGGCAAAGCGCTCGGCCAGCGCGCGCTCCTCCATCAGCCGCGTGATCTTTTTCGCGCAGGCGGAGGCGTCCCCGTACGGATAGAGGAAGCCGTTTTCCCCGTCGCGGATCAGATCGGCGTGGCCCTTGACGGCGCTGGCGACGACGGGCCGGCGCGCGGCCATCGCCTCCATGACGTTGAAGGGAAGGCCCTCGCTGCGGCTCGCCGTCACGGCGGCGTCCGCCATCGCGTACCAGGCGCCGATCCCGGCGACCTGCCCGGGGAAGAGCACCCGGCCGGAGAGCCCGAGCTCCTCGGCCAGCGCCTCGCAGCTGCGCAGCAGCGCGCCGCTGCCGGGCAGCGCCAGCACGGCCCGCTCCGGCAGCTCGCTCAGCGCCCGGATCAGCACCGCCTGGCTCTTGCGCGCGGAAAACTCCGCCGCGTACAGCAGCACGAAGGCGTCCTCCGGGACACCCAGCCGCTCGCGCAGCTCGCTTCCCGCCCCGGGGGCGGCCGCAAGGCGCGAGAAATCCACGCCGACGCCGGGGATGCGCTCGATACGCGCGCCGAGCCGATACCGTCTTGCCAGCGCTTCGTCCCAGGCGTTCATCGTCAGCAGCAGGTCGGTCTCCGGGGCGGTGAGCCGCTCGGCATCCAGCAGCAGCCGCCGCTTCGCCGCGTTCGTCCCGTCGTCGAAGAGATAGCCGTGCACCATGTTGACGAGCTTCGGCCGCCGCGGCAGGCCCTTGAGCGCCAGACGCGTGAAAAAGGCCGCGAGCGAGGTGTGCGTGACGACCAGCTCGTAGCCCTCGGCGCGGATCAGGCGGCGAAGCTGCGCGGCCGCGGCAAAATTCTGCGGCGCGCGGATCTGCTTTTTCAGCGGCAGCGCGATCATGCGCCTTGCCCCCGGCACGGTCTCGCCCGGATCGGCGCAGGCGACGTCGACCGTCCAGCCGTCCTCGGCCAGGGCGCGCAGATACGGCAGGTGAAAATTCGTGATATGTACCCGCGAAGAGGCGGTGAACAGCAGCTTGCGTTCCACGGAGCGCCCTCCCGTCAGACTTCCTCGTTCTTGAACTTGCCCCCGAACACAGTCATCCAGAGGATCTTGAGGTCAAAGCCGAGACTCCAGTTTTCGATGTAATACAGGTCGTGCTCGATGCGCTCTTTGATCGAGGTGTCGCCCCGCAGGCCGTTGACCTGCGCCCAGCCGGTGATGCCCGGGCGCACCTGGTGCTTGACCATGTACAGCGGGACCTCCTCCTTGAAGCGGTCGACGAAGAACGGCAGCTCCGGCCGCGGGCCGACGAGGCTCATGTCCCCCTTCAGCACATTCCAGAACTGGGGGAACTCGTCCAGCGAGTACTTGCGCAGGAAGGAGCCGAAGCGGGTGCGGCGGTCGTCCGTTTTGCCGCTCCAGGCGGTGTTCTCCTCGTCGTTGACGCGCATGGAGCGGAACTTGTACATCATAAAGGGCTTTTTGTTGAGCCCCACGCGCTCCTGCCGGAAGATGACCGGCCCCGGCGACGAGAGCTTCACGCCGATCGCGCAGAAAAGCATCAGCGGCGAGAAAAGCAGCAGGATCAGCGCCGAACCGACGAGATCCATCGCGCGCTTGATAAAGGCGTTGGCCCAGTTCTCCAGCGGAATGTAGCGGATGTTCAGCAGCGGCAGCCCGTTGAGGTCGTCGAAATTCGGCCGCGAAGCCATGAACTCCGAGTAAAACGGGATGATCGACAGGCGCGAGCCGGTCTTTTCGCAGGCGGCGATGATCGCGCCGGTGCGGTCGTAGTCGGCCATGCGCACCGCGGACACGACCTCGTCCGGGCGCTTCTCGTCCAGCACGGTCTCGAGCGCGCCGTAATCGCCGAGCCAGGTCTCCTCCCAGCCCTCCGCGGGCGCGGCGGAAACGTAGCCCAGCAGATGATAGCCCAGCTCGCGGTCGTTTTCGATCTCGTCGGCGTAGCGGCGGGCCATCGGGCTGTCGCCGATCAGCACGACGTGCTTGAGGTTATAGCCCTTCTGGCGCAGGCGGCGCAGCGTCTTGCGCAGGATATAGCGCTTGCCGCTCAGCAGCAGCAGCGCCAGCAGGAAGGCGACGCCGAGCGCCTCGCGGGAATAGTGGTCGGCGTGGCTGAGGAAGAGCCAGCTGAGCATGATCGCCAGGTCCAGCAGGCAGGCCGCCCACAGCAGCGGCAGCTCCCTGCGCAGCCGCACGTGCCGGAACGAACGGTACAGCCCGAAGGCGGCGAAGGTGAAGAGCTGGAGCAGCGTGTAGGCCGCGCCCGTCCAGTAATAAGAGCTCATCGGCACGCTGATCACGCCGTTCGGCAGCACGTAGAAGCGCAGCCAGAAGGCCGCGGGAAAGGTCAGAAAGATCATGGCCGCGTCGCTGAGCACGTTCAGCCGGTTGAGCAGTTGTTGATTCTCTTTGATCATAGACGGCTCCTAAACCGAGATTTTTCTTTTTCCGTCCAGGAACTCCTGATAGCGGTCGCAGATGCCCTGCACGTCGGTCCCGAATTCGATCTGCCGGCCCCGGTGGAGCCAGAGCACCTTGCTGCACAGCTCCCGAACCTGGCTCAGCGAGTGGGAGACGAGGATCGTCGTCGCGCCGCCGGAGATGATCTCGCGCATTTTCTTCTCGCTCTTTTTGCGGAAGGCGCCGTCGCCCACCGAGAGCACCTCGTCGAGGATCAGGATATCCGGATCGACGAGGCTCGCGATCGAGAAGGCGAGGCGGGACTTCATGCCGGAGGAGAGCTGCTTGAAGGGCCTGTCCTGAAACTCCCGCAGCTCGGCAAAGTCGATGATCTGCTCGTAGGTCTCGTCCATGTAGCGCCTCGTGTAGCCCAGCATCGCGCCGCGCAGATAGGCGTTTTCGCGCACGGTCAGCTCTCCGTCGAAGCCGGAGCCCAGCTCCAGCAGCGCCACGACGTTCCCTTCGCGGCGAACGCTGCCCTTCGTCGGCTCCATGATGCCGGAGATCGCCTTGAGCAGCGTGGATTTGCCCGCGCCGTTGGAGCCGACGATGCCCAGCATGTCGCCCTTTTCCAGCGTGAAGCTGACGTCGCGGTCGGCCCAGAACTCGCGCACCTGATAGTTGCCCGTGATGCGGCGCAGCAGATACTCCTTGAGGCCGATCTCCTTAAAGTCTCCCGTGATGTAGCGGATGGAGACGTTTTTCACTTCCAGAACGCTCATAGTCTCCTCCGTCAGACGTAATACAGAAAACGGGTGTTGAATTTCTTGTACATGAAGCTGCCGAGCCCGAGCGCGATCAGCACGTCCGCCAGCATCAGCAGGTGGAACCAGACGGTCGGGATCGTGGCCTCGATGACGATCTTGCGGAAATAGCGGATGAAGAGATAGACCGGGTTGAGCAAAAACAGGTTCTGCACCTCGGGGCTGTAGGCGTCGATCGAGTAGAAGATCGCGGACATGTACATCAGCAGCACTGTGAACACCGACCAGAGATACTGGATATCCCGGAAAAAGACGAACAGCGCCGAGAGGATCAGCCCCATGCCGATATTGAAAAGCACCAGCAGGCAGATCGGCACCAGCAGCAGCACGAATTTCCAGGTGAACACGATGTGGTCAAAGATGCAGAAGATGAAAAAGACGCACAGCGTGAGGCCGAAATTGATCAGCGTCTGCATGTTTTTCGACAGCAGGAACAGGTATTTCGGCACGTTGACCTTCGTAAAGATCGCGGCGTTGCCCATCAGGGAGGTCATGCCCTGGGTCGTGGACTCGTTGAAATAGGAGAAAACGAGGTTGCCGCAGAAGAGGTAGATGATATAGTGCTGCATCGTCCGCCCGAAGAACTGGGTGAACACCAGCTTCATCACCAGCAGCATCAGCAGCGGGGAGATAATGCTCCACGCCATGCCGAGCACCGTGCGCTTGTATTTTTTCTTGAAATCCCTTTTGACCAGCTCTTCGAAAAGAAACTGATGCTTTTTCAGTTTTTTCAGCATAATTTGATCCCCGGCCTTGTTGAAAAACGGTCGCAGACTGCGCCAGTGTCAGTATAGCATCGTTTCGTGCAGAAAACAAGAGGCAGGTCCTGGCGGATCGAAACGCCCGCCGGCGTTTCGGCGGCACGGCCACTCGAAAAACCGTATACAACGCAGCAGCGAGGCGAAATCGGGAAAACCCGGTTTCGCCTCGCTGGTTTTGTTTGTCAAATCCGGCTTGTCATTCTGAGCGTCAGCGAAGAATCTGCAGCAGATCCTTCGTCGCCTGCGGCTCCTCAGGATGACAATCCGGCGGGCGGCTGATAGCCGCCCCTACGGGGTGAGGGCGCGGTTCGCGCAGGAAAACGGGACGTCGAGGACGCCGTCCCCTACGGGGAGGACGTGAGGTTCGCGCAGGAAAACGGGACGCCGTCCCCTACAGCCGCTCCTCACCAGCCGTCGGCTCCTCCCCGTCTCCGGCGAGGGCCAGCAGCAGGAAGGGATGGTACGCCAGCTCGATCAGATGGTGCTCCACCGTGCACTGCAGCGCGATCACCGCAAGCAGGCCGAGCCGCTCCCAGGCGCCGAGCTTCCGCTGCCGCAGCGCGCAGTACACCAGCACGCCGAGCGCGAGCAGCAGCACCGGCAGGCCGAGCCGCAGCAGGACGTTGATATAGGAGCTGTCCAGCCAGAAATACGCGCCCTCGTACTCGTGCGTGCTGCCGAGGCCGCGCATATAGACGAGCTGGGCCAGCAGCGGCACCGGATAGCTGTCGAAGGCCTCGCGCCCGAGCGACAGGCGCGTGGCGAACACCGCGTCGAGCTTCTGCATCCACGGCGAATCCGGCGTATAGGCCAGCGTCAGCGCGATCATCCCCGCCGCCAGCAGCGGCGCCGCGGCCGCGAGCAGCGCGCTCACGGCCCCGTTCATCCGGTACTCCCGCCCCTTTTTCGCGGCGAAGGACCGGCGGAGCTTGCAGTAGACCAGGCCGGCCGTGAGCAGGCACAGGCACAGCACGGTGTTGCGCGCCTCGCAGAAGACCATGCAGAAGGCGGCCAGCGCGGGCAGCATCGCGATCTCGATCCAGCGCTGCTTCCCGGCGCGCAGCCAGACGGCGCAGGCCGTGAGGAAAAAGACGTGGGCGCAGAAATCCGTCGGGTAGCAGATGCCGAAGGCGTAGCGCTCGACGCCCCTGCGCAGATAGACGAGGTTTTCGATCGCCCCGCTCAGCGAGAGGGCCATCGTGACCAGCAGCAGCGGCAGCGTGGCTGCGAGATAGGTTTTTACGATTTTGCGGAAGGGCACGCCGCGCGCGCCGACAGCGAAGAGCGCCAGCTCCAGCAGGAACCACTGCTCGCCGCGCAGCACCCACTGGTCCCAGGCGAACAGCGCCAGCACCGCCGCGGCAGCGGCCAGACGCGCCGGGCTCCTTCCCTCGCCGAACAGCAGCCGCAGCGCGACGACGAGCGCGCAGAGCGCGAGCAGGCCGAGGCGCATCGCGCGCGTCGGCTGCGCGGGGATCATCGTAGTGCCCCAGAAGGCCTCGAACGAAGCGAGCGCGAGCAGCAGCAGATACGCCCTCTCCAGCAGAGGCTTCGGCAGTTTCTTTTCGGCGGTCACGGGCGCTTTTCCTCCTTTTGCGGACTGCGGGAGCGCATCCCGCGCCCATAGTTTACCCCAAGAAGCCGGCAATGTCAATTCACCGGCGCAAAGCGGCGCTTTTCCGACCGGGGAAGTCTTGAATTGACAGACATTGTCTGTTATAATAACTTATTCAAAAAAATGTTGGCGGAAGAGGAAATGAAAGAAAAAATCTGGCTGATCCCCTATGAGCGTCCCGAAGCGCCGGAGGCGCTGCTCGCGTCCGGCTATCCCCCGCTGCTGGCCGCGGTGCTGAAGCTGCGCGGCGTCGTCACGCCGGAGCAGGCGCGGCGTCTGCTCGACGGCGGCGAGGAGACGCTGCACGATCCCCTGCGCATGAAGGGCATGGCCGCCGCCGCAGAGAGACTGCGGCGCGCGATCAAAAACAAAGAAACCGTGGCGGTCTACGGCGATTACGACGTGGACGGCATCACCGCCACCTGCCTGCTGACCGATTATCTGAAGAGCAAGGGCCTGCGCTGCATCCCCTATATCCCGAGCCGCGACGGCGAGGGCTACGGGCTCAACTGCACCGCCGTCGAGGCGCTGCACGGGCAGGGCGTTGAGCTGCTGATCTCCGTCGACTGCGGCATCACCGCGGCGGAGGAGGTCGCCTTCGCGCGCTCGCTCGGGATGGACGTCGTCATCACCGACCACCACGAGTGCGGCGCGGGGCCCCTGCCGGAGGCCTGCGCGGTCGTCGATCCGAAGCAGGAGGGCGAGACCTATCCCAACGCCTGTCTCGCGGGCGTGGGCGTCGCGCTCAAGCTGGCCTGCGCCTGCGAGGGCGACAGCCGCTCCGTGCTCGAGCGCTGCGCCGACCTCGTCGCGGTCGGCACCGTGGCAGACGTGATGCCGCTGCTGGACGAAAACCGCACGCTCGTGCGGATGGGCCTGGAAAAGCTGCGGCGCAGCCCGCGGCTGGGCTTCGCCGCGATGCTCGGACACGCAGGAGTCGACATCGAGCACCTCACGGCCTCGTCGATCGGCTTCGGCGTCGCCCCGCGGCTCAATGCCGCCGGGCGTCTCGGGCAGACCGATCTGGCTCTGCGCCTGCTGCTGACCGAAGACCCCGCCGAGGCCGACGAGCTGGCCGCGGCGCTGTGCGAGCTCAACCGCAAACGCCAGAGCATCGAAAACGAGATCTGGCTCGAGGCGAGCCGGATGCTGGAAAAGCAGCCGCCCGACGGGCCGATCGTGCTGGCCAGCGATCGCTGGCACCAGGGCGTGATCGGCATCGCCGCTTCGCGCCTGGCCGAGCAGTATTCGCTGCCCACCGTGATGATCTGCCTCAGCGGCGACCACGGCAAGGGCTCCTGCCGCAGCTGCGCCGGCTTCAATCTCTTCGAGGCTCTCAGCGCCTGCTCCGACTGTCTGACCGGCTTCGGCGGCCACGCGCTGGCTGCGGGGCTGAATCTGCGCGCCGACCGGGTGGACGAGTTCCGCGCGGCCCTGCGCGACTACTACCTGCGCAACAGGCCCGCGCCCGCGCCGGAGGTGCTCTGCGACCTGCTGATCACGGAGCCGTCCTGGCTGAGCGAGGAAAACGTCCTCTCGCTCGACGAGCTGGAGCCCTACGGCAGCGAAAACCCGCGCCCGGTGCTGTGCCTGTCCGGCGTGACCGTGGAGGCGCTCAGCGCCGTGGGCGGCGGCAAGCACCTGCGCCTGCGCGTCAGCCTGCGCGGCGTGAGCTTCGAGGGCATTTTCTTCTCGCACACGGCCCAGGAGCTGGGATTGCGCGAGGGCGAACGGGCGGATCTCGCCTTCACCCCGCAGATCAACGATTTCCGCGGAAGACGCAGCGTGCAGCTGCTGGTCTCCGCGGCGCGGCCGCACCGCTGCGGGGAGCTCTGCGCCTCGCTGCTGCGCGGCGAGACGGAGGCGCTCTGGGCCGCCGCGCCCTGGCTGCCCGACCGCGGAGAATTCATCCGGGTCTGGAGACTCGTGGAGAAAGAGGGCTTCGCGCTCGGCGGGACCGTCGAGGAGGCGCTCTCGCAGCGTCCGGAGGGCATGGAGCCGGAGTGCTTCTGCCTGTGCCTGCGCGTGCTGCGCGAGGCGGGCCTGCTCGAGGCTCCGGGGCAGGCGCTTTTCGGGGCGAAGCCCTTCCCCTCGCGCGAAAAGGTCGATCTGGACGCGACGCCCCTGATGCGTCTGCTGCGCGGCTGCTGAGCCGCATTCCGTTTGGGAGAGGACACGACGATGGACGATATGCTGCAAAAAACCGGCGCGATGCACGAGCCGCTCGATCCGGACGCAATGTACGTTGATCTGGAGAACCGTCTGCGCTCGATCGGGCATCCGATGGATCTTGCCCGCATCCGCTCCGCCTACGAGACGGCCAGGCGCGCCCACGAGGGTCAGAAGCGCAAGGACGGCTCTCCCTACGTGACCCACTGCGTAGCCACCGCGCAGATCGCGGTGGATTTCGGGCTGGACGAGGATTCGGTCGTCGCGGCGCTGCTGCACGACGTGATCGAGGACACCGACATGACCCGCGAGGAGCTGCAGAAGGCCTTCGGGCCCGCCGTGGCCGACATCGTCGACGGCGTCACGAAGCTGACGCGCGTGCAGTACACCAGCAAGGAAGACGAGCAGATGGAGAACCTGCGCAAGATGCTCATGGCGATGGCCAAGGACATCCGCGTGATCCTCATCAAGATCGCCGACCGCCTGCACAACATGCGCACGATGGCCTACCAGTCCGCCGAGAAGCAGCGCAGCAAGTCGCTGGAGACGATGGAGATCTACGCGCCGCTGGCCCACCGGCTGGGCATGCAGCGCGCCAAGTGGGAGCTGGAGGATCTGGCCCTGCAGTACCTCGACCCGGACGGCTACCGCGAGATCACGCAGACGCTGGAGGAGAAGATGCCCCAGCTCGAGGCCTTCATGAGCTCCGTCAAGCTCAAGATCCAGAAGCGCCTGGACGAGGAGGGCATCCATGCTTCGATCTTCAGCCGCATCAAGCACGTCTACAGCATCTACCGCAAGATGTACGCCCAGAAGCTGAATCTGGACGGGATCTTCGATCTGTGCGCCTTCCGCGTGATCGTTGACACGATCCCGGACTGCTACAACGTCCTCGGCATCATCCACGACATGTTCAAGCCCGTGCCCGGGCGCTTCAAGGACTATATCTCCACGCCGAAGCCCAACATGTACCAGAGCGTGCACACCACCGTCATCGGCTCGGAGGGCATCCCCTTCGAGGTGCAGACCCGCACCTGGGAGATGCACCACACCGCCGAATACGGCGTCGCGGCGCACTGGAAATACAAGATGGGCGAGAGCAGCAGCGCGCTGCGCGAGGGCGACGAGGACAAGTTTGCCTGGGTGCGCCGCCTGCTGGAAAGCCAGCAGGAATCCGACGCGCAGGACTTTTTCCACAACCTGAAGATCGACATGTTCGCCGACGAGGTCTTCGTCTTCTCGCCGAAGGGCGACGTCATCAACCTCCCCGCCGGCGCGACGCCGATCGACTTCGCCTACAGCATCCACTCCGACATCGGCAACCACATGGTCGGCGCGAGCGTCAACGGCCGCATCGTGACCTTCGACACCGCGCTGCAGAACGGCGACATCGTCGAGATCCGCACCTCGAAGTCCGCGTCCGGTCCCAGCCGAGACTGGCTGAACGTGGCCAAGAGCGGCTCGGCCCGCACGAAGATCAAGCAGTGGTTCAAAAAGGAACGCCGCGACGAGAATATCCAGCGCGGGCGCGAGGCGCTCGCCGACGAGCTGCGGCACAACGGCTATGCGCTCGAGGACGCGCTGGACGACGAGATCATGGCGCCGATCCTCAAGCGTCTGTGCTTTGCGGGCGTGGACGACCTCTTCGCCGCCGTCGGCTACGGCGGGCTCACCGCCGAGCGCGCCGCCAACCGCATCCGCGACGAGCTGGCCCGCAGCGCCAGGACCGAGAAGAAAACCGCCCTCGACAAGGTCGCGCAGGCCGCCGAGCGGCGCGAGCAGCAGGCCGCGCGCAAGGAGGGCAAGCCCGTGCAGGGCGTGCTGGTCGCGGGGCTGGACAACTGCCTCGTGAAATTCTCCCGCTGCTGCACCCCGGTGCCGGGCGACGACATCGTCGGCTTCATCACCCGCGGGCAGGGCGTGTCGATCCACCGGCAGGACTGCGAAAACTACCGCAGCCGCCTCAGCCGCGAGCCCGGCGACGGGCGCTGGATCGAGGTATCCTGGGCCGACCAGATCACCGAGAGCTACATCACCGCGCTCGAAATCTTCGCCAAGGACCGCTCGGGCCTCGTGATGGACGTGGCCACCGTGCTCAACGGTCTCAACGCCAAGGTGCGCACGCTCAACGCCCGCGACAACGCCGGCCTGGCGCAGATCCACCTGACGCTCGAGGTCAGGCACGTCTCGGAGCTGCGCGTGATCATCGGCAGGCTGCGCGGCATCCGCGGCGTGACGGAAGTGCGCCGCAACGGGAGGTGAGACGATGCGCGCCGTGGTAACGAGAGTCAAAAACGCCTCGGTCGAGATCGAGGGCGCAATCACCGCGAAGATCGGCGTCGGGCTGCTGGTGCTGCTGGGCGTGCACCGCGAGGATACGATGCGCGAGGCCGAGAAGATCGCCGACAAGCTCTGCGGGCTGCGGATCTTCGAGGACGAAAACGGAAAGATGAACGTCAACCCCGCCGACGCGGGCGCGGAGCTGCTGATCGTCAGCCAGTTCACGCTCTTCGCCGACTGCCGCTCCCGCCGTCCCGGCTTTTCGCTGGCCGCGCGGCCCGATACGGCGATCCCGCTTTACGAGGCGGTCGCGGCGCTGTGCCGGGAACGGGGCTTCCGGGTCTCGACCGGGCGCTTCGGCGCCGATATGCAGGTCCGCTCGCAGAACGACGGACCGGTGACGATCCTGCTGGATACGGAGGAACTGTAACATGCTGATCAAGACCCTGCCCGTCGGCCAGCTGGAGACGAACTGCTACGTCGTCTCCGACGAGGCCTCGCTCGTCTGCGCGGTGATCGATCCCGGCGACGAGAGCAACACGATCCTGGACTATCTCGAGGAAAACCGCCTGCAGTGCCGGGCGATCCTGCTGACGCACGGCCATTTCGACCACGTCGGCGCGGTCGCCGCCGTGGCGGAGGAGACCGGGGCGAAGGTCTATATGAACCGGCGCGACGATCTCGGCGGGCGCGACGCGCACCTTCCCTTCACGCTGCCGGAGAACGGCGCGTACTACGACGAGGGCGACGCGGTGGAGCTGCCGGGGCTTCGCTTCGAGGTGCTGGCGACGCCGGGACACACGCCGGGCAGCGTCAGTCTGCGCTGCGGCGAGGCGCTCTTCACCGGCGACACGCTGTTTCGCGGAAGCTGCGGGCGCACCGATCTGTCGGGCGGCAGCACGGACGAGGAGCTGGCGAGCCTGAAAAAGCTCTGCTCCCTGCCGGGGGATTACGAGGTCTGGCCCGGGCACATGGACGCCACCACGCTCGAGCGAGAGCGGCGCTTCAACTATTACTGCCGCCAGGCCATGCGCCTGTAGACCGGCGCGGGACGGGCGGAAACGGCGTTTTCCGAATAGTCTCCGGGCGGACGCGGGGTTTCAAAAGCCCCTGCGTCCGCCCGGTTTTTTTCAGCCCTCGTTAAAAACGGGCGCGTTTCCCGCGCGGCTTTACGCCGCCTGCTCCCCGGCGATGCCGGCGGCCGCCAGCATATCCCGGATGCCGATCCCGTAGCCCCGCCCCGGATCGCTGACCAACACATGCGTCACCGCGCCGACGAGGCGGCCGTTCTGCAGGATCGGGCTGCCGCTCATGCCCTGCACGATGCCGCCCGCCCGCTCGAGCAGCTCCGGATCCGTCACGGCCAGCAGCAGCCGCTGCACGCCTCCCTCCGCGTACACGCGCCGGATCTCCACCGTGTATTCTCCGACCTCGTGTCCGGACAGCGTCGTGCGGATTACCGCCGGGCCGGGCACGGCCTCGCCGGTCTCCGCCGCCTGTCCGCCGAGCACGCAGGCCGCCGGGCCGAACAGTCCCTGCTCGGTGTTGCGCTCCACGCGCCCGAGCACGCGCCCCGGATCGGCGCAGCCGTTCAGCTCGCCGGGTTCGCCGCTCGCGCCTTTGATCACGTCCACGATCTGCGCGTCGGTGATGCTCCCGTCCAGCAGCGGCGGCAGCGGCGAGCCGTCGAGCTCGCAGACGGCGTGGCCCAGCGCGCCGTAGACCCCGGTCTCGGGGTCGTAAAAGGTCAGCGTGCCGATGCCGGTGCTCCCGTCGCGCAGCCACATGCCCAGCATCCAGCGCCCGTCCGACGACAGCGCCGGCTGCAGGCGCAGCTTCAGCTCTCGCCCGCCGCGCAGCGCCGTCAGCTCGGTTTCCCGACCCCGAAGCGCGGCGATCGCGTCGATCAGCTCGGTCGCGCTGTTGATCGCCCGTCCGTCCAGCCGCAGAATGCGGTCGCCCTCGCACAGCCCGGCCTCGCGCGCCGGGGAACAAAGTCCGTCGGCGGTCTCCACCTCCGCCAGCCCCGCGACGAGCACGCCCTGCGTCCTGAGATCGATCCCCACGGCCTGGCCGCCGACAGCCAGCTCTCTCGCGCAGGCGCAGACGGGCGTCGCCAGCAGCAGCAGGCAGCACAGCGCCGCCGTTATCCCATGTTTCATGCCCCTCACCCTTTCCGCTTGAAATCGCCCCGGCGGCGGCCCGCCGGAGCCGCAAAAACGGCTTTTGTCGCTGAAAAACAAAACGCCGCCCATGCCTGTTCAGTATGTGCGGCGGCATGAAAAAAACGCGCGGAATAATCTCTCAGCCTGCCGGATTTTGGGAAAAACGGCCTTCGCGCGGCGTGCGGAGACCGGCTTCCAGCTTTTTTCTCGTTTGCCGGATTTTGGATGAAGCTCGTTTTCCCCCATAAAAAGCACGAATCCAATGCGGTTCCGTTTATCGCGGCCTTCGCATTGGATCTTTATTCGTCGTTTCTTTATTCGTCGTTTTTGCTTTTCAATGCGTCGACTCGAACGGCCGCATCTGCAGCGCGCAGGGGAATCCCCGCACCTGCACCTACATTGCGATGGCGAAGATCACCGCGCTCGGGAACGTGACGAACGGCGTCAAGCTCGTCTGGTCGAAGCCCGCCGGCGCGAAAAACTTCCGCGTCTTCCGCAAGACCGAGGGCGGCCAGTGGGAGGCCATCGCGGACGTGCAGGGTACGAATTACATCGACAAGACGGCCAAGAAGGGCGTGAAGTACTGGTACACCGTCCGCGCGATCACGATGGACGGCAAGATGTACATCAATTCCTACAACAGCTACGGCTGGAGCGTGACGAGGAAGTAATAAGTATAAAAAACCGGCGAAAAAAGCCTTCCCCGCCGCGGCGGGGAAGGCGGATGACGGATGAGGTGGAACGAGAAGGGAACGCGGCCCGCCTGCGCAGCCCTCGCCCCCTCTCCGTAGGGGACGGCGTCCTCGACGTCCCGCGCTCTCTCTGCCTTCCCCGCTAACGGGGAAGGCTTTTTCAGCGGGCGGGCGACCGCAAGGGTCGCCCCTACGGAGAAGAGACGAGGTTTTCATTGGCGGGCGGCTGATAGCCGCCCCTACGGGATCTCCGCGGCGTTTCCGCGAGATTGCGGGCGCCAAGGCAGCGGGCGACCGCAAGGGTCGCCCCTACGGGATCACCGCGGCATTTCCGCGAGATCGCAGGCGACGAAGGATCTGCAGGGAGCATTCCGCATTGTGCTGCGGATTCTTCGCTGACGCCCAGAATGACAAGGAAAAGTTGAAAAAAACAGCCCGGGCGGGAGCAAGGCTTCTTGGAAACCTTGCTCCCGCCCGGCTTTTCTATGGTTCCCCTGAGGCTCCCCCGAAAGGGGTTTTGGGTCTGTCGGCGCAGCCGACTGAGGGCTTTCAAAACCCCTCCGGCATTGTCGGCGGCGCCGCCGAGCCCACCTCCCCTTGCAGGGGAGGCGTTTCATCCGCCCGTCAGAGGCATCCCGCGCGCAAAAAATGCCGCTGCCATAAAGGCAGCGGCATTTTTTCTGTTTCGGGTCGGATTACTTCGCGGCCGTCAGAGCCGTGGCCTGGAGGTTGGGCCCGTTGTACCAGTACAGGAAGCCCTCGAGGTCGATCACATCGCCGACCTGCAGCGCCTCGACAGCCTTGTAGACGTCGGTGTCCTTGCCGCAGAGATAGAACTCCACGCAGAACTCGTAGGGCGTGCCGTCCTTGCTGACCTTGAAGTACAGGTCGTCGCTCTGGTTCTCGGGATCCTTGTAGGCGAAGGCGGCGCCGGCTTCGTCATAAGCCTCGACCGTCACGCCCTTGAAGGTGACGAGCTGGTTCATGAACTTGGCCATTTCATCGACGTTGCCCCACGCGGCGGTGGCGTCCGCGGGCTCGGCGACGAAGGTCTTGCCCTCGAGGATCTCGAAGGTGGCGCCTTCGGCGATCTCAATCTCGCCGGACCACTCGGTCTTGGTGCCGGTGACCTTGATCTTCGTGCCGGGGACCAGCTTCGCGGCGTCTTCCTCGGAGCAGGTCATGTTGTAGATGAAGTAGGCTCCGTCCTTGTCCGCGGCGTAAACCGTGATCTTATCGGCCCACCAGGACTGATGCGCCTGAACGTAGGCCTCGATGACGACCGGGGAATCCTTCTCGGCGGCGATATACTCGGCATAGGTCATCACGCCCTCGGACTTCGGATCGTCGTCCTTGTTCTCTTCCGGCTTCTGACCGCAGGCGGCCAGCGCAAGGATCATGCACAGAGCCAGCAGAAGCGCAAAGATCTTTTTCATTTTCATTGTCCTCCCAATCGTTGTATGTTCCGAAGAACACCATCTCGTATTATACGCTCTTCTGTGAATAAATCAAGAGCTCCTCTTCTTTTCCGCCTGTTTCTTTTTTATCAGACGGCGCAGCGACGCCAGAGCGATCAGCGCCCACACGGCGCCCAGCGCGCTCAGCAGCGCGACGGAGCCCGGCGGCAGCGGCCCGCTTTCCAGCGAATTCTCCAGCCGGTGCAGCGCCGCGACGTCCTTGTAGATCTGGAGGATCGTGTTTTCGGTGACCTCCTTGTCCTTGTGCTGGCGGGGGTAGAGATTCACGCTCTCGATGAGCTGTCCCGCCGCGTCGCGCACGGAGGCGGAGCCGTTGAACACCGGCGTCGTGAAGGTGTTGGCGGTGTTTTCCAGCAGCAGCTCGCTGGCCCGGATCTTGATCGCGTAATGATCGGCGTCCTCGCCGCTGCGGCTGAGATAGTCGAGGTAAGCCGGGTCGTTCTGCGCCTTGCTCGTCACCGGGACGTAGCCCTCGGTCTCGGCGTAGGGCAGCTGCACCTCGTTGGAGAGCAAGTACTGCACGAACAGCCACGAGGCCAGGACCTCCTGCTCGTCGGCCTTGTTGAAAATACACACCGACGGCCCCTGCGAGATCATCACCGGGTGTTCGGGGTCGAACTGCGGCACGGGGCGCAGCTCGGTCTCGAAGCGCACCAGCCGGTCGGGCGCGATGTCCACCAGCGGGGCCTCCGAGCCCATCCAGGTCGCGCCGGCGGTGGAGTCCACGGCAAAAATGCACTGGCCGGCGTTGAGGAAGTTCGCGGGGTAGCTGACGTGCTTGAAGGTGTCGAAGGCGCCGCTGCGTGCGTGCTCGGCGATCTCCAGCAGCAGCTCCTTCGTCGTGTCGTTGAACAGCAGCACCTCGCCCTCGCTCGTCGAGTAGTCCGCGCCGCGCTGGCGGAGCATCTGGATCATCATGTTGTCGGTGGACTTGTAGATGAAGGGGATAATCGTCTTCTGGCCGTTGACCTTGAAGGTCTCGCCGTCGGCCTCCTTCTCCAGCGCCTTCTCCGAGACCTCCCAGACGAAGTCCCAGGTCAGCACCTCCGGCAGCTCGTAGCCGAGCTTTTCCACATAGGTCTTGTTGACGTAGCAGGCCTCGGTCGAGCGCATGAAGGGCAGCGCGTACGTATGGCCGTCCAGCACGCATTCGCTCAGGAACTGCGGCACGATCTCGTCCTTCGTCGGCCCGTCGAAGCGCAGCTCGCTGCCTCCGAGCCCGTAGCGCGCGTCGTCCATGAAGCGGTCGAGCGGCAGCATCACGCCCTCGCCGGTCATATAGGTCGCGATATGGTCCGGGTAGGTGACGCAGACGTTCGGCGTCGTGCCGGTGTTGATGTTCGTGATGACGTCGTTGTAAATGCGGCCGTAGTCGGTGTAGAAGATCAGCTTGACGGTGACGTTGGGATAGAGCGCCTGGAACTCGTCCCTCGCCTTCTGATAGATGGCGATCTGGGTCTTGTTGGTGTCGTTCTTGGCCCAGAACTTGATCTCGACCGGGCGGCTGTCGTCAAAGGCCGCGGCCGGCTCCGGCAGCACGGTCTCCTTCGGGGCGCTTCCCTCCGCCTCGGGCTCGGCGCGCTTGCCGTGGCAGGCCGAGAGGGCGCAGAGCATCGCCAGCGCGAGCAGCAGCCCGAGCGCTTTTCTGAAAAGGCTCATCCCTTCGTCCCTCCTCTCGACACGCCCTCCATGATCTTGTTGCGGAAGACCAGGAACAGGATGATCAGCGGCAGCGACACGGCCACGACCGCGGCCATCATCGCCGGCACGTTTTCGCGGCCGAAGCCGTTCTCCCGCAGCTCCTGGATGCCGTTGGACACGAGGAAATAGGCCTTGTCGTCGGTGATCAGGCGCGGCCAGACGTAGCTGTTCCAGCACTCGATGACCTTGAGGATGACGACGGTGACGACGGTGGGCCGGCAGATCGGCAGCATGACCTTGAACAGGTACTTGAGGTCGGAGGTGCCGTCGACCTTCGCGGCCTTGTAGAGCTCCTCGGGGATCTGCTCAAAGTTCTCCTTGAGCAGGTAGATATAGAACACGCTCGTCACCGAGGGCAGGATCAGGCCCCAGAAGGTGTTGCGCATGTTCCAGTGCGTGATCGTGACGAAGTTCGTGATGACGACGAGCTCGTTCGGGATCATCATCAGCGCGAGGAACAGCGAGAAGACCAGGTTTTTCCCCCGGAATTTCAGCCGCGCGAAGGCGTAGGCCGCGAAGACGATCACGGCGAGCATCATCGCGGTGGTCGCGAGGGTGAAGATCAGCGTGTTGCTGAAATAGCGGGCCAGCGGCACCCCGGTGAAGGCGGTGACGTAGTTTTCCGCTGTGGGGCTGAGCGTGAAGAAGGCCGGGATACGCTCGGCGCTGTAGGCGCCGTAGCTCTTGACGGAGCTGAGCAGCATCCAGTAGAACGGGAAAAGCACGATCAGCGCCCAGAGCGTCAGCAGCGCGTAGATCAGCGTCTTGCGCGCCCGCTCGCCGCTTCTGGCCCGGCGTTCGACGGTTTCGTAATCCATTCTTGCCCCTCCCCTCAGCTTCTCACGCTCTTGCGGCTGATCATCAGGTTGATCACCGTGATCGTGAAGACGATGACGAACAGGATCAGCGCGGCGGCCGAGGCGTAGGACGGGTAGCCGCCGGAGTTGCCGTAGAGCATGTCGTAGACGTAGCCGACGATGGTGTTCATGCCGGCCTCGTTGAGGTTGACGCCGAAGATGGCTACCTCGTCGGAATAGGCCTTGAAGGCGCCGATGAAGCCGGTGATGACGAGGTAGAAGATCATCGGGGAGATCATCGGCAGGGTGATGCGCGTGAAGATGCGCCAGCGCGGCGTGCCGTCCACCCGCGCGGCCTTGTAGTAGTCCGGGTTCACCGAGGCCAGGGCGCTGGTGAGGATCAGGATCTTGAAGGGCATCACGACCCAGACCGTGTACAGGCACATCACCAGCATCTTCGCCCAGTAGGGGCCGCTGATGAAGTCCACGGCGCTGCCGCCGAGCGCCATGATCAGGACGTTGACGAGTCCCGGCGACTCCGGCGTCTGCTTGAAGAGGATCATGAACACGAGGCCGACGGCCAGCGTGTTCGTCACGTAGGGCAGGAAAAACACGGTCTGATAGGCCTTGCGCAGGGGCTTGATCGCGCTCAGCCCCAGGGAGATCAGCAGCGCGAGGCCCGTGGACAGCGGCACCGTGATGACGACGAGGATGAAGGTGTTCTTCACCGCCTGCAGGAAGAAGGGATCGCGCAGGACGTGCGCGTAGTTGTACCAGCCGACGCCCGTGTAGCTCTGCGAGGCGAAGTTGAACTTCTCCTCGAAGGAATAGGTCAGCACGTCGAACAGCGGGTAGACCATGAACACGCCCAGAAACGCGATGGCCGGCAGCAGGTAGAGCCAGGCCTTCCGATTGTTCTTTTCCATGCGCGCCTCCGCCTTATTCGGCCTCGAAGGGGATGCGCTCTCCGCTCTCGGCATCGAATAGGAAGAGCTTGTTCGGCTTGAGGAAGAAGCGCACGGTCTCCCCGCTCGCGCCGCCGCGCTCCTCGGCGGGGATGATGGCGCGGATCGCGGCCTCGGCCGCCGGGTGGACGGAGACGACGCTGGTGTCGCGCCCCATGACCTCCACGGCCTGCAGCGCGCACTGCAGAGGCCCGTTTTTGCCCAGCACGAAGCCCTCCGGCCGCACGCCGACCAGCACGTTTCCCTCGACGGCGCAGCGCAGGCGCAGCACGCGGTCTTCGCCGAGGAAGAGCGCGCCGTTTTTCAGCTCGCCCCGGAAGACGTTGATCGGCGGGGTGCCGAGGAAGCGGGCGACGAAGAGGTTCGCCGGCTCGTCGTAGACCGCCTGCGGCTGTCCGATCTGCTGCACGACGCCGTCCTTCATCACAACGATGAAGTCGGAGATGCTCATGGCCTCCTCCTGGTCGTGGGTGACGAAGATGGTCGTGATGCCGGTCTCGCGCTGGATGCGGCGGATCTCCTCGCGGGTCTGCAGGCGCAGCCGCGCGTCGAGGTTCGACAGCGGCTCGTCGAGCAGCAGCACCCGCGGCCGCTTGACCAGCGCGCGGGCGATCGCGACGCGCTGCTGCTGGCCGCCGGACATCTCGCCGGGCTTGCGGTCCATCAGCTTTTCGATCTGCACGAGACGCGCGGCCTCCTCGGCCTTGTCCAGCATCTCCTGCTTCGTCAGCTTTTCCTCGCCGCGCAGGTTCTGCAGCGGGAAAAGGATGTTCTGCCGCACGGTCAGGTGGGGATAGAGCGCGTAGTTCTGGAACACAAGGCCGACGCCGCGGTTTTCCGGCGGGAGCCGGGTCACGTCGTCCTGGCCGAAGAAGATCTTTCCCTCGGTGGGCGTCTCCAGCCCGGAGATCAGGTTGAGCGTGGTGCTTTTTCCGCAGCCGGAGGGGCCGAGCAGGCCGATCAGCTTGCCGTCCGGGATCTCGAAGTTGAAATCGTTGACGGCGATCACGTCCGGCTCTTTCTTGTTGCGGTTCGGGAACCTTTTGGTCAGATGCTCAAGAACGACTTTCATGGCGGGCAATCCACTCCGATCCTTAAAAAATGGGCTCTTTCGCTTCAATTAAAACCCAAAGGCGCGGAGAAGTCAAGCGGAGTTTGCCCGGGCGGCCGCGGGGAAGGCGAGCCGCCGCCGCGGAAAAAACGCAAAGAATGATTGAAAAAACGGTCGGAATGAGGTATGATAAAGTGTAAAGTCTTTTTTGCGCGGGAGAAGGACCATGAAAGACACCGTTTTCACCTTCAAGCGCTACGAAAAAAAATACCTGCTCTCCGCCTCGCAGTACGGGGCGCTGTGGGAAAAGCTGCGGGAGCATCTGGTGCCGGACCGGTATTTTCAAAGCACCGTCTGCAGCGTCTATTACGACAGCGACGACTTTTCGCTGATCCGCCATTCGCTGGACCGCCCGGTCTACAAGGAGAAGCTGCGGCTGCGCAGCTACAACGTCCCCGGCCCGGAGGACCCCGTTTTCGTAGAGCTGAAAAAGAAATACAAGGGCGTCGTGTACAAGCGGCGCATCGAGCTGCCGGAGCAGCTGGCCGAGCGCTATCTGCGCGGCGAGGCGCATCCGGCCGAGGACAGCCAGATCCTGCACGAGGTGGATTATTTTCTGAAAACGAACCCCGTCGGCCCGAAGGTCTTCATCGCCTGCGACCGGAGCGCCTGGGTCGACCGCGAGGAGCCGGAGCTGCGCGTCACCTTCGACGAGAACCTGCGCTGGCGCGGCACGGAGCTGAGCCTGACCGCCGGCAGCGACGGCGCCCCGCTCACCGCCCCGGGCGAGGTGCTGATGGAAATCAAATTCCCGCAGGCCGCCCCCGTCTGGCTGGCCCACGCTCTCAGCGAGTTGTCGCTCTTCCCGGTCAGCTTCTCGAAATACGGGACCTGCTACACCCGCGATCTGCTTGAAAAATACTTTATTGGAGTGATTGTCTGTGTTTAATAGCGTTATTGGCGCCCAACTCACCCTTTTCGCCTTTCTGATCTGCCTCGGCGGCGCGATCGTGCTCGGCGTGCTGACCGCGCTGGTCTTTTCCTTCCGCAGCCGCAGCAGCACGACGCTGGCGCTCGCGCTGGCGCTGCTGCCGCCGATCGTGACGCTCGTGATCATGATGGTCAACGGGAACATCGGCGCGGGCCTCGCCGTCGCGGGCAC
Source organism: Oscillospiraceae bacterium (assembly GCA_024690695.1). The sequence goes on from JAILOS010000033.1 coordinate 53,556, forward strand.
CTTTTCGCTGGTGCGCTTCCGCAGCGCGCCGGGCACCGCGAAGGATATCTGCGGCATCTTCATGGCCACGGCCATCGGCCTCGCCTGCGGCATGGGCTACGTCGGCGTCGCGGCGCTGTTCTTCCTCGTGATGGCCGTCTTCGTGCTGGCGCTGGCGCTGGCGCGTCTGGGCGAGGTCAGCAGCGCCTACCGGCACCTGAAGATCACGATCCCGGAGAACCTCGAGTACGACGGGCTGTTCGACGATCTGTTCGCCAAGTACACCGTGCGGCACGAGCTGACCAAGGTGAAGACCACAAACATGGGCACGCTCTACGAGCTGAGCTACGATATCTATCTGAAAAGCGCCGAGGTGCCGAAGGAGTTCATCGACGCGATCCGCTGCCGCAACGGCAATCTGAACATCATCTGCGGCCGCTGCAACGACAGCGAGATGCTGTGAGGTAAAAACCATGAAAAAACGTCTTGCTCTTCTTCTGGTCCTTCTGCTGGCCCTGGCTCTCGCCGGCTGCGCCGACCCCGTGATCGGCGATCCGGCCCCCGGGGACGAACAGGCCGCGGCCACGCCTCCGGCCGACGCGGTGATCCTGCTCGAGGGCGACAGCGCCAGCTATCCCGGCGGCGGCGTCGCCATCAGCGGCAGCACCGTCACCGTCACCGCCCCCGGCACCTACGCCGTGCGCGGGACGCTCAACGACGGGCAGCTCATCGTCAACACCGGGGAGATCCCCGGCAACGTCACCCTCGTCTTCGACGGGGCGGACGTCACCTGCCTGGGCGACTCGGCCGTTTACGTCGCGCAGGCCAAAAACGTCAACATCGTGCTCGCCGCCGGCAGCGTCAACCGCGTCTGCTCCGGCGTCGAGGCCGACATGGCCGCCTGGAACGACCAGGCCACGGGCGCGGCCATCTTCGCCGAGGACGACCTCGACATCAAGGGCGAGGGCAGCCTCGCCGTGTACGGCTACCGCAACAGCGGCATCGTCTGCAAGGACGACCTCGACCTGCAGGGCGGCACGGTCACCGTGCTGGCGGCCAACAACGGCGTGCGCGGCAGCGAGTCCGTGTGCATCACGGGCGGCTCGCTCACCGTGGAGGCCGGCCACGACGGCGTGAAGGCCACCTCGGCCAAAAAAGAGGGCAAGGGCTGGCTGCACGTCGAGGGCGGCACGGTCTCGGTAGTCTGCCAGGGCGACGGGCTGAGCGCCGAATCGGAGCTGACGGTCTCGGGCGGCTCGGTCAGCGTACGCACGAAGGGCGATCCGGACGAGCTCAGCTGCAAGGGTCTCAAGGCCAAAACCGCGCTGACGGTGTCCGGCGGCACGCTGGACGTCGAGGCGCAGGATCACGCGCTGCACAGCGCCGGCCCCCTGAGCGTCACCGGCGGCAGCGTGCGCGCGGTCTCCGCGGCAGCGAAGGGCCTGGCCGCGCACGAGACGATCACGGTCGCCGACTGCGAGCTCACGGTGCGCGCGGCGAAGGACGGGCTGGAGTCCGTCACGGAGCTGGTCTTCGAGTCCGGCGTCGTGAACGTGACGGCCGCCGAGGACGGCCTGAAGGCCGGCGAAAAGGGAACGGGCTTCGACGAGCCCACCGGCGCGGTAACCGTGCGCGGCGGCGAGATCCGCGTCAGCGCGGGCGAAGACCCGATCGACGCAGGCCGTGGCCTCACGGTCGAGGGCGGCTCGCTCTTCGCGATCGGCAGCAGCTTCTCCAAGCAGCTGAACGTGACGAGCTCCCTGCCCTGCCTGCGCTTCTCCTCCGGCGGGGCGAGCGGCGTCGCGGCGAAGATCCTGCTCGGTAAAACCGAGCTCTTCTCGCTCAATGCCTTCTACGATTTCAACACGGTCTGGCTCTTTGACGAGGGTCTGACCTCCGGCACGGAATACATTCTCTCCGCGGGCGGCTCCCGCGCGCTGGCGAAGGCGGTCTCGTGAACGCCGGAAGCGGGCCGGAAAAGTCCGGCAAAAAGCGCTGCCGCCGCGCGGCCGCCGGAGCGGTGGCCGCGGTGACGGCGGTGAGCGTGGCC